>JAZSRK010000118.1:0-8232 GCA_045538465.1 Candidatus Limiplasma sp. | reverse complement strand
CCCGGACAGAAACCACGATGAGCTATTGATCAGTCTGGTCGATCAATACCAAAGCTCTTTACTGCGCCTGTGCTTTATCTATTTACACGATAAAGCATTGGCTGAAGACGCTGTTCAGGAAACGTTCCTGAAAGCACACAGATCCTTATCCTCATTTCGTGGAGAGAGCAGCGCAAAAACTTGGCTGACACGAATCGCCATGAACACTTGCCGGGATATGCGTCGCGCTGGCTGGTTCCGTTTCATGGACCGGCGTGTGACACCGGAAGATGTACCGCCGGTTCCAGTTCATCCTTTTGAGAATAGCGATGCTGATGCACTGGCTCAGGCAATTATCAAACTGCCGGTCAAGCAAAAGGAAGTCATCCTGCTGTACTACTATCACGATATGACGATGAGGGAAATTGCTGATACGCTGGGGATCAATATATCAAGCGTATCAGGGCGATTGAAGCATGCGCATATCAAACTGCGCAATTTGCTGGAAAAGGAGGATGCTTATGGATGACAACAAGATTCGTACGCAGATTCACAATGCTGTGGATCAGTATTGTGCAAAGTACGAAGTGAAAGATGATCCTTATCTGGCGCAGCGTGTCTTGAATGCATCTCATGCTTCCCAGATGAAAGGTGGAATTATTGTGAAAAAGAAGCTCTCTGTTGGCTTTGTGATGATGATGGCAGCGATGTTGCTGTCTGTAACTGCTCTGGCAGCTGGCATTGTCATGAGCATGATGACCAGCCGTGTGGCTGAAATGGACGCCCAGGGGAAGTTCATGACCTGGGGACTGGAAGAAAAACACGCTTTCGTACTTGCCATGCGTGATTCCGGCTTCGACATGAATGAAAGTGACTGGGCGATTCTTGAAGATGAAACTCAGCCTGCTGCTGATCGTGAAGCGGCCGCTGACCGCATTGTATACGAACGTTATGGTGCTGTGCAGGAAGAAGCAAATGCCCAGCGTCCAATGCCTCTGGATTCTGTCATGGGTGAAGCCCCTGATCCTGTTCTGATTTTCCGCGAGCGTTTCCTGGCGGAGAATCCCAATGCTACCGAATACGACTATTGGGACGCGCTGGGCTACTGGCTGCGCGACGAATATCATCCGCAGTTCTTTGCGGCACAGTCTTCCGAGGAACCCGTAGTGGTTGGTGATATCACACTGACCAAGGAAATGGCGGAAGAAAGCTTCCGCGGGCATCTGACCGAAGTGTTCAACTGGCCTGTTTCTATCGTCAATAAGGCTCAGCTTGTCAGCGAACAGGATGCCAAGAGCGGTGCATGGCATGTGACTGCCACCATTGACGCCACGGCTCTGGAAAGCGCACTTGGTTCTATGATGGACGATGCCACCTTGGAAGATGAGATGATCACCAAGACTGGCAATAGCTATGTGGTTTCCTACTGGGTGACCCGTACTGCGAATGGTGGCTGGGAACGTGCCGGAAGCCTTGAAACCCTGCTTGCTAATGTCGCAGAAACCAACAGGATTGTTTCTCTGCATACCATCTACATTGAAGAAGCAGAAGCAATCGGTGTGAAGGCCATTGCCGAGCAATACGGTCTGAGCGATACCGAAGTCAAGAAGTATTTTGTCTACGATGGCGATACCTACTGGAATGATCCTTTCTGTGTCCGTGTGGCCGTGCTGCTGCGCACCCGTAACAACTCTGCCGCCCCTTGGGATTACGCTGCTATTGTCAACATGACCACAGCACAGGTAGACGATGTGTTTGCAGCCAGCGATCTTCCCGGCAGGGCTGTAATCCTCGCTGAAAACTGGGATAAGCTGCAGGAGAACGATGAATGGCTGCACTATTACCGCTGGTTCACCACCTGGAATCCCTACGGCGACGTCTCCAAGATGCCGCAGGCAGATCAGCAGATTATCTGCGAAGCCTTCCAGGAGCATGTGAAAAAGCAGCAGGAAGCTCTGACTGACCCGAATGAGTATTATCCGCTGCAGATCTTCGTGCTGCCTAAATGAGCATATGTGACTATATCAACCTGCCCCGGCATTGGGGCAGGTTTTGCGTGTTTCGCACCATAATGTTGCCTTGATTCGTTATAATATATAGATATAGGCAAATAAGGCTTGTATCTGTCGAGGAGGAAGACGACGTAATGCAATACTTAAGATGCTGCGAATTCGTTCAGAGAGTTCTCTAAAAAAACTCCTTTCGTGTTATGTTTTGCTTCTGTGATGACATATAGGAGTGAAACAGTCGAAAGGAGAGATGCAAATTGACTGTTTGCGCGACTGCGGAGAGGCAGCTGCCTGGACCAATGATTCTATCTGGAGGAGTTGTAATGACCGTTGATGCTTGGCTGGAAGCGCTATATGAGCGAGATTATGCGTTGCTTTATCGCGTTGGCCGCGTATTCCTGGGTTCGTATGCCGATCAGGAAGCACTGATCGAAGATCAGATTCAAGAAACCTTTGTGCGGGCATGGCAAAAACGCTCAAGTCTTCAGAAGCATCCAAACCCTGACGGTTGGCTGGTAGAGTGTTTCCGCAACTGTTTGATGAACGCCTGTAAAAAACAAAGCCGGGTATGGAAGCATCATGTGTTTTCTGCTGTAGCTGAGAACGTGCAACCCATTGCGGATCAGATGTATTTATCCCCTGATGATTATGTACGCACAAACGAACATGTCGAACTGCTGCGGCGGTTGCTGGGCGAAAAAGACGCAGAGATTTTTCTTCGTTACTGTGTGTATGGAGAAAAAGCAAGTGAAATTGCTGCAGAACTGAACATCAGCGATCAGGCATTGCGGATGCGGATTTCCAGGATGAAAAAGAAGATCCTTTCCAACCGCGCGCTATTTTCCTGTCTGGTGGCGTTGTGCCTGCTGAGCTTGCGATAAGGAGGATTGTGATGAATAAAAAAATGGAACTCCGTCCTTTGACTGCCTCTATGAACGATAGCTATTCCACAACTGAATTATACACAGTTTTTGAAAGCCAGGTGTTTGGCAAAGCCAAATCCATGGATGTACCTCTACTGTTGGAAACGGTAAAAGCATTGGATGATCGCATGGATGGCGAAGCGGCTCCGCATCAGGGGATTGTGTGGCAGAGAATCGATCACCGCATCTTGAATATACAGCGTCCCTTTGCCCTCGGCTTGAACAGGAAAGGTTTTGCCATCCTGGTAGTTGCTCTTGCACTGTTGCTCTCCACCGTTGCCTTGGCATTGACCAACTGGAACGCCATCGTGGAATGGGTTTATTACCTGGAAAAGCAAGAAAGCCGGGTGGAAATGTGGACGCTGGAACAAAAACAATCCCTTGTCGATGCCTTGCGGGAACAGGGCTACGATATGTCTGCGCTTCCTGATCTAAACGGCATGACGGAGGGAGCAAAGGACGCAGCCTTGACAAATTGGCTGAAAGCGCAGTTTGACGGGGAATTGACATCCTTTCACTTTAATCTCATGACCTTACTGAACGGCTTCTTCGACGACTGGAGCCTGGAGGATAAGGCATGGTACGACAGCATGCTGGTAGAAGGCGGTGAAGCATGGGAAGGCCGTTTTATCAGTGCCATGCCGCCCCAGGATCAAAGCGATGTGCCTGCCATCATGAAACTGGCCGAGGATCAGTTGCACACCGCTTATGATGGAACAGATGTGCAAACGGACGGATGGACGCCTTTCCTGTTTTATGGGTATCTCTATCCTGATAAAAGCGTACATTACTGGCGGGTTTGTTTCCGGAACGAGGATAAAAGTAATATGTTCACGGTACAGATCGAAGATGGAAAACTGAGACCAAACGATGTAGAGGTGATCCTGCGCGTTCCTACAGCGAAGGAACGGATGGACGGGCAGAAAAACCAGAGCCAGCAAGATACTCGCGAAATCTTTCAGGAACTGAGAAACATGCAAGCGGTACGGGGATTGATCATTACTTGGCCGTATGAGCAGCAACAGGAATGGATGGATACATATTATGGTGTTCCAGGCCCTGATGCCATATCCCCAGAGGTAGTCTATGACATCGCCCGGCAGGCATACTGCGACGCAACCGGAGCCAGCCAGGAAGAGGCGAATAGACTGTATTACTATACTTATTTCGTGATCGATACGGACGAGCCGTATTTTGCTGTTACTGTCTTTTACGACGAGGCTGGTAGAAACTCAACAGATGTTTCGATAGAGATTTATCAGGATGGAAGCATCAAAGACGTGTGTCTGGGAACGAATGGCTGACGCAAGGCCGAGAAACATAGGCAGATGTCTGAAAAACTCCTGACAACGAACTCAAAAAGCAACTAATGAGTGCAAGAGCGTAAAATATTCGATAGTATATGAACCGTTATTATCGAGTGGTGATAAAAGATTGGACAAAGAATTCCTAAAAGTATTGGCATTCCATGGATGCCCGGACGCGGCACGGATTGACCGATACAATGAGTAACTTCGAAAGGATGGTTCCTTATGATGAAAAGGTGGATGATCGTATTTTCTCTTTTGATCCTTTCCCTTCTGCTTTTCAGTCCGGCCCTGGCAGATACGAATGATTTTTGCGATCCCTTGCCGGAATCGCTCTCTCCTCTGCTGGAAAGCGTTCCCAAGGATTGCGTCGTATTTTCTGCCCCGGATGGAACAACACGAGCATTCCTGATCCTGGACGAGGGCTGGAGCCTGCAAGGGTATACCTTGAAGGATGGACAATGGATACTGGACACGGATTCAACGCCCATGGACGGACATCTGGATGTATATTTTGTCCGTCATCAGGCGGGCCAGATTCGCCCGGATGGCAGCGCGTACATGGACGATCAGGGCTTTGATATTGTGAGTAAAAGCGGGCCTTATCAGAGTTATCACTGGAGCGGGGAATACTATACGCTTTGCGGGTGGCAGGATCCCGCCCGTTATGCAGGGACAGTCTTGATCGACGGCACTGTGCTCCATTACTTTCCCAAGGGCAGCCAAACGCCGGAATATAGCATCAACGCATACAATGAACTGACGCTATACAGCTGGACGTGGAGCTTTGATGAGCTTCCCGCCTCACCGGATGAAGCCCGGAAGCGAGCAGCTATCCTGCCGGACAGCATCCAGAACGATTTCCCCGGCTATGATCTGGTGAGCTATGAGCAGTATAACAGCGGTATGGAATCCGAAGCGGTGTTCGCCCGGGTGATAGAGGATAAAGAGAAGGGCGGCTTCCTGCTGCAAGTCATCAAAGCGCAGTATTCCTTTGGTCAGGGTTGTACCCATACGGTGTCCCTGATGGATATTCCTCTGTCATATCAATTGACGAATACACCTGCTGCGCTCTTGTGGACGGATATGCATAAGCTGTTGGCACAACCGGACGCCCTGGATGCCGCTAAAGTGACCCTGCCGGGCACGATCGTAGATTTACATCCTCAGAAGGAACAGCTTGTGCTGGTGGTGGAGGATGAAGGTGGAAATCGCCGGGTAGCAATTGTCAGTCAGGATAAAAACAAGGATTACCATGTGCGCCTTTCATCCGTATTGCCAGAAGGCACAAGTATGGACGAATTTCATGCAGGAGAAAACGAAATCATCCTTTATCTCAGCGGCGATTCCTTCATGGCAGGGTATGTGAAGCTGGCGGACGATGCTTGGCGGCTTTCCTGGGTTATGGGCGAAAGTAATTATGCGGTTACCTGGTATGGCATCCAATGGGACAATCATCGCTTGATCGGTGCTTTGGAATCTTCTGACCTGTTCACTGCTGATTTCAGCCTCATCCCCCTCACGGAAGAAACGTTGAAAAAGACGCTTGATGCCTCTGGTTGGGCAGTAGTGAACAATCCCAATCCCAAGGAGCGACTGCATCTTCGTACAAAACCCGATAAGAATTCCGATTCTCTTGGGAAATTCTATAATGGAACGCCGGTGCGCGTGCTGGAGACAACGGGTGATTGGTGTCGTGTCGCTATTGGGACAGACGGAATGGAAGGCTGGATGATGAAACAATATCTGGCTTTTTCGCAAAACGCCAGTATTGTTAAGCCCGTCTTTCCCGACCTTTTTCTGCGGGAAGAATATGTAGGTCGGGATGTGACAGCCTGGGCGGACAGCGCGAAGAAAACACCCAAGACGATCCCGCATAACGAAGAATGGGAAATCATGGGTTCTATGAACGATATGTATATCCTGGTCAGCAAAAGCAGCGGCAGCGTGATATTCGCCCCCATGGAATGGTTTTGGGAAGGAAATGGTTGAATATAACATTTCACTTCCTGTCACTTAAGCCATACCGATGTGAATGTCTCAACCCAGCAGAGATTTCTCTCCCTGTTGCTTTGTCGGTTGAAAAGCCGGTACAGTACGACGAGAGCAGCATGCAGGCTGCGCAGGAAGAGCAGACCAACCCCATTGTCCTGTATGCGCTTGCAGCAGGGTGTGCCATCTTGCTGATCACTTGTATCATTCAAGGAGCTGTTCTGCGGAAGAAAATCCGCAAGCTGGAAGAAGACAAGCTGTAAACATTGCGACAATAAATCCCCTCAAATGAAAGAGAACCAGCTGCCCAAACAGCTGGTTCTCTTATTCATTCGTAACAAATACAAGATAACATGCACATCCCGCTTTCTGTTTCGTCTAACTTATTGAGAGAACTATTTCATGATGCGCCCGACAAAGTATCCCTCATCAGTGAAGACTGTCAGGCTGACTCTCTTTCCGTGCTTGCATGTTGTGAGTAATCTGGTGAATGTCCCCTCAGACGCAGAATCAGGATCCCATACAGATTCAAGGATAGAGGTAATGGGGTGCTTGGTATCCTCTGTTGTTAAGATGGAACAGATACACCCTGACCTATCATTGCATACTGAGATGTACATGAGCAAGCAGATGGCAACAAGCACCACCAGGATGATGATCAGCTTCTTCATAGGTTCCTCCATGAATCGTTCAGGCCGATACGATTTGACAAGTCTGGATTAAAGGCAATTATCCGTTTTTTCTTTCGCTGTGCATATTCAAGTGTCTTTGCTGCACCGCCGAAGCCTCGTATCACATAGGCAACAACAATATCACTTTCCCGTACCATCCACTCGTTACGGCGTGATATGGCGTATCGCTTCGGCACAGATTCCAGTGGCGGATATACTGTTTCATCATAGCCATCGGTAAGCATAGTGCTATTGAGATATGGCAAGACTAATACGATACGAATGCCAGGATACTGATGCTTCAGACTACGCAGGGTAGCAGCACACATATGGTCGAAGTGACCATACCCGCCGCAATAAAATTCTGAGGCTCCTTGTGCAATCAGCTCTGTACATACCATGCAAAGCCATTGTCTTACATCCTCCTCGTTGTACACCTCTTTATGACCACAGAAGGTAACTCTCATTGATATCACCTCGGATTTTTGTCGATATACTATCACAAATGCGCGCAATAGTACAGTTACAGGGACTATTTCATTCTTGCGCAATACTAATATATTAGTACAGCGACAGGGATGGTGATGTGATGAAGCTGAATCAAGCAATAAGTGAACGGTTGTCTGAGCTGCTGAAAGAGAAGCAGATGACGCAGTACCAATTGTTTATGAAGAGTGGCGTACCGAAATCAACCATTGGTAACGTAATCAACTGCTCTTATGATTCGGTAAAGCTGCGGATCATTCATGAGATGTGTCAAGGCTTGGGAATCGACATCCCCAGATTCTTTGACTCTCCACTCTTTTCCGAATGTAACCTTGATCCTTAATGGCTCCAGCGCATCACAGCGTTGGAGCTTAATGTTTCTTCAGGGTGTGAGATATTCTTAAGAAAGGTACACACTCAGCGCGATTAGTAGACGCACTGTTTCAGCGGGCGGTTTCGGGAGATCATGGCAGCAACTGCTACGAAACATCCACCGCTATTGGGCTTATACATTGTTGTTTGCAACAAGAAGAGTGCGGTTCACGTAGAATTATACCGTTGAAAATGTGCTATATCAACATCAAATTCACATTGACGCTGTGCGTAATGGCGCAGATGTCGTAATACAATACTCTGTGATGGGAGGTGAGTTGATGGAACTGGATTTCATCAGAAATCGCATTACAGAGTTGAGAATCAGAAAGGGCGTTTCTGAGTATAAGATGAGCCAAGACTTAGGCCATAGCAGAAACTATATTCAGGGCATAACCTCCGGGAGAAGTTTGCCATCGGTTCAGGAACTACTGTACATATGCGATTACTTAGGCATTGAACCGGCTGCGTTTTTTGATGAGCAAAAAGATGA
>JAZSRK010000149.1:0-17023 GCA_045538465.1 Candidatus Limiplasma sp. | reverse complement strand
GTGGTTTCGGAACCCTTGCAAAGCAAGGGATTCCTATCGCCGTTTGCCGCCCGGCGAGCCGTAGGCGAGTAGGCAAACGGTGCAAGCCTCGTCGAAAAAGTCGCCGCAGGCGAGTTTTTCGACGACCCGAAAGCGGCGTACAACGCCGCTTTTTTCGTCTGCTTTTTGAAAGGAAACTGCGTTGTTGCAGAGGTAAAAGCATGCTATAGTGAAAAACAGAAAACCCTACAGGATAAGAGGTGCATTTGATGTTTTCGTTTTTGAAGCGTAAAGAGAAGAAAGCGGCGATCGTGGAAAATGCTTTTTCCTGCGTGCGGGAAGGGCTCACCATCCGGGGCACAGCGTTCCGGCCGGCGGGCGAGCGGCTGCCAGCAGCGATCGTGTGCCATGGCTTTATGGCCAATGAAAGCTCGGTGCGGCAGTATGCTTTGCCTTTGGCAGAGATGGGCTATACAGTGTTCACCTTCGATTTCTGCGGTGGCAGTGCAGAGAATAACAAAAGCGACGGCACCAGCAAGGAAATGTCTGTATTGACGGAAGTGAAGGATCTGGAAGCAGTGATCGCCTATGTGCGCAGCTTGCCTTATGTGGATAGCGACCGTCTTATGCTGATGGGCTGCAGCCAAGGCGGCTTTGTATCGGCTCTGACAGCTGCCAAGCAGCCGGATGCGATCAAGCGCTTGGTGCTTGTATTCCCCGCTCTGTGCATTCCGGATGATGCCCGTGCCGGACATATGATGTTTGCCGATTTTGACCCTGCCAACCTGCCGGATGAGATCCCCTGCGGCCCCATGCTGCTGGGCAGCTGCTATCCCGGTGCGGTGCTAGGTATGGATCCCTTTGCGGAGATCAAGCCCTATCAGGGTCGGGTACTGCTCATCCATGGCGATCGGGACGATCTTGTACGCCTTTCATATTCCCAGCGGGCTTTGGAAAGCTACCGGGAAAGCTGCCCGGAGGGGATGACTCCTGAAGAGCGGGCACAGCTGTGCATCATTCAAGAAGGCGGCCATGGCTTTACCCCGGAGCAGGATGCCCTATGCATTGCAAAGATCAAGGACTTTGCCGGTGATCTGAATTTTTGATATCAATAGCAAACCGACCTCCGCATATCGTTGCAGGAGGTCGGTTTTGCTCACTTAGGTGGCACTCTGCTGCTGGGTGCCCACAGTGCCTTCCGGCTGGGTAAGACCGCTGCCGGTCAGCTGGGCGGCGATATCCAGCGCCTTGGTTTGCAGCTGTTCAAAGCTGGCATTGGCTTCATCCATCATGCCGTTGAGTGCACCGATCGACTTTCGCAGTGCTTCGTTATCGGTCACATGGACGGCGGTAATGGCCTTGTCCACCAGTTCGGCCCGGTCGATGATCATGTTCTTGAGCCGCTCGGTCATGCCGCCCTGATACTGGCCATCGTAGGAGATACCTACCAGCGCAATGTTGCCGATCACAACCGCATCGGCTTCATCCACTTCGGATAGCTTGTCCACCTCGTCTTCCACACGGTCGCTGAGACGGCGTGCATCATCCACGGTGCTGGCAGCACCTACGGTGGCAGGCTCTGCGGATGCGGTGGGCGCAGGCAGTACGCCTTGGGTGGCATTAGGGGATGTGGTCACCATAGGGGCAGAGGTGACGGTGCCCGCTGTTGGGGCGGGTTCCGGCACGGTGTCTGCTTTGCTTGCACAGCCGGTAAACAGACCCATGCAAACCAGAGAGAGTACCATCAGGGTTCCGGATTTTTTGTTCAAAGCTGTTCGCCTCCTCGCGGCTATTGTGCGCAAAGCGCAGGGCAGCTATTTGCGACAATCCCTGCCAGCAAAGGAAAGCGATCTGCGAAAAAGGCAAAGAACACCATTGCAAAATAAAACGACCCGAAGCGGGATGCTTGCACCCGGCTTTCGGGTCGTTTCGTTTGAAAAATCAATTATTTCAGGGTCTTGGCATGGGATAGGATCCTCTCTGCCATCTCCCCGCTGATGCCCTCCACCTCCATCAATGCTTCCTTGGTGGCGGTAAAGATGGGCTTTACGCCGCCGAAATGGCGTATGAGAGCAGTGCGGCGCTTGGGGCCGATGCCTTCGATGTTGTCCAGCTCGCTGTGCAGGTTGCTTTTGCCCCGCAGGGAACGGTGGTGGGTGATGCCAAAACGGTGGGCTTCATCACGGATGTGCTGGATGAGCAGCTGGGCATTGGAGCGGCGATCCAGCACGATGGGTTCTTCCCGGTCGGGCAGATAGATGATCTCGAACCGCTCGGCAAGGCTGAACATGGGAATATTGGCTCCTGCATCCTTCATGGCACGTTGGGCATAGCGCAATTGCTCCGGGCCGCCGTCGATGAGCATCACATCCGGCAGTTTGGAAAAACGACCGCCAGCTGCATCCAGCCCGGCTTCGGTGCGTTCTTGCCATTCTGTTAGGCCATGGGTCAGGCGGCGATGGATCACCTCGTACATGGAGGCAAAGTCGTTGGGGCCTTCCACGGTTTTGATGCGGAAATGCCGGTATTCCTTCTTGGCGGGCTGGCCTTCTTCAAACACCACCATGGCTGCCACACTGAGGATGCCTTGGGTGTTGGAGATGTCGTAACCCTCGATGCGCCGGGGCAAGGTGGGCAGGTTCAGCGCCTGCTGCAATTCCTCCATGGCTAAGGTGGTGCGGGCAAACTTGACCTGTTGGCTCTCCCGGTGGTGGAACAGCGCATTCTCGGCGTTTTTTGCTGCCAGACGGATCAAGTCCGCTTTGTCGCCCCGCTGGGGGCAGGCCAGCGTGACAGCGCCGCCCTTGCGCTCCCGCAGCCATTTCTCCAATTCCTCGATGGGCTCGGGCAGGCACTGCACCAGTACATTGCGGGGGATCAGGTGCTCGTCGTCGTAGTATTGGGTCAGGAATTGGCTGAGGATCTGCTCCGGCTCGTCGCCGCCGCAGCCTTCCATCAGGATGGCACGGCCGCCCTCCATGCGCCCGCCCCGGATGTGGGTCAGCTGCACCATGGCGTCGATCTCGTCTACCGCAACCGCCATGATGTCCTGCTCCACGTCCTTGGTCTGGATGGCGTGCTGTTCCTCCATCAATTGCTTGATGTCGGCGATCTTATCCCGGATGATGGCAGCTTGCTCGTATTCCATGCGCATGCTGGCAGCCAGCATCTCGTTTTCCAGCTGCTTGAGCAGCTCCCGGCTGTCGCCGCTGAGAAAGGCGATGACCCGATCCAAAATGGCTCGGTAGTCGCTTTCGCTGACCAGCCCGGCGCAGGGGGCAAGGCATTTGCCGATCTGGTAGTTCATGCAGGGGCGGCGGGGCGTTTTCAGGGGCAGGGAAAGCTTGCAGGTGCGCAGGGGAAAGAACCGGCGCACTTCTTCCATCACTTGCCGCACCGCCGTTGCGCCGATGTAGGGGCCGAAATACTTGGCTCCGTCCCGCACATTCATGCGACGGGCTAAGGTGAGGCGGGGATAGGTCTCGCTCAGGTCGATGCGCAGGTAGGGATAGTGCTTGTCATCCTTGAGCAGGATGTTGTAAAAGGGCTTGTGCTTCTTGATGAGGTTGCATTCCAGGGTGAGGGCCTCAAAATTGGTCTGGCAGAGCATCAGCTCAAAATCGTCCACCCGGGCAGCCATGGCGGCCACCTTGGGGGTGTGGGAGCCGACAAAGTACTGCCGTACCCGGTTTTTCAGGTTGACCGCCTTGCCGATGTAGATGATCTCGCCCTTGCTTTTCATAATGTAGCAGCCGGGGCTTTCCGGCAGCATGGCGATTTTTTCCCGGAGTCGGTCGTTCATGCAAGCTCCTTGGGCTGGGCATCAGCCTGTTTCATTTTGCGGAAAACCGGCCATGCAAAGATGCCGCCGGCTACGATGTAGACGATCATCAGCGTCACCCGCTGCAGGAGGGAAACCATCACGCCGCTTTGGAACAGGTTGCCCATCATGCCGGTGGCAAAGCCCATCACGGCTTCCTTGATGCCAATATTCCCGGGAACGATGGTGAGCATACTGCTCAGCTTGCTCATGCTGTTGTAGAGCAGCGCTTGGTAGATGGTCATTTCCATGCCGATGGCGTGGAAGCACACCATGTAGAGCAGCAGGTGGAAAAAATGGTTGATGGCAAGGCAGACCACCACTTGCAAAAGCATCCGCTTGTCACGGAGCAGCTGCACGAAGCCCTCCACCATCTCCCGCACGATGCGGTACTTGGTCACAAAGGCCGGGGGATGATCGCCCAGCACAAGGGCGATGATGAGAAACACAGCAACGCCCACCACGCCCACGATCAGGATCAGCCACAAAGCCAGAGGCCACTTGCCGTCGATGAGGCCGCAGCAGATGAGGGCGATGGCGGTTTCCAGCAAGGCAAAAGCCACGCCGAATACCACGTTGCCCGCGGCGATGGATACACTGCGGGTGTAGGCCAATCCCTTTACCTTCTTGTAGTAGGCAGCAGAGAAGATCAGGTCGGCGCGCAGGGGCATCACAAAGGCGATCACGTTGCTCACCATCACCACGCCCATCCAGTCTACCAGATCCAGCTCCACCTGAAAGGTGCTGAGAATGATTCGGTGATAGACGCAGTTCATCACGCAGCCGCCCAGCCCAAAGAGGAACATCAGAGCGACGGTGCCGGCATCCAGCTTGAGCAGTTGCGCCATATCGTGCCGGTTCTGCCAGATGTACCACACCAGCAGGATGACCAGCAGCGCAGACAGCCCCAGCGAAAGGATCTTTTTCAAATTGAATTTGCGCTTGTTGGCGCTTTGTTCGGTCATGGGATCAGGCTTCCTTTTCCATGGCCCGCTTGGCTACATCGTTGGTATCGATGGTGCCACGATAGACCACAAATTTTTGGTAGAGGAACTCGGTAACAAAGTTGATGAGCATGGTACCGATCATCACCAGATCCTCATTCCAGCCGATGTCGGTGAGGGCCTTGCCCCACCAGCCGCTCAGGGGCGTGAAGACCACATAGAACAGCGCCACCAGCAGCATGGCACGGGGCACATTGGCATCGCTGCGGAAGGTGTAGCGGCGGTTGAAGGTAAAGTTCCACAGTACGCTGAGCACCAAGGAGGTCAGGTAGGCGGGCAGGTATTCCCAATGGAACACCTTGCTAAACAGCTCAAAGCTGCCCAGCTGGATGATGCCAGCACTGGCGGAAAACAGGGTAAACTTGACGGCCTGCCAGATCTCGGCCTTGGTCTTCTTTTGGTTCTGCATAGGGGGTCTCCTTTCGGGGGAAGGGAATAATAACAAAAAACATACCTAATAAATTTCTCTGTAAGCAAGCAAAATCCTGCCTATTTTGGTATTCACCAAATGCAAAAACCCACCCCTGCGCCCATTGAAAATGGGCGCAAAGAGCGGGATTCCAAAGGGCCTGGGGCCCTTTGGCGGGGTGCAAGGGCAGAGCCCTTGCCCTGCGGAGCAAATAACGTACCCTTACCGCAGCTTGCGGCACTCCATGTAATACCGCTTCTCGTGGGCTTCGCCCATGGAGAAGCTCTTGCGGGGCATAGCGCCCTCACGGATGACGGTGGTAAAGAGATCGCTCTTGTCGGGGGCAGGCAGGAGGAAGCCGATAGCGCCTTCGCCCTTGACCAGCTCCTGTACGGCGGCTTCGCCGTGGATGTAGTCCAGCTTGGTCTGGGGGTGGGAAGCCATCCACGCATCGAGGAAGGCCTGCAGGGTACCCACGGCCATGGTGTAGGGGGAACCGCTGATGGACAGCTCCACTTCCTTGCCCTCAAACACCACGGTGATCTGCTGCGCCTGCTCGTCGGCGGCAATGGTAGCGCCCTTTTCAGCGGCGAAGCGGGCAATATCATCCAGCAGGTCGTCGCCATCGTAGCCGAAGAGCACGCGGTGGATGGGCTCAAAAACGAGGGCATCATCGTGGATGTTTTCCAGCTCCACCATGGCGAAGCGGGCGGGATGGTCAGCGGTCTGCTCGTAGGTGAGGGTGGGCTTGATGCTTTCCCAAATGGCTTTGGCGGTGGCGAGGCTGTGGTTGCCGTCGCCCACGGCAAACAGCAGGGGATTGGCGGGATCCAGACGGGCATGGAGCTGATCCAGAGCCTGATATACGGCTTGAATATCGGCAGGATCCTTCACGGCGTAGCCGGTCAGGTGTCCGCCGCCCAGCATCAGGTCGAAATCGTAGAGCTTTTCCAAGTCGTCCCGTTTCTCGTGGAGAGGCTCCACCACGCTGTGCATGGGGTCATCCAGCAGCATGAGCACATGGCTGGTCTCCAAGAGGGCATCTTTACGCACCTGCACACGAGGCGGGATGCGGCTTTCGATGGTCTCCTCGGTGGCACGCACGAAGCTCTTGGAGCCCTTGTGGTAGTCGTAGCATTCCAGATCGATAACGCCTACCAGACCCAAGCGGGCGCCGGTCTGGGTGGTGCGCTCGGTAAGGATGAAGCCCTGCCAGGGAGTGGGCTGCACAGTGCCGTTCAAAACAGCCTGCTGCATGGCTTGCTGAATTTGGGGAATGCGCTGGACAGACTCGCTCAGGTAGCACTCAGGCAGAATGAAGCGCAGGGTGGAGGGCTGGTTGCCCACCAGCAGATCAGCCTCCTGCCAGTAGGCGGGCTGGGAGGTGTACTGGTCGCAGGCCACGCAGGCCCATGCGTTCAGGTTGGTCTCCGGGGCGGGCATAAGCCATTGGGCGGGATAGATGACGGGATTGTTCATGAGGGGTTCCTCCTTGCTGTGGGAATGAGTCGGTTTAGCGAGCCATGCGGAAAATCAGCACCAGATTGTTGCCTTCGTCACTGGTGGATAGGGTCAGCAGGCGGTCGCCGGGCTGCACATCGGTGGGCAGGGTATAGATGCTGTGCTGCTTGGCCAGCGCAAGGTACTCCATCATCTCTTCATCGGTGGAGAAGGTGGGGTAGCTGCTGTAGTTGAAATAATTGGGGTTGTTTGGGTCGCTGGAGGCTTCGATAACGGCATAGAGCAGGTAATGGTTCTCCTCGTAGAGGGTGGTCACCTGTACCATTTCGGCAGTGTTCACAAAGTCCATGCCGCCGGTCTTGTACTGCCAGAGGGGGTGGAAGGTCTTGCCCGGTACGCTGCCGCTGCCGCGCAGGTGCAGGTTTTCAGGCGGTGTATCCAAGGTGCAGGAGATATCCATAAACACTGCGCCGCCCTCGGCAGAGGTGCCGCGATAGTTGTGGTTGAGGTAGTAGGTGTTGTTGCGCTGTACGATCCACTCATCCAGCACGCCGGGAATGAACAAACGCCCCACCACATCGGGGTATTCGCTGGTGATCTGCTCCATGGATCCCAACTTGATCTGCAGCGGATTGAGGGGGTATTGCGTAAGGCGGGTACGCCGCACCGGGGTGGGCGTAGGCGCCTGTGCGCTGCCGTCTGTGGCCAGGATATCGATGGGCTGCGCAGCGGTCTGCTGGGCGACTACCTGCGCCGGGGGACTGGTGGGCGGGAAGGTGGAACCGTCGGCAGGCAATTCCACCGTTTCGCCAGCTTTGTTGATATCGATACCGTACTTTTTGAAAAACTCTTCGTTGGTCTGCCCCCAAGCCTCGGTATTCTGCACATAGGCCAGCAGCATTTTGGTGCCGGCGATCACACAGAACAGCGCCATGATGATCGCAGCCAGCAAAAGCACCAGCCGTACCGGGTTGATGCGCGGCTTGTCAGAAGTGGTTTTCTTAGGCGGTACCAAGGGCGGCGGTGGCTGCTCAGGCTGTTTTTCTGCAAAGATAGGGGCATGCCCGTAGGGCTCGCCGGGTTTGGGCTGGTCGGCTGCGGATACCAAGGCGTCGGTGACGGTCTCCTCCGGGGCCGGGGCAGACTCTTTTAGACGGTTCAGGGTGTCGTATTCGCTAACTACCTCGTAGGGCAGGTTGCCCCGGGATGGGTTTGGCATATCCCCTGCATCGTAACTGCTGGTACCGAAAAGCGGATCATCGTCCGGCTTGGGTGCGCTGTCGGGCTTAGGTTGCTCCGGCAAAGGCGGCAGGTCGGCAAAAAGATCGTCGGTATCCGGCGCTGCGGGGGCTTTGGCAGGTTTTTGCTCCAAGAGGTCTTCGTCGCCCAGCACCAGCCACGGGGCAGGGGGATCCGCTGCCAAAGGCGGAGCGGAGTTGCTTTCCTCCTCCTCGTTTTCGTCGCTAAAGGGAGACCAAGGATCCGGCTCATCGCTGACGGGGGGATAGAACGTACCGGCAGACGGGATGGAAGTGCTGCCGCTGTAGGGCTGCCACTGAGGCGGGATATCCGTCGCCGGGGGAGCGAAGGGCTGCGGCGGGGCAAAAAGACCTGCCTCTGGAGCCTCTTCCTCGTCTTCGGCGGGAAACAGCGACCAAGGGGCGGGCTCGTCGGTCACGGGGGGATAGAACGCACCGGCAGACGGGATGGAAGTGCTGCCGCTGTAGGGCTGCCACTGGGACGGGATATCCGTCGCCGGGGGAGCGAAGGGCTGCGGCGGAGCCAAAAGACTTGCGCCGGGTGTCTCCTCCTCGCTTTCGCCGCTGAAGATCGGCCAAGGAGAAGGTTCGTCGTTCATAGGGGGGAAGAAAGCCCCGTCGCCATTGTTGCTCAATGGCGGCAAAGAGGTCGGCATCCCGGTACTGGTGCCATCCAAGGTGAGCCATGCCGGGGTATTTACCGGGGGCAGATCGGGCCGCCAATCGTCCTCACCGTCGATCTCCGTGCCGGTGTAAAGCGGCGTGGCGCTTTGCCGGGTGGGAAACGGCGGGGCTTTCAGCTCGGAAAAAGCGGGGCGAAGCGGTTCATCGCTCCGGGGCTCATCCGCTTGCAAAAAAGGTTGGTTGTATGGTGTGCTTGCTGTAGAAACCGGTCGGGCAGCGAAAGGATCAACCGGGGAATCTTCTGCGCCGACCGCTGGGACAAAAGGGCGGGCGTCCTCCTGAGAAGGCGCTGCGGGTTCGGAGGCCGCCTCTGTCTGCGGGGCTTCGGGTGCAGGTTTGCTGTGCTCACTGCGGCGGCGGCGCCTGCGGGGCTGCTCGCTGTCGGCAATGGCGGGCTCAGCTGCATTGGCAGCCGGGGCAGCCTCAGAGGCATCCGCTTTCGAAACTTCTACTGCGGGCACTTGCAGTTGAGGCACGCTTTCGGCAGCAGGGGATGCCGTTTGCACTGCATCGGTCTCATGCTGCTCAATGGCTTCTTCCAGCTCGGCCTGCGGGGCTTCGGGCGCTGCTTCCGGTTGGCCGGAAGGGCGCTTGTATACATCGTCGCTAAACCATTCTTCTTTGGCAGAGGGTGCAGTGTCGTTGGTCTCCTGCGGCGCAGGGGCGGCAGTGCGTTCGCCGCGCATGGGCAGCACAACGGGCGTGCTTTCCGATACAGGGGCTTGAGCTGGGGTCTCCTGCGGCTTTTCTGCCGGTCGATCTTGAGCCGCTGGTGCAGGACGGGGCGCCTTGCGGGGCAAAGGCTGTACCCGCAGGTAGGCGGGTATTTGCAACCTATCCATGGGCGCGTTCTTTTCTTCTTCCTCTTTCAGCTCCTTGATAAAATCGGGCACGCCGGGCTGAGCTGCTTCGTCAGGCTGCCATTCGGGGTTTGCCTTCGGGTAGGCAGGCAGCGACCAATCCAGTGCCGGAGCAGGTGTTTCTACACTTTCCGGGGCAGGGGCGGCGGGCTGCTGCTGTGTGGAAAAATTGGCATGGGGCAGCGGCGGGAAGCCCGGGTAGGGCGATGCGCTGCCTACAGGCGGGAAGGTGACGGGATCCATATCCACGGCATAGGGCGGCATACCGGCAGCAGGTGCGCTGCTTGGCTCGCTGTGCTGTGCCGGGTTTGTGCGGGTAGAAAAAGAGGCGGTATCATCAATCGTGGCGGCGCCAAGGGGCGAAGCGCCTACGCCGTACCCCAAGGGGGCAGCCTGCGCAGCCGGCGGGAAGGGAACCGAAGGAGTACCGGGCGTATTTGCACTGCCATCGTAGCCGTACAGATCTCCCTGCTGAATGCTGGAAAGGGGGCGGGCAGGCGTTAGCGGCGCTCTGGAAGGAAAGCTCTGGCCATAGAGTTGACCGGGCTTCGGCGGCATATAGGCTTTGGGCTGCGGTTGCGGTTTGTTGGCAAGCTGCTCAAAGTGGTCTGCTACGGAAATCGGGGTAAAAGGATTGGTGATCCTACCTGCATCATCATCAGGCATCATTTCTTCCTCTTCGGGGGAATCGTCAAGGGCATAAAACTTCTCTTCTTCATTCCACCACCCGTCCACGTGCGCCACCTCCTTTTTCAATAGGTAAGATTATATCCATCATATCGTGTTCTTGGGTCGATGTCAATCAATTACAGTCGAATCCTGCATTCAGATGTAATGAAAGTGTAAATTCCGTCCACGAAAGCGACATTTTGGCGACGGAGGGTTGACAGGCCCTATCAATTTGCATATGATTCATTTATGCGCCTGAAAATGGCGTAAAATCAACGTTTGTTGAACTTTTGGGAGGAAATGGAAAATGGCTGAACAGACCCCTGTTCGTAAGAAAAAGCACAAGAAATGGCCGTGGTTGTTGCTGCTGGCAGTGGTTGCACTGGTGGCATGGTTTTTTACCTCCACCGCCAAGGTGGCGCAGCAGAGCCTGAGCCAAGAGGTGGCCCAACTGAGGGATATCGTTACCTACTACAGTTTTGAGGGCAATTTGATCCCTCAGACAGATGAGATCCAGACGGCGAAGGAAGCCTTGAAGGTAAAGGAAGTATATGCGGCTGAGGGCGATGTGGTCACTGAAGGCGATGTGCTTTTGCGCGGCACCGACGGCACCCGCATCCAAGCGGCCTACACCGGTACCGTAGAGACCCTTTTTGTCGAGGCAGACGACACCCTGCAGCCCGGCAGCCAGCTGGTACGCATTGTGGATTACGACCGGCTGGAGGTGAGCGTGGATGTAGACGAGTACGACATCGGTTCCCTGACCGTGGGCAAGGAAGGCACTGTCTACCTGAACGCTCTGGATGTGGCTGTGCCCGGCGTGGTAACGGAGATCGGGCGCGAGGCCATCAGCGAAGGCGGCGTTAGCTTCTATCAGGTAAAGTTTGGGGTGGATGCACTGCCCACGGTGCGCAGCGGCATGAGCGTGGAGGTACAGGTGCTCAACCAGCAGGCGCTGGGCGCTGTCAGCCTGCCCCTGACCGCCATCAGCTACGATGAATACAACAAGCCCTATGTGCTCATGAAGGCGGGCGAGGAATACGCCAAGCAGGAGATCACCTTGGGCGTAAGCGACGGGCAGAATGTGGAAGTGCTCACCGGCCTCAGTGATGGCGATACGGTGTACTACTTGAGCAACGATCTGGCACGGTTCTTTGCCATGCAGCAGGAAATGATGGGCGGGATGGGACGATGACAAACCTCCATGAAGGCCCGTTTTTCCAGATGACGGACATCTGTAAGGCCTATCGGCTGGGGGATGAGTGGCAGCCCGTTCTCAAAAACGTGAACCTGACCATTGAAAAAGGCGAGTTTCTCAGCGTACTGGGCCCCAGCGGCTCCGGCAAAAGCACGCTGATGAACATCATCGGTTGTCTGGATACCCCTACCTCGGGCGAATACATCCTCCACGGCAAGCGGGTGGATCAGTTGGACGAAAACCAGCTGAGCACCCTGCGCAACAAGGAGATAGCTTCATTTTTCAGTCGTTCCAGCTGTTGCAGCGGCAGGATGCCCTCTCCAACGTAGAATTGCCCCTGATCTATGCTGGCATGAGCGTACAGAAGCGCCGCCAGCGGGCGGAGGAAATGCTCTGCCGGGTGGGCTTGGAAGAAAAGCTGCACCACATGCCCAATCAGCTATCCGGCGGTCAGCAGCAGCGTGTGGCCATTGCCCGTGCCTTGGCCACCAATCCCAGCATTTTGCTTGCCGACGAGCCCACCGGCGCACTGGATCAGAAAACCGGCCGCCAAGTGATGAGCCTGTTCCGGGAACTGAACGACGAAGGCCGCACCATCATCATGATCACCCACGATGTGGGCATCGCTGGCAATGCTTCCCGCATTGTGCGCATTTTGGACGGCGAACTGAGCGAGGGGGTGGCGGAGGATGCTTAAGGAAAGCCTGCGCATGTCCCTTGGCAACATCAAAGCCAACAAAATGCGCTCCTTCCTCACCATACTGGGCATCATCATCGGCGTTATGGCCATCATTGCGCTGATCACCGTAATGGAAAGCGCCACCGGCGAAGTGACCGCTCAATTTGAGAGCCTCGGCACCGGCAAATTGACGGTGCAGGCCGGAGGCACCGCCCTTCGCCAAGGGCTTCGGGAAAACGACTTAAAGCGCATCGAAGCGCTGGAAAACGTCAGCGGTATTTCCCCCTCCCTGAGCCAGAACCTGAGCGTGGTATGGAATGGGCAGCTCTTGGAGGATGTGACTGTCAAGGGCAACGGCTATGCCTACTTCCGCAAGAACCTGAATGCCGTGGAAAAAGGCCGTCCGCTGGTACCGGTGGATTTTGACCAGTACAGCCGGGTCTGCCTCATCGACAGCGATCTGGCTCACGAGATGTTCGCCGGTGTGGATCCCTTGGGCGAAAAGCTGCTGGTGAACGGCGTGCGTTTTACCATCGTCGGCCTGCTGGCTGACCCGGATGTGGACGATGTGATGAGCCAGATGCAGGCCATGGGCGAGGGCGGTTCCCTCATGATGCCCTACACCACCTACATGCGCCTCTTCGGCGTGAAGGGCGTTACGGGTCTGGAGGTCTATGTGGCGGATTCCGACCGTACCGATGAGACCGTGGAGGATCTGGAAGCCCTCTTGGATGAGTGCTTCAACTACCACGACGGCAGCTATTCCGTTATCAACATGGAAGGCCTGCTGGATGTAATGGACACCATGATGGGTCTGATGACCAATCTGCTGGTGGGCATTGCCAGCATTGCCCTGCTGGTGGGCGGCATCGGCATTATGAACATGATGCTGGTCAGCGTTACCGAGCGCACCGCCGAGATCGGTCTGCGCAAGGCCTTGGGCGCAAAGCCACGCAGCATTCAGATCCAGTTTTTGATGGAGAGCGTCATTCTGTCGCTGCTGGGCGGCATCATTGGCGTTGGGCTGGGGTTGTTGGTCAGCAAGCTGCTCAGCAATATGATGGACATTGCCTTTGTGTTCTCTCCCGGTGCTGTTGCGCTGGGTGTGGGCTTCTCTTTGGCCGTGGGCGTCATCTTTGGCTGGGCGCCTGCCCGCAAGGCCAGCAATCTGAACCCCATCGATGCGTTGAGAAGTGTGTGATCGTAGGGTTTGGTGGGATTGTTGAAGGCGTCCCCCAAAAAGGCTCCTTCGCGAAGCGAGGGAGCTGTCAGGCGCAGCCTGACTGAGGGTGCCACCCGCTGCTTTCGCCCAAGCTGCTTCTTGTACACACAGCAGCAGACAATTCCCCAGCCCCTTCGGGGCAGCTCCCTTTATACAAGAAAGCCTTACGACAACCCCATTGCAACGTTCCCGCTTTACCCAACAAGCTTTTTGATAACAGGAGGCGAAAGTAATGAAACGTATGATCGTGCTGATCAGTCTATTGCTCACCTTGGCGCTGCCTTTTGCAGCCCTTGCCGAGGCGGTGGATACCGCCGAGGCTGTGCAGCCGGATGCCGCTTATTCACTGGCAGGCATGATGTTCACCGCCACCGTGGAGCCCGCCCGGGAGCTGGCTGTAAAAGCCCCTGCCAGCGGCGAACTGGAACCCTTCACCCTCCGTGCCGGAGATGTGCTGGCAGCCGGCGAGACCCTTTTTGCCATCCAGCCCCAGACTGTCTATGCAGAAGCAGACGGCGTAGTGGCGGCGGTCTATGTAGCCGCTGGCGATGCTGCCGACGGTGCCATGAACCGCTACGGCGCAGCCATGCAGATCGACTATACCGACCGCTATCAATACACCGGCAGCCTGTCCGGCAGCCGCAACACCGTAGAAAACCGCGACTTGCATGTGGGCATGCCCGTTTACTTCCGCTCCGATGACAAGGAGGAGACCGCCGATGGTTTCATCCTTCAGACCGACGGGCGCACCTTTACCGCTCAAGTGGTGGGCGGCGATCTGGACTATACCGAGCGGGTGGATGTCTACCGCCTGCCGGAATACACCGATGCAAGCCTGCTTTCCGAAGGGCGCATCACTGCCATAGCTCCCTACACCGTGTCTGCCACCGGCACCGTGCTTTCCGTTCTCGTAAAGCCCGGCGATGCCGTTAAAGCGGGCGATGCGCTTCTTACCTATGTGCCCGATGCCTTGGCGCCGGAGGCTCGTACCCTCGCAGCCGCCACCCAAGTAAATGCCGATGCCGACTGGGTGGTGCTCAGCGTGGCAGCCCAGCAGGGCAGCTCTGTGCAGAAGGGGCAGCCCCTTGCCGTTGTTTGCCCCAAGGGGGACTATCAGCTGGTCATTCAAGCCGAGGAGGGCGATCTGGCTCGATTCGTGCCCGGCACCGTAATGCAGGTCACCTTTGAAGAACTGGACATGACCCCCGCTCAGACCATCCAAGCCACCGTTCATAGTGCAGGCGTGCTGGGCGCAGCCGGTGATGTAAGCACCTACCCCGTTTATCTATCCTTCGATGCCCCCGAGGGAGTGCATCTGGGCATGCATGCTACCGTGGAGGGGATCGAGGAGTAACGGAGGGGAGACGGGGGTGCTCCGCAGGGCAGGGGGTGACCCCCTGCACCCCACTCTGCGCCGTTTCACGGCGCAGGGGATGGGTTTGGGAGAGCTCCGTTGACTAAAGCAACTGCCGGGGCACGATGGGTGCCCCGGCTCGGCAGGGGTGACCCCTGCACGCACTCTGCGCCCATTTTATGGGCGCAGGGACTTTTTTGTTTGTGGAGTGAAGAAAGACCGCCGGTCGGCGTAAGGGCCTCCCGGCTCGCTTGGGTGATTAGATGGAGACCCCCAAAAGGCTCCTTCGCTTTAGCGAGGGAGCTGTCAGCGAAGCTGACTGAGGGTGCCATTGCAACAACGGCGACCTTGATGCTTTCAGCTATCCAATTCCAATCCCCCCTCACTTTCAAAACTTTTTTCAAAAACTTTTGAAAAACCCCTTGCATTTTCTCTGCATTATGTTATAATAATCAAGCTGTTTGAGAGAGCAGCATGTGGGCTCGTAGCTCAGCTGGATAGAGTGTTTGACTACGAATCAAAAGGTCGTGGGTTCGAATCCCGCCGGGCTCACCAAGAAAACCCTTGAAACGCAAGTTTCGAGGGTTTTCGTTTTGTGACCATTCCGCTTGCTCTGTGCAGCACAGACTTTCACCCATCAGGAGGCCCCGACCCATGCACATTTCCAACCCCCTCCACATGCCCCACAGACCCGGTATGCGCACCATCAAAACGGCCCTTGCTGCAGCTCTTTGCGCATTTTTCTACTACTTCTGGGGCCGCAGCCCTGCCTTTGCCTGCATCGGCGCTATTTTCGGCATGGGCACCGGCACGGAGGATGGCTACAAAAATGGCGGCGGCAACCGTCTGTATGGCACCATTCTGGGCGGCCTGTTGGGCATGGCGCTGTTTCGGCTGTACTTGGTGTTCGTGCCGGATGGCCACCATACGCTGCTGCTGACGGGCATTACTTTTGTGGGCGTGGTGCTGCTGGTGATGCTCTGCCAAGTGTTCTGGCTGGGCGGCGTGCAGCCCGGCGGCGTGGTGCTGTGCATCCTTTTGTTCAACACCCCGGTGGATACCTACGTTTCCTACGCCCTCAACCGCATTTTCGATACGTCCATCGGCGTGTTTGCGGCGCTGGCGGTCAGCTGGCTCATTCCCCGCGGCGGCATGAATACGTGGAAGGAGCGCATCCAGCGCTGGCGGGCCAACTACCATGCCGGTGCCCACGGCTATCATCCGGATCATCACGAAGCCCCGGCTGTTGAGGATGTGGAATCCATGATGGAGGCAGCGGAGGCAGCGCAGGAACTCGCCACCGAAGAGCCGGTGGAACCGGCATCATAAGGCTGAAACGCAACATAAACAGCATCTTTCGAAGCCCTGGCACACCGCCGGGGTTTTGCTTTTGTTACACCCAATGTTTTTTCTTGAACAATCCTCTCGCTTGCGGTATCATGGGTATCAACAACGCAAACAGGAGATGACAGACCTTTGATGCCAAAGAAGAAACAGCTGGGTATCGCAGCGGCGGCCATCGGCAATGGGATATTCGGCTTTAGCTTTTTGTTTTCGAGGCTTGCACTGGGCTGCACTACGCCCTTTGTGCTGCTGATGTACCGGTTTATCACAGCTTTTGTGCTGCTGAGCTTGGTGGCGCTCTGGGCAGCGCTTACCAAGCAGGAGGGCTGGCTGCGCTTTCAGATCGACTGGCGGCAAGCCGGGCCGTTGGTGCTGCTGGGTCTTTTTCAGCCGGTGTGCTATTTTTTGTGCGAAAGCTACGGCATCAGCCTGACCAACTCTACCTTCTCCGGCGTCATCATCGCGCTGTCGCCCATTGTGGCACTTGGCATGGGGGCGCTGTTCCTGCGGGAGTTTCCCACCAGAGCGCAGGTGGGCTTCTCCTTCCTCTCCATTGCGGGTGTGATTCTGATGACGCTGCAGCAATCGAGCGAAGGCGTGGTGCAGCCGTTGGGTGTGCTCCTGCTCATCGGCGCGGTGCTCAGCGGCACCTCCTACAACATCCTCAGCCGCAAATCCTCCCATTTTTCCTCGCTGGAGCAGACGTGGGTGATGATGCTGATGGCCGCCCTGTTCTTTGGCGCACTTGCTGTTTGGGATTGCCGCAGCAATCCGTCTCTGCTGATTGCCCCGCTGAGCAGCCTGCCTTTCATGGCTTCGGTGCTGTACCTGTCCGTGGTTTCATCCAACATTGCGTTTCTGGCGCTCAACTTTGCCAACTCCGTTCTGCCGGTGGCGCGGGTGACTTCCTTCTGCAATCTAACCACGGTGATTTCGCTGTTTGCTGGTGTTATTTTCCTCAAGGAGCCTTTTGGCTGGATCTCACTGCTGGCATCCATCGTCATTATCGTGGGCGTGTGGGGTGTTCAGCGAAAAGCCCGATAATTTTTCTGGTTTTTTGGCACTTTCCTATTGACAAAAC
>JAZSRK010000153.1:0-2783 GCA_045538465.1 Candidatus Limiplasma sp. | reverse complement strand
GGGTGAGTAAAACGAACCGAGGCGTGAGGACAGCCTGAAAGGCTCCGCAGCGCCGAAGCCCAAAGCCGATGTAATCGGATTTGGGCCGCAATACATGTCGCTGGTTTCGGATCACAGTCGGAGGGTTGCGACCCTCCGACTCCACCCAGAGTTTCTCGACAATCTGAGAGCCGATGTTTCGAATACATTCGGCTCTTTTGCTTTGTTGTAAGATACGACAGCAGGCGTTTATTCCATTTCATCCTGTGCATAGAAGGGAGTCAGGTCATCCAAGCGAAGCAGCATGGGCGCTCCATCCCCGGCAGCGCCGGTATCCACATCGATCCATGTATCGGTGCAAAACATGCGCCCTTTTTCGCCTCCCGGCAGCAGTTGCGTGGGCGTATGCCCGAAAACTACCGTCACATCTGGAAAATACACTTCGCCTGGCTGAGGCCGGTGCCAGAGCAGATCATCGGGCGAATACCGGGATATTTTTCGCTCCGGGGCAAAGTTGCCAAGCCCAGCATGGCACAAAAGATAATCCCGCCCCCCGGCTGTTACCGCTGCATACAAGGGGGCATCCTGCAGATAATCCAACAGGTCGTACAGGGTATCGGGGGCGTTCTTATGCAGCTCTCGCAATGCGTCGAGGGTGGGTTCCGCTCCGTTCTGCATCCAGTGGGCCAGCGCGTTCATTTGTTCATAGGTGATGCCAGAAAGCGAATCGTCAGAAACCATTTCAAACAGAAAATCCGCTGCCAGCAGCATGGCTTCGTGGTTGCCCATCAGCAAGGTGATGTTGGGCTCATTCATCATCCACAGCAGCGTTTTTACACCGCCGTCGCCGTGCCGGTCGATCACATCGCCCAGCACATACAATTCATCATCCCTTGTAAAGCCGGCTTCCTTCAGCAGCTTTTTAAGCTTCTCAAGCGGGTAACCGTGCAGATCCGACGTAACGAATATCACGCTTCATCGCCCCTTTCTGTTTCTCTCTCCCCAATGGTGGATGTATCCATTTCTACATGTACAGGGGTTTTTCCTGCTGTGTAAAGACAATAAAGGTACCTTGTATGCTATTCCTTTTTCCATTGGCTTCTGCTACAATAAGATCTATCAACAAGCGATCAGACAGCTTGGGCACCGCGCAGCTGCCGTGTTTTTCGGCATGCAACCGGTGCAAAACGCCCCATCTCACCAAAACAGGAGAATAGCGCTATGAAAAAACGTACCACTCTGTATTCCCTTCTATTGATCCTCCTTTGCACAACAATGCTATTCAACTTCGCCTGCGCCGAAGAAGCGCAGGAAAGTTACGAAAACGCCACCATTACCTTTTCCCTGCCCAGCGGCTTCTATCCCGAAGGGCAGGAATTGGAGATCACCTGCAACGTGGAGGATGCGCTGATCTACTACACCACTGACGGCAGCGTGCCCACCGAGGACAGCCAGATCCTGGACTACACCCTTGAATTGGGCGATACCACCGACATGCCCAACGTGCTCAGCGCTTACGTTGGCACCTGCCCGGATGAACTGTATGTACCCGAGCATAACGTAATGAAGGCACACGTCATCCGTGCCATGGCATGGCTGCCGGACGACACCTACACCCCCGTCTACAACGCCACCTACTGGATCGGTGCCGACCGGGAGGCGCTTTACGGCGACATGCCCGTCATCTCCCTTATCATGGAATACGACGACCTGCTGGGCTACGAAAACGGTATCTACAACATGGGCAAAGCCTACGACGATTACATGGCCGCCGACGGCCGCACCTTGGATGCGTGGTTGTATCCCGCTAACTATCAGGCTCGCGGACGGGAAGCGGAGCGTCCTGTTGCAGTGGAATACCTGCCCTTTAAGAGCCATTTGTCAAGGATAAATTTATCCCCAATCTGATGGTGAGCGTCAATTTGCCAAACAAGCCTCCCGCATTCTTGCAGGAGGCTTGTTTGGTATAATACATATCTGGTTTTCAACTACAAGCAATATCGATAATGCTGCTTTGTTGTTATGTATGCACACTTACACTTGGATCTCTACAGTCTATCATTTGACAATTTCCTAATTCTTTTGTGCAGCACATCCAATTGAACAGAATTAGCAATCAACAAGACAAGCAAATGTCAACAAGCAACCACTGTTATCCGCATTTCTCACTTGCTGTCACCGTAAAGCATAGGGTCAGTATGGAATAACTTCAAACGGGCCGGTATATCCATTCGCCTCCAAGTACATGAGAAAACATTCCTCACAGGATTTTCCACCCGCACCTGTCATCAGTTTCTTTGCGAGTTTCTTATCGCCATCACAGAACTCAATGATGCTGGGTTCATACAGCGTACCGTCCTCTGCCTGAATCAGCTCAGCAAGAATCCACCGTCCGTTACTATCCTTCTCCATGGTAATGCGGGACGGAATCCAGGAACCGCTGACATTCTGATACTTGGTTTCATCATACAGAGCATATTCATTTTCAGCCACCGAAGCCCACAGAATCAGCTGATCGTCTGTTTCACGCACTTTATGGACACCCAGCGTGACAATAACGCAAGTCTTTGTGCTGTCCACATCGCGGCGACCACCCCAGCTGACACGTTCCTCTTCAAAATATGTAATCAGCGCTTGCGTCACCATGCAATAAGTGGGATTTTCTTCATATATGGCAGCATCCACAGGTGGCAGATCGTCCTGATTGGCAAGTGTCAGTGCATCATACCAAGCGCAGCCTGCCGAAGGATCAACAGGAGTGGCATCCAGCTTCCCAAGCATTCGGGATGCGGCAATAGCCCGGA
>JAZSRK010000150.1:0-24763 GCA_045538465.1 Candidatus Limiplasma sp. | reverse complement strand
GGAGTTGTTATCAGGGCTTGTCTTCCTAAGCCCGCTTGGCCTCCGACTTAGGAAGCTGAGTTCTTCTGCTTCGGCACCAACGACCTGACTCAGATGACCTTCGGCTTCAGCCGTGACGACGCAAAGTCGGATCGTAGCCATGTCGTTCTGTGAGCCAAGGAGTTGTTATCAGGTCTTGTCTTCCTAAGACCGCTTGGCCCTCCGACTTCCGTGCCTGCTTGACCGCTGATGAGATCGCTCAGAACGCCGACTTCTTCTGCTTCGGCACCAACGACCTGACTCAGATGACCTATGGCTTCTCTCGTGACGACGCCGGCAAGTTCCTGTCTGCTTACTACGATGCCAAGATCTTTGAGAACGATCCCTTCGCCAAGCTGGACCAGACTGGCGTTGGCAAGCTGATGAACATGGCTTGCAAGATGGGCCGCGAGAACAACCAGAAGCTGCACATCGGTATCTGCGGCGAGCACGGCGGCGATCCTACGTCCGTTGAGTTCTGCCACAAGATCGGTCTGGACTATGTGTCCTGCTCTCCCTTCCGTGTGCCGATCGCTCGTCTGGCTGCTGCTCAGGCTGCTATCGCCAACAAGTAAGCTACCAGAAGTTCGCAAGCTTTGTAGTTACAGCGGATGACGCCCGCGAGTATCTCTACTCCCGGGACCCCAAACGCCGTGTACTGAAGTGGACCGACTTCCGGGTAGACCTGTTCATCTGAACAAGCTCAGCCCACCATGACCCGCAAAGGTCATGGTGGGCTTTTTGCGTTATTCGGGGGTGCGTTCAGTGCTTTGGCAGATGGTTGCATGAGGGTGGAGATCATAGTGCCAGCACACCTTCAGCCAGCAAACATTCGTTTTTTGTTGTTATAGAACAATTTATCATATTTCGATACTTGTCATATGACAAGTGTGGGAGCAAACATTACATGATATCCCATTTGAATCATCACACAATTATATGAGATCTGATGCCCGATAATCACATTTTTATGTGTTACGTCGTATATGATATCAGCGTCCTGAGATACAAATGCCACTTAT
Source organism: Candidatus Limiplasma sp. (assembly GCA_045538465.1). Classification (GTDB taxonomy): domain Bacteria; phylum Bacillota; class Clostridia; order Christensenellales; family Aristaeellaceae; genus Limiplasma. The sequence continues at coordinate 23,723 of JAZSRK010000150.1, read as the reverse complement.
CAAACAAAAGCCAAGAATTGATATCAGATAATGCAAAAGGACCTTTACAAATGAAATGGATTTTTTCTGATATGACAGACAGTAGCTTTCACTGGCAGAATTATATGATGGACGAAAGTGCCGAGTGGATTCTTCGGTGTGATTGTCAGGCAACAAGAAGAAAATGAAATAGAATGCGCTGCCCCCAACCGGACAAGCTCCGATTGGGGGCAGTTTTCTGTATACCTTCCTTTTCAAAAACCGAAGACCTATATTCCCTTTTCCCATTTTTCCCGGGTAACGGCATAGGCTCTGGAAATGCCATTCACTTCATCCGGATATTCCTCCACAAACTCGCAACCGCATGCCATGGCAGTTCGGGCAGATGCCACATTGGTATGCTTCATATAAGAGTAGATCGTGTTGAAAGGCGTGTTGGTAAACGCCCAGTCCCGGACGGCCGATGCCGCTTCTCGGGCATACCCCTTCCGCTGGTGATCAGCTCGGATGTGATAGCCGATCTCCGGCTTGATCTGCCCATTGATCATCTGCATGGTCAGGCCGCAATCGCCGATCATCTCTCCCGTTTCCTTCAGGCAGACCGCCCACAGGCCAAAACCGAAAGTTTTGTAGCGTTCCAGATTCCGTTCAATCCAGCCCCTGACCCTTTTTTCATCAAAGGTGTAGGGATAATGCTGCATGATGTCCGAATCCGACAGAACACGGTAAAGCGCATCAAAATCATCGTGGGTCATTTCCCGAAGTAACAATCGTTCCGTTTCAATCATTGCTTTCACTTCCTTTCATGCTTTACACAGCACCATAGAGACATCAAAAGGGCTGCTGCCCTTTGAACAGCAACAGCCCCGACGATGATCAATCCTTTTGCGCCTCATCCTCGTCAGCGTGATCGATGCGCTTTGCCAGACATACTGCACTCAGCATCAATCCAATCACACTCACCAACAGGAACAGCAGCGCAATACCCATCCCCTGCCCATCTCCAAAAACAGGTTGCAGGATTTGCCGCAGTATCGTGCCTTTCGCCGTGATCGGCTCAAACACACGATCCACAAGCCAGCCGCCCAGAAACAGCCCCAACGGGATGGTACCGTTCTGAATGGTATCACGGGTGGAATAGACCCGCCCCAGCAGGTGCTCCGGCACCCGGGTGCGCATGACGGTATTCCAGTGCACGTTCATGATGGCAGCACAGGCGTATTGCGCAAAGGCAAACAGGCCCCAGCCCACTACGCCACGACTCACCGCCAGCCCGATGCCGGTCAGAAAGATATAGCAGCACATCACCACAACCATTCTGCTGCTGTCCTTCGCCTGTTTTGATACGGACATCAGCAATCCTCCGGCAATAACACCCAGAGACACGCACATCTGTACAGCGCCCAGCGCAGCTTGCCGGTTGCCTGTGCGGCTGAGCACAAAGGCCGCCATCTGCCCGTCCGGTCCCAGTTTCGCCAGCAGATTGACTGCCGCAATAAACAGAATCAGACGCAGCATGTACCTGTGTTCCATCAAATACCGGAGCCCTGTCAGGCAGCTGTGCAGCAGGGTTTCCTTTTCTTCCTGCACGGTGCGCTCCGGCTGCGGAATCCGCAAGAACAGCAGTGTCAGAAAGGCCACGGCAAAGGTGAACAGGTCCACATACAGCACCGCAGACAAACCGCCCCAGGCCAGCACCACCGCCCCCAGCGCAGGGGACAGAATCGACTGGACAGCACCCGAAACAGCCTGCAAACCGCCTGCCCGGGCGTATTGCTCCTTGGGAATTAGCAGGCTTGTGGCCACATAGGCAGCCGGAACCTGAAAGGCATTCATCAGGCTCAGGGCAAAGGTGATGAGGTACAAAAGAGGGATGGTAAGCGCCTCGCAGGAATGCAGCAGCAAGATACACAGTGTTCCAACGGCTGCCACCAGATCCGCCGCCAGCATAATGCGCTTTTTGTTCCAGCGGTCTGCCACCGCCCCGGCGATGAAGCGGAACAGAATGGTAGGCATAAAGGAACAGAGGGTCAGCAGGGATACGCTGGTAGCGGTTCCATTCTGTCCATAAATCCAAACGACCAATGCATAATCGGTCATGGCAGTACCCATGGCAGAGATACTCTGAGAAGCCCACAGGCAAAGAAAACTGCCCAGGGAAGATTTGTTGTTTTCCCTATTTTTCATGACTTTTGCTCCTTACTGTTTTTGATCAATCGTAAGCAGCACAAAGCCTGATCGGACGGTTGTTCACCTGATTCGGTGGCACCGCTCCGCACACATACCGTCCGGTTCAGACCATGTGCAGAGCCAAGTCTTGGGCAGCCAAAGCCCGGTTAAAGGAACCCAAACTCATCAGAAACACCTCTTGGATGACATCATAGCACAACCCGATCGCTCCGTCAACGCAGCAGCTCACAGCCCGCTATGGCGCAAAAAAGCAACGTGACGAATACCACGCTGCTTCTCTGTTCCATTCTTCCTGCTCAAGCCTTCTTCACAGGCCGCACATACTTCCAGTACCGTGTGCAGTCATGATAGAAATAGAAAACTCGGCCCTGAGCCGTATCCAGTTGATAGCCGGATGCCTCATAGTCATATTCTTTCATGGCTTTCTCAATGTTGGCCTCCACTTCAGCGTTCTCGGACTGAAAATCAAAGGGGCCATGTTCAAAGACGAGGTATTCCCCTTCGGGCACATCCATCAGCTGCATCTGCGGAGGAATTACACCGGTAAAGTCCGCAGGCAGGCGCACGCCGTAAGCCTCCGCCAAAGGGATACCCCAGCTGCAAAGCCGCCCTTCCGGCTCGTTGATAAATGCCATGATCTGTCCGCTGCCGCTGTCAGCACTATCGCCGCCCATATCGTCCAGTTTCCCGGGGATGCTGTCCAGAAGACCGCAGATGGTTTCGCAATCCTGACCGGGAATCTGGCTCTGCTTCTGCCAGAAATCCCAATAGCCGATGCTTTCATAATTGCGGATATGCAAAAACTTGTGCGCAGGAATGGTGATGAAATAGGTTTTGACCGAACTTTGTGTATTGTGCATCGAAATGCCTCCCATCTCCAAAAGATAACAGTCAAAGGGTTTCAGGATGGTTCTGAGCACTACAGGCACCGGATGCTGACGATACTGGCTTGGACTGATGCCATAGGCTTCCCGGAAGGCCCGGGTGAAAGCCTCATGAGAGGAAAAGCCGTAATCCAGCGCAATTTCCAGAATGCTCCGCTGACTGTCCCGCAGTTGTTTGAGGGCAAACGCCAGCTTGCGGTAGCGCAGATAATCCCGCAGGGACATTCCGGAGATTTCCCGGAACTTACGGGAAAAATGGTATTCCGAATAGCCATACCGGCTGGCAAGATGGCTCAGGGTCAAATCATCATTGGCCTTGCGCCGGATGCAGTCATCCATATCATCCACCAGTTGCTGAATATTCCGGTACCAGTCGCTCATGCTTCCTGCCTCCCTCGCTGTTGTACACAGAGCATACCATAGGTTCCGTGCTTTCGGCTTGACTTTGATTGCGCTGTTTTCCCAGTCGGTTTGGTAAGCTCATCATAATCCTTTTGACCCCTGATGACAATCCCCACATGACAGAAGAAAATTGCATTCAACCCAGATCCATGCTACAATATTTGCATCCTGTATACCAGCCAAAAGAGGCGAATGCTGTGCGTTCCTTGATCAATCACTATCACCCCATCACCGGCGATCCCTTCTTGAGGGATGACAGCTATTGGGAACTGATTCCCTGCGAGGCGCTGAAACCCTATATCCGCTGCTTTTGGGGAACGCTCCGCCCGCTTGAACCAAAGGTTTCGGACAAACCTTCCCTACCGGGGCTGGTGATTCCTGATACCTGTATGGATATCATCTTTGACATCAACTATTCCAAAAACAGCTACACTGCCACCTTCTGCACGCTGGATGAACATTCCTACCGCACCGGATGCCAGCCCTACACGGAAACCACCGGTACCTTCGGCATCCGGTTTTATGCCTGGACGGCAAGCCTGTTTGCGGATCTGGACTTTCGTGGGCTGAAAAATCAGGCCATCGTTGCGGATGTGCCGTTCAGGCTGCTATCAGCAACAAGTAATTGCATAAACACTGCGGGTAACCGCTGATATGCTCCGCCCCCAACTGGACAAGCTCCGGTTGGGGGCGGTTTTGTGTACGCGCAAAAGCTGGATCATGGTCTCTTGAACTCCCCATGCTGGGGGTGTTACATTCCAGAACTTGTCGGTATGGAAGGAACGTGCACATCGGGCGCTGGGGTAGAATGCAGAGCAATTGCTAACATGGATTCTAACTATACTTAAAATATTCGATCGTAAAGATGAAAATTTCGACCTTTTTCGATCGATTGGTTATGTTTTTCTCTGCTGCCTCATATCGTTTGCAATAATTTATCATCTGTTTTTCTTGATAAGTATTCACGAGTGATATATAATCATCCTAAGGGAATGAAGTTCTCCCGTGGGCAACCAGAACCGCTATTGATGGCTGATGACTTCTGTGATCGTTTTCGCAGAGTTCATCGGCCTTTTGCCTGTACTTGGAGGGATATTATGCTAACATCACTTTCACTGATCTTTCTGGTGGGGCTTGCGATGGCTGGCATCTGTAACAAAATAAAGCTGCCCAGAATTATCGGCATGCTTTTGACCGGCATCGTTCTGGGCCCCTATGTGCTGGATTTTTTGGATAGTTCGATCTTGGGGATCTCTGCCGAATTGCGCAGGATGGCGCTGGTCATCATCTTGATCAAAGCCGGTCTTTCCTTGAATTTGCAAGAACTCAAAAAGGTCGGTCGTCCAGCGGCGCTGCTGGCCTTTCTTCCGGCAAGTTTTGAGCTTTGTGCATGCATCGTGTTTGCGCCGATCTTTCTCGGAGTCTCCCATGTGGAGGCAGCTGTGTTGGGGGCTGTGCTCAGCGCTGTATCGCCTGCCATCGTGGTGCCCAGAATGGTGGATATGATGGAGAAAGATTGCGGCACAAAAAAGGGGATTCCCCAGATGATCCTGGCCGGCGCATCGCTGGATGATATATTTGTTATCGTTCTGTTTACGACTTTTGTTTCCATGGCGCAAGGCGGAGATATACAGATCTCTTTTTTTCTGAATATTCCGGTCTCGATCGTTCTGGGCATTGTTTTAGGCGCAGTAACGGGCTATGGGCTAACGTTGTTTTTCGAAACCAATTATGCGCACCAGCATACGGTTCGCAATAGCCTGAAAACCATCCTTTTGCTTGGCGTGGCATTTTTGCTGTTGGCGGTGGAGGATTGGCTGGAGGGTATCGTTGCAGTATCCGGTTTGCTGGCAGTAACGAGCATGGCCTTGGTGGTAGCCCTTCGCAGCGTACCCAGTGTTACCAAACGCCTGCAAGAAAAGTTCGGAAAGCTTTGGCTTGCCGCAGAGGTGATCCTGTTTGTACTGGTGGGCGCTGCAGTCGATATTCGCTACACCATGGAAGCAGGCTTTGGCGCATTGGCGGTTATTTTTATCGGGCTCATCATTCGTTCGGTCGGTGTATGGCTGTGCTTGCTCGGCACGGCGCTTACCATAAAAGAACGCATTTTCTGCTGCATTGCCTATTTGCCAAAAGCGACGGTACAAGCCGCCATTGGCTCTGTTCCACTGGCGTTGGGGTTGGCATGCGGCAGCACCGTTTTATCGGTTGCTGTGCTGGCGATATTGATCACGGCCCCCATCGGTGCAATAGGGATCGATCAGGGGCGTAAGCACCTGTTGTAAGCGGAGGTCAGCCGCGTGGGAGAAGATAATATACGCACTGTAACGTTCAAAAGATCATACACACAAAATCTGCTGTATCTCATATTCATCCACAAAAGTTCCCCGCTTTTTGCAAGCAGGGGACTTTTGTATTGCTGCCATTTTTCGTTATGCATATCCGGCACATTCCTTTCATAAGGTTGGGAAGTAGCAAGGTGGGGCGGTGAGGCATGATGCAGCAGGGGAACAGCGGTAAACGGTTGCTGTGCGTGGGGCTGTCGCTTGCTTTGATCGTTGGCCTGCTAACGGGCTGCGCAGCAGCAGCGCAGGAGGCAGACTCTCTCCAACAAAGGATCGAGCGAGCCAATGTGCCGCAGGGATTATGGATCCTCATCAGCATTCATCAAAAAACGTTGATCCTCTATGAAGGCACCCAAGTGCGCAAGCGCTATCCCATTGCCACTGGCGCAGGCGATACGCCAACGCCCATTGGCACCTATGTGATCAACCACCGTTTTGCGGGCGAACTGGGCGGCTTTGGTACGCGGTTTCTGGGCTTGAATGTGCCATGGGGGCAGTTTGGTATTCACGGCACCAATAAGCCGGGTTCCATTGGCTCCAATGCCAGCCATGGCTGCATTCGCATGTATGTGAAAGATTCGGAGGAACTTTACGGGCAAGTGCCCAATGGTACGAAAGTTGTTATTGAGGGCGGGCCTTACGGCTTGCTGGATGACAGGCTGCTTCCCATGGGCCCCGGCGACCGCAGTGCCGGAGTGGCAGCCCTGCAACAGCGCTTGCGTGCGCTTGGCTACTACACCGGCAGCGCAGACGGCATCTATGGCGCCGGCACGGTGCAGGCAGTGCGTGCAGCCCGTAAAGCATTGGGCTTGCCGCCCAAAGACAGTGCGGATCACGCTTTTTACCGGGCGATCGGTCTGGTTTTGTTTGAATAGAGGAGTTGAGCGTATGAATCAGCAGCGATCCATGGAAGAATTGGCTCATTGCCTACCTAGACCTGTAGCAAGAACACTATTGCAGCAGCCGGAGGGCAGCGTTCGGGAGATACGCATCCGCAGCGGACAAAGGGCTATCATACGCACCGGGGAGGAAAGCCTCTCCTGCGGCCAGGAGCTTACAGCACAGCAAGTGGAACAGATGGCGGAGGCGCTGTGTGAACATGCGCTGTATGCCCGGGTAGAGGAGCAGCGCAGCGGGTTTGTCACCCTGCGGGGCGGGCACCGAATGGGCTTGTGCGGCAGGGTGCTTTTGCAGGGACAAAGCGTGCGGGCCCTTAGGGAGATCAGCTCGCTGTGTATTCGCATTGCAGGGCAGTGGCGCGGCGCAGCGGACAGGCTGTTGCCCTATCTGACCGATGAGGATCAGCGCGTTCGCAGCACGTTGATCGTGGGGCTGCCGGGCACCGGAAAAACCACTATGCTTCGGGATGCTTGCCGTAGACTTTCGGAAATGGGCGTGCGTACTGGCATCGTGGATGAACGCAGCGAGATCGCTGCCATGAGCGGCGGCGTGGCACAGCTTTGCGTAGGGCCTAATACCGATGTGTTGGATGGCTGCAGCAAGGAAGCAGGGCTTCGGTGGATGCTGCGCAGCATGTCGCCAGATCTGTTGGTGACGGATGAATTGGGTACGCCCATGGATGCGCAAGCGGTGATGGATTGCATTGCAGCAGGTGTGGCGGTACTGAGCACGCTGCACGGCAGAGAAGTGCAACCCGTGCCCACTCGGGGCGTAATGGCGCAGCTTGTGCTGCATAAGGCTTTTGAACGTTATGTACTGCTGGATGAAAAATGCACTGGGCAGATCGCCGGGGTATACGATGCCGGCTTGCGCCCCATGGAACTGCTGTGATGGCGGGTGCTCCCGGGGCGCTGGTATGCACGGTGGCAGGCTTGGCCGCCGGTATGGCGGTTCGGGAATTATGGGCGGCAAGGGAACAGTTGCTTTGCCAGACGCAGGATATGCTCACAAAGCTGCGCTTGTTGTTGCAGCAGGAGCGGATGGGTCTGTGCGAATTGCTGGAGGAATGCGCCGCAGGTTTGGAGGGCGGTATGCCGGAACGGTTTCGGCTGGCCGCACAACGGCTTCGGTGCGAGCCGCTTTCTTCGCTGGAAGCCGTTTATCGCCAAGCGGAAGCAGCGGTTCGGTGCAGCGGAGAGCAGCGCATTGAAAAAGCAGCAATGCGCAGGCTCTTTAGCGAGTTGGGCAGCGGTACCGCCGCCATGCGGGAAAGGGCGGTGGCTTCGTGCTTGCGCAGACTGGCTCCGGCTGAAGAGAAAGCCAAAAAACGGCAGGATACCGGCGGCAAGCTCTGCGTGCAGTTGGGGCTTTTGGCTGGCGCAATGGTGGGTATTATGCTTTGGTAATGCCAAGGAGGGAAGAAACCGTGGCACAGATGGATATGGTGTTCAAACTTGCTGGGCTGGGGGTCGTGGTGGCTTTTATCAGCATGGTGCTTAAGCAGGCCGGGCGAGAGGAAGTAGGTACATTGGTCACCGTGGTGGGCTTGGTCATAGCGCTGCTTGTGGCGGTGAATGTGATTTCGGAGCTGTTTGGCAGCCTGAAAAGCGCATTTTCCCTCTATTGATGCAATGACGATCTGGCAATGGCTTGGTTTTGCACTGGCAGGTGCGGTGCTTTGTCTATTGGTGCGCAGGCAACAGCAGCAACTGGCGGCTGTGATAGCGGTCGTGGCGGGTACGGTGCTGCTGATCGGCGCTATGGAAAGTTTGACGGGGCTTGGCAGCATAATGGATCGATTGGTGTCGTTGGGCGGGCTGCGCAGGGAATACCTCAGTATGCTGCTCAAGGTGTTGGGCATGAGCTGTGCCACCGATCTGGCTGCCCAGACTTGCGAGGATCTTGGTGAGCAAGGGCTGGCGCTAAAGGTTGGGCTGGCGGGCAAGTGGTGTATGTTTGGCATCATTGCGCCCATGCTGCTGGATCTGTTGGAGACCATTGTGCAGCTTGTGCCATAGGGGAGGCGTATATGCGCAAGGTACTGGGGTTGCTGCTGGCGATCTGGCTGCTGTTGCCGAGCCTTGCTCAGGCAGCTTCTTTGGAACAAAGTGTGGAAGATACGCTTGCAGGGCTCGATCTGTCGGCGTTTCAGCGGGAGACGGAAGGGCTGTTTGCTCAGGATGCGGCTTCTCTTTTGCGCATGCTGGCTGCCGGACAGCCGCTTATGACCGGCGAGGAGGCGCTCAAGTGGCTGGCGGGAAAGGCGGCGGGCGTTTTTCAGGATACGCTCTGGCGTATGACGCGCCTGCTGGCACCGGCGCTGCTTACCGCAGTGGCAGAACAGCTGCACCTGCGGCGCAGCCTTTCCGGGGCAGCCCATTATGGCGGTCTTGTTATGACGCTGGGGTTTCTTGTGACCGATCTGGAAGCTTATGTGGCGCTGTGCCACAGATCGGTAGCGGATATGGCAGGGGTGATGCAAGCGGTGTTTCCGCTGCTGGTAACGCTGCTGGCCGCAGTGGGGGGCACAGCCAGTTCCATGTTTTATCAACCGGCGGTCATGGCGGCGGCAGGCTCTATGACGGCTTTGGTGCAGCAAGCCACCATGCCGCTGGCCACGGGGGTGGCGGTGCTTACCATGGTAAGCGGGCTCAGTACACAGCTTAAGGTGGATAAGCTTCGCAAACTGTTTCGCCAAGCAGCGGACTGGACGCTGGGGCTTGGGTTTACGGTGTTTATCGGCGTAATGTCGGTGCAGGGGCTCAGTGCTGCCGCGGTGGATGGCGTTAGCATACGAACAGCCAAATATGCCATGGATAACTTTATCCCAGTCGTAGGCGGCATGTTTGCCGATACGGTGGACACGCTGGTAGGCAGTTCGCTGCTCATTCAGAATGCAGTGGGCATCTTGGGGCTTATGCTGCTGGCAGGCAAACTGATGACGCCGCTATTGCGCACGGTGGCGGCCATGTTGCTGTACCGGGCTGCCGCCGCTGTGCTGGAGCCTGTGTCGGATAGTCCCCTGTGCAGCTGCATTGGAGAGTATTCCGGTGTGTTCTCGCTGCTGTTCATTATACAGCTTAGCACGGGTGCTATGTTTTTGCTGCTCATTGCTCAGCTGGTAATGGTGGGGCAGCTGACGGTTATGCTGCGATAGCATGATAAGGCGGTGGAAGGATGAATACATTCATACGCCAGCTTACGGCGCTGGCTGCGCTGTGGGCTTTGTGCGAATTGCTGGTACCGCTTGGCCGGCAGCCTATGGTGCGGCTAACGGTGCACCTGATGGTCATGGCGGCGCTGCTATTGTCGCTGGGGCAGCTGGTGGGCAGTGTGGGGCAGATGGAATGGCCTGTGTTTGCTGCCGAGGGGTCTGCGTCGGCTGCTACAGGATACCGTCAATTGGCGTTGACTGGCTTTGCCAACCAAATGGAGCAAGTATGCAGGCAAACCGCTGCCAGAGCTGGTTACGATGTACAAGCAGCTGTGTATTTGCGCAATAGCGGGCAAGTGGAACGCGTGGAGTTGTATCTGGCCAGGCGTTCGTCGCCGCCGGTGATGGAGGAAGCAGCTGTAGCACAAGCCATCGCGCAGCTGTTGGAAGTTTCGCCGGAGCGGATCTGTTGGCAGCCTTTGCAAGGGGAGGCGGTGCCTTGAACCGGAAACAATGGCAGGTGAACCGTCCGTTGCTATGGGGACTTTTGGCACTGGCGGCGCTGCTGGTGCTGCTGGTAATGGGCAGCAGCGAACCCGCCACGTCGGCCAGCAGGCAGGAAAAGCGCATGGCGGAGGTGCTAAGCAGCATAGCCGGCGCGGGCAAGGTGGAGGTGGCGCTGTTTTACCATGGCGAAGAGAACGGCAGCCCCACCGGCGCACTGGTGGTGGCGCAGGGGGCCGATCAGCTGGCTGTGCGGTTGGAGCTGATCCGTGCAGCACGTACATTGCTTGGCTTGCCGGAAGCCGCGGTGGATGTGTTTGCCATGGGGGAATAGGCAGAAAACAACAAATTGGATGGAGGCAGCATGAGAATGTTTCGTTCCCGCAAGGAGATGTTTGATTTAAAGACCGTTCAGGAGAAAAAACGCAGTCGGTTCCGGCTGGGTGTTTTGGCGGCGTTGCTGGTGGTTGCGGCAGTGTTGGCCTTTTGTGCAGGCGCTCAGCAGCCAGTGCCAGAAACAGGCGATCTGCCTGCTCCTACAGCGCCCGCGCCCACTGCACCGCCTCAAAACCTTACCGCCCGCCAACAGCGGGAGGTAGCGTACCAAAAGGATCTATCCAAGCTCGAAGCATTGTTACAGCAGGAAAACATCAACGAAGAAACCAAACAGCAAGCAGCTTTACAGATGACCAGAATGGTGGGCTGGCACCAGACGGAGCTGGCCTTGGAGGAGGCTTTGGTCAGCGCTGGGTTTGCACCGTGCCTTGTGCTGATGCAAAACGATGCGCTTACCGTGGCGGTAAGCGCATCCGAAGTAACTGCGGCACAAAGCGCAGTGATCCTATCCATTTGTTTGGCTCATACAGAGGTGGCTGCGGAGAATATCCGTATTATGCCGGGCGGGGTTTAGTCGTCGTCGCCATCCAAGGCAGCAACGATCTCCTGAATATGCTCTTCTGCGTTCTCCATCGCAAGCTCGTGCAATTCCAGCTTGGCTTTGCGCTTTTCTTCGGCTTCGATCTCCCAATGCAGCAGCAGCGTCAAAAGGCTGCGCAAAAGAATGATGGCGGCCAAAGTGCCCAGCTCGTTCCAAGAGCTGACGATGACGGAACGCAGCACCTCGCTGCCGATCTTGAATTCAAGCCCCAGCATAATGCCTTGTGCCAGTTGGATGCGGGTATTCTCATCCTTCTTTGCAAAGCCCACAAAACCGCGGAACATGCTCCAAACGATAACCACCGTACCCGCCAGTTCGATGAGCAGTATACAGAAATGAACCACTGTTTCAAAAATATTCTCGATATTTGCCATGGTGAAAAACCTCCCCAATTGTGATATACTCCCCTCGGAGGGATCGATATGCTACTGCAATTATATCTCCATTTTCCATTTTGTAAAAGAAAATGTTTGTATTGCGATTTTGTTTCTCATGCCGCAGGGGAAGAAACCATTGCGGCTTATTGTCTTGCGCTGGAAAAAGAAATTCGGCGGATGGGAGAGGATTACCCTAATGCCAAGGTGAGCACGGTGTTTTTGGGGGGCGGTACGCCCTCCATCGTGCCGCCGCCTTTGATGGAACGAGTGCTGAAGGCGCTGCGGGAAAGCTTTGTACTTTTGCCCGATGCGGAGTTTACCAGCGAGGCCAACCCGGGCACCTTGACGGAGGCATGGTTGGAGACATTGATGCAGGCCGGCATGAACCGCCTGTCGCTTGGGGTGCAGGCAGCACAGGATGAATTGCTCCAGCGCATCGGGCGCATCCATACCTTTGCGGATGCTGAGAAAAGCATCCGTTTGGCACAGCGGATGGGGCTTGGCAACATCAATGCAGATGTTATGTACGGTTTGCCGGGGCAGACCGAAGCCGACTATCTGACAACGCTGGAACGGGTGGCAACGCTGAATGTACCGCACCTTTCTGCATACAGCCTGATCGTGGAGCCGGAAACGCCCCTGTGCCAGCAGGTGGAGGCGGGGCAGTTGACCATTCCCGATGACGATGCCTGTGCATCCATGACCAGCCGGGGCATCGAAGTGCTGGAAAAACATGGCTACCATCAGTACGAAATAAGCAACTATGCCAAGAATGGTTTTGCCTGCCGACACAACATCGGCTATTGGCAGGGGGCATGGTATCTGGGGCTGGGAGCGGCGGCCCACGGCATGCTGCCGCCTTCTTGTGCTGATGCCAAGCAGGGAGCGGTTCGGATCCGTCTGGCGAACCCTGCGGATGTAGCAGCCTATATTCGCCAGTCGCCGCAGCTTAGTCGGGAGCAGACCCTGATCGATGCAGACGAAGCCATGTTTGAAACCATGATGCTGGGTCTGCGCATGAACGAGGGCGTCAGCACGGAACATTTCGCAAAGCTTCATGGGCAAAGCATGGTGCAGCACTATGGAACACCGCTGGAAAGCATCATTCGGGACGGCTTGGGCGTATGGGAGGATCGCCCTGATGGCGACAAAGCCTTCCGGCTCACCGCCAGAGGCATGCTTTTGCAAAACGAAGTCTTGCTTCGGCTGATGGATTGACCAAGCAGGATTTTAAACCGATAAATCAACAGGAGCGAACCGGTGCCATCGACCGGCTCGCTCCTGTTGGTTTATTGCAGCATACGCCTCCAAAAGCCTTACAGCATATACCACGCAATGGAAACAAAATGACAGATGCTGCCCAGCAGCACAAGCAGATGAAAGATCGAATGCATGTACCGATGCTTGTGCCCAAGCCCATACAGCACTGCGCCTACCGTGTAGGCAATGCCGCCGATCAGCAGCCAGATGAGGCCGCCCATGGGCACGGACTGAATGGTGGGCTTGATGGCCAGCACCACGCACCAACCCAGCCCGATATAGCAGATCATGCTCAGCTTGGCGTATTTTTTCAGGTCTATGGCGGTAAACACCACTGCCACAGCAGAAACGCCCCACACGATGCCGAAGATCGTCCAGCCCCAGCCGGGAAACATGGGACGGATGGCGCAAAGCGCGACCGGGGTATAGGTGCCTGCGATCAGAAAATAAATGGTGCAGTGATCCAGTACCTGCAATACTCTTTTGCCCATGTTGGGTCTAAGGCCATGGTATACGCTGGACATGGTATACAGGGCTATGAGCGATACACCGTAGATGATGCTGGAAACGATGCCCCACACATTGCCATGCAAAGCTGAAAGCACCACACATACCACCAGTGCGATCACGCCGAAGCCGCCGCCCACAATGTGGGATACCATGTTGAAGATCTCTTCTCCCTTGGTATAATCCGGTAACTGCCGGTCTCTCAATTTGGTTCTTTTCATTCCTTCCCTCCCAAAAACTTTATTATGGTAAATTGCTACCAAACTATACTACACCAGCGGAGAAATTGCAAATCCGCTGGTGTAGGTGTTGTGATATATACTTTTGCTAAAGGGTTGGTCACGTTCCAAAAATGTAAGCATAGGAAGTAGCATCGATAAACTGTTTGTTGCGCAGCAAATCATAAAATGCGACGGGGGCTTCCACCAATTGTTCCACAGTAAGGGGATAGGTGAGTCCGTACTCCGATAAAAAGACTTCTTTGCCCTGATCCGTCACATAACTGTTCAGCTTTTCCATCCTTTTTTCTGTGCGTTCGTTGGGATAGACGCAAAGAACGATCTCACCATCCGCGCTGCCGGCGGAGGCTTTTAGAGCATCCTCTTCCGTAAGAAAAAACAAAATTTCATCCACGTGCATCTCTCCGTTTTTGATCTTCGTCAGATCGGATGCAAACAGATAGGCCTCCTGCCCATCGGTGAAACCTCGCATTGAAAAAACAGTAGCCATTGCATACGGCGGAAGGGTTTCTTGCAGTTCTGCTTGGCTAGGCCTGTTGATCTTCTTTGAAAAGCCGATAAACAGTATGCAAGATGCGATAATGATGAAAATAACAAGAATGATGGTTTTGATATGTTTCTCGGTTTTGTTCATTTGGATTCCTCCATATGTCTTTTATTGCAATGCAGCAGCTTTAGCAATTCGTTTAAATGGTTTCGGCGGTGTATTCGATCTCCCGACAGCGCACCCTTGGATTATACTCTGTTAGTAATTGAATGGATCGCTCTATATCTTGCTTCGATACAGCGCAATGGTATTTCTGAATGATGGCCTCAAAGCCTTGCTGATAAAAATCGACCCACGAATAGGGCATACCCACATACTGCATCAGCGTGCCGCCTAAATCAAAAACGATAACCTTCAATAAAGTATACCTCGAAAGTGTGGTTTGCTTTTCTCGTTTGCCATTATAGCACAGGTTGCATTGGGGCAGCAAGAAAAGCTGTCCCAATGCCCGTACGAGCCAGTCCCCGTAAGCTTTATGAACATTCCTTAAACTTGGATGAGAAAAGGAAAAATCCTCTTGACAAAAAGGGCGGCGGGGCATATCATATGCAGTGTTAGCACTCGCTCTTGGTGAGTGCTAACAATCCGAAAGAAAACAGGGTAAGGAGGCAGCAGCCATGATGATGGACGCACGCAAGTTCCGCATCTTGCAGGCGATCATCGACGACTACATCCTCACGGCGATCCCCGTTGGCAGCCGCACCATCTCCAAAAAATACGAGATGGGCTTAAGCTCTGCCACCATCCGCAACGAAATGAGCGATCTGGAGGAGCTTGGCTATCTGGATCAGCCCCACGTTAGCGCAGGGCGCATCCCCAGCGCAAAGGCCTATCGCCTCTACGTGGATCAGCTGCTGGAAAGAGGCGTTATTTCCACCGGGGAAAGCGAGAGTATTCACCACTATTTCGATGACCGCACCCGCCAGATGGAGGACGTGATCAACCACGCAGCCAAGGTATTAAGCGGCCTGACCCACTACACTTCGCTGGTACTGAGCCCCAAGGGGCAGGAGCTGCGCATCCGCAATTTGCAGCTGGTGCCGGTATCCTCCACCAGTGCACTGGTAGTCATCGTTACCGATGGCGGCATCATGCGGGATACGGTGGTGGAAGTTGGCCCCAGCTTGGATGCAGATGCCCTCTACAGCATCAGCCGCATGCTCACCGAGCGCCTTAGCGGCCGCACCCTGAGCGAAGCCCAGCAAATGCTGGAAGAAAGCAGCCGGGAGATGCACGAGCAGCAGCGAAAGCTGACGGGCAACATCGCCCAGTTTATGGGGCAGGCGGGCAGCAGTGCCAAAGCCAAGCTGGCTTTGGGCGGCCCCAGCAACATCCTCAACTTTCCTGAGTACAGCGATGTGGAGAAGGCCAAAGGCTTCCTCAGCGTGCTGGAAACCAAGGATAAGCTGGTGGATCTGCTGGAAAAACAGGGCGGCATGGCCTTTACCGTGCGCATCGGCCCGGAGACCGGCATCCCAGAGCTTAGCGACTGCTCGCTGGTAACCGCCACCTACCGGCTGGGCGACAACAACCACGGCACCATCGGCGTCATCGGCCCCACCCGTATGCATTACGGGCAGGTGCTCAGCATTTTGAACGCCATGGGCCAGCAGCTCAGCACCTTATTGGCACCGTATAAGGAGTGACGAAGTCTTGTCTGAAAAGCGAAGAAGAAGCAAACGTAACGAAGAGGCAGTGGAAGAGATGAACGAGGAATTGGAGACCGTACAGACCGGAGATATGGCTGAACAAACTGAGGAAACGTCCGCAGCGGAGCAGGTGCAGCCTGAGACCGAAACCACCCAAGAGATGACTGAAGGGGAAGCAGAGCCCATGCAGGAAGCTGCTGAAGAAGCCAGCGAAGCAGCCCCCGAAGTTGACCCGAAGGATGCCGCTTTGCAGGAAGCCCTCGCCCAAAAAGAGGAATACCTGACGCTGGCGCAGCGCATTCAGGCAGACTTTGAAAACTTCCGCCGCCGCAACCGCAATGTGCGTGCCGAAGCCTTCGAGGAAGGCGCCGCCGCCTTTGCCACTACGCTTTTGCCGGTGCTGGATAATCTGGAGCGCGCCATTGCCGCCGCCCAGAACACCACTGACGAATCGCTGAAGGTGGGCGTGGAAATGGTCTACCGCCAGCTGTGCGATGCGTTTACCAAGCGCGGCATCGTCACCATCGACCGCAAGGGCGAGCCTTTTGATCCCAAACTGGAAAACGCCGTGATGCAGGGCACCGAAGAAGACGGCGAGCCCGGCACCGTGTGCGAAGTATTCCAGAAGGGCTACATGCTGGGCGAAAGCGTTCTGCGCCACGCCATGGTCAAGGTGGTTCCCCAGTAAAAAACGTTGACCCCGCATACCCGTATATGCGCAACCATACCAACAACCATCCATAGATTTTGTAGGAGGAAATGTATTATGTCCAAGATCATCGGTATCGACCTGGGTACTACCAATAGCTGTGTGTCCGTTATGGAAGGCGGCGAGACTGTCGTTATCCCCAACGCCGAAGGCGGCCGCACCACTCCCTCTGTTGTTGCTTTCACCAAGGACGGCGAGCGTCTGGTGGGTCAGATCGCCAAGCGTCAGGCCGTTACCAACCCCGACCGCACCATCATTTCCATCAAGCGTGAGATGGGCACCTCCTATAAGGTGAACATCGACGGCAAGGAATACACTCCTCAGGAGATCAGCGCCATGATCCTGCAGAAGCTGAAGATGGACGCTGAAGCCTATCTGGGCGAGACCGTCACCAAGGCTGTTATCACCGTGCCTGCTTATTTCAGCGACAGCCAGCGTCAGGCCACCAAGGATGCCGGCCGTATTGCCGGTCTGGAAGTGGAGCGCATCATCAACGAGCCCACCGCTGCTTCTCTGGCCTATGGTCTGGATAAGGAAGACAGCCAGAAGATCCTGGTGTACGACCTGGGCGGCGGTACCTTCGACGTCAGCCTTCTGGAGATCGGCGACGGCGTGTTCGAAGTGCTGGCCACCAACGGCGATACCCGTCTGGGCGGCGACGACTTTGACGAGCGCATCATCCATTACATCGCTGATACCTTCAAGCGGGAGAACGGCATCGACCTGCGTCAGGACAAGATGGCCTATCAGCGCCTGAAGGAAGCTGCCGAGAAGGCCAAGATCGACCTTTCCGGCGTGATGACCACCAACATCAATCTGCCCTTCATCACCAGCGATCAGAACGGCCCCAAGCATTTGGATATGACCCTGACCCGCGCCAAGTTTGACGAGCTGACCGCCGATCTGGTAGAGCGCACCATCAGCCCCGTGAACATGGCCCTCAAGGATGCCGGCATGGCTGCTTCCCAGATCGATAAGGTGATCCTGGTGGGCGGTTCCACCCGTATCCCCGCTGTGCAGGCTGCTGTGAAGAAGATCACCGGCAAGGATCCCTTCAAGGGCATCAACCCCGACGAGTGCGTTGCCATGGGCGCTGCTATTCAGGGCGGCGTGCTGGGCGGCGAGGTCAAGGACGTGGTTCTGCTGGATGTTACCCCCCTCAGCCTGGGTCTGGAGACCGAGGGCCACATCTTCACCCGCCTCATCGACCGCAACACCACCATCCCGATCACCAAGAGCCAGGTGTTCACCACCGCTGCCGATGGTCAGACTGCCGTCAGCATCCACGTGCTGCAGGGCGAGCGTCCCATGGCCAGCGATAACAAGACTCTGGGTCGTTTCGAGCTGACCGGCATCCCTGCTGCCCCCCGTGGCGTGCCTCAGATCGAGGTGACCTTCTCCATCGACACCAACGGTATCGTCAACGTTACCGCCAAGGATAAGGGCACCGGCAACGAGCAGAAGATCACCATCACCGCCTCCACCAACATGAGCGAGGATGAGATCAACCAGCGCGTGAAGGAAGCCGAGCAGTATGCCGAGGCCGACAAGAAGCGCAAGGAAGAAGTGGAGACCACCAACCGTGCCGACAGCCTGATCTACGAGCTGGAAAAGCAGCTGCGTGAGAACGGCGACAAGCTGTCCACCGAGGATAAGGACTCCGTGCAGAAGGAGATCGACGAGTTTAAGAAGGTGCGCGAAGGCGGCGACACCGAAGCCATCAAGAACGCCATGGACGTGATGACCCAGAAGGTCTACGCCGTGTTTGGCAAGCTGTATCAGCAGGCTGAGGCTGCTCAGGGTGCTGAGGGCGGCTTCCAGGGCGCTCAGGAGAATGATGACGGCACTATTGATGCCGATGCTGAGATTCACTAAGTGATAACCGGGGGTTGAAAAAAGTGCGGGATGCAGGGGCGTCACGTTCCGCAACCTCAGTCGGCGTACAGGCTACTGCCGTAGCCTGTACTTGCTTCGGTTGACGACCGCGGGTCGCAAACGGCTTCGCCGTTGTGCCCACTGGGCACGCGCTTCCCTCCGCCTCCCTGCCGGGGCGTGGGGCAGAGCCCACAAACCCTACGCCGCAGCGTTTGAACGCAAGCATAGCGAGCGCCGAAGGCACAAGATATGCGGCTTAAAACTGCTGTCATTTTTCAAAGTTCTTCCCGGAATAATGAAAGCGCAGGAACTTCATTGCTTGTTATAATTCGCAAATGTTCCTGCGCCCACCGCAAATCCCCTTATCCCACTTTCGGGCAAGGGGATTGCGCTGTGTTTGCACATAAGCATTTTGTATAGAGAAACATCAAGTAGGTGAACGACTAATTGGCAAAGCGTGACTATTACGAGGTACTTGGCGTAGACAAAAACGCCACCGAGGCCGACATCAAGAAGGCTTTCCGCAAAAAAGCCAAGGAATGTCACCCGGATCTGCACCCCAACGATAAAGATGCCGAGGAACGCTTCAAGGAGCTGAACGAGGCCAACGAAGTGCTCAGCGACGCGGATAAGCGTGCCCGCTACGACCAATTCGGCTTTGACGGCCCCCAGATGGGTGGCGGTTATGGTGATTTTGGCGGCTTCGGTGGTTTCGGCGGTGGCATGGGCGATCTGTTCGAGACCATTTTCAGCGGCATGGGCGGTATGGGTGGTATGGGCGGCATGGGTAGCCGCCGCAATGCCCCCGTACAGGGCGACGATCTGCAGTATCGCCTGACCATCAGCTTTGAGGAAGCAGCTTTTGGCTGCGATAAGGAGATCGACTTCTTCCGCAACGAAAACTGCGAAACTTGCTCCGGCAGCGGTGCAAAACCCGGCACCCAGCCCCAGACCTGCCCCACCTGTAAGGGCAGCGGTCAGATCCGCAGCGGCAGCGGCTTTATGGTGACAGTTCGCACCTGCCCTACCTGCCGTGGCGAGGGCAAGATCGTCAAGGATAAGTGTTCCAGCTGCAACGGCACAGGCCGCATCCGCCGCAAGCGCACGGTCAAGCTGCACATTCCCGCCGGTATCGAGGACGGCATCAACATGATCAAGCGGGGCGAGGGTGAACCCGGCATGCGGGGCGGCCCGGCTGGCGATCTGTATATTTCCGTCTCCGTCAAGCCCCACAAGCTGTTTAAGCGAGACGGCAACAACCTGCTGCTGGATATGCCCATCAGCATGACCCAAGCGGCGCTGGGCGCAGAGATCGACGTGCCCACGCTGGAAAAGCCTGTGAAACATCGCATTCCCGAAGGCACCCAGACCGGCACCTCCTTCCGGCTGCGGGGTCAGGGCATCGTATCCCGCAAAACCGGTATCAAAGGCGATTTGATCCTGACGGTGCGGGTGGAGACCCCCACCAAGCTCAGCGAAAAGCAGAAGGAACTGCTCCGGGAGCTGGATGCCAGCATGACCGGCAAGGAATACGAAGGCCGCAAGGGTTTTGCGGATAAGATCAAGGATCTGTTCAATTAAGGAAAGGCGGATGTACCCATGCAATGGTGTGAAGCGATTGTCCATACCACTACCGAAGGCAGCGATCTGATCAGCGACCTGCTGATGCGCCTTGGCGCTATGGGCACGGAGATCATCGACCGTGCCGATGTGCCCGACCCGGACAAGCCCGGTGTGTACTGGGAATTGTACGATAAGAAACTGCTGGAGAACATGCCCGAGGACGTGCTGGTGAAGGGCTGGTTTGCTCAGGACGAGCACACCCACGATGTACTGAACACCGTTCGGCAAGAGCTGGCTCAGCTGAACCAGAGCGGCTTTGGGCTGGATTTCGGCACCCTTGCGCTGGATATGCAGAATGTAGCCGACGAGGACTGGTCCGAAAACTGGAAGAAGTATTACAAGCCTTTCCGCATCGGTAGCCATTTGGTGGTCAAGCCCACTTGGGAGCCTTATACCGCCCAGCCTGACGATCTGGTGATCGAGCTGGATCCCGGCATGGCCTTTGGTACCGGAACCCACGAGACCACCAACATGTGCATGCAGCTGCTGGAAAAGCATCTGGCCAGCGGCCTCAGAGTGATGGATGTGGGCACCGGCAGCGGCATTTTGGCTATTGCTGCGGCTCGTTTGGGTGCCAAGGACATCCTTGCCATCGACATCGACCCGGATGCTGTAAAGGTCGCCAAGGAAAACGTGGCGCTGAACGGCGTTGAAGAACAGGTGCGCGTAGTGGTGGGCGACCTGTGCAAGAGCGAGGCCATGCCCTGCGAATTAGCAGTTGCCAATATCGTAGCGGATGCCATCTGCATGCTGGCTGGCCCCCTGACCCGCCATCTGGTGAAGGATGGCCTGCTGATCTGCTCCGGCATCATCCGGGAGCGGGAGGGGGATGTGCTGGCTGCCGCCAAGGAAGCTGGCTACACCGTGTATGACCGCATTGAAAAGGGCGAATGGGTCGCCTTGTGCCTGAGAAACGAGGCTGCCTGATGCATCGCTGTGTTGTGGAAGAAGCCTTGCAGGAGGGCGCTATCGTTGCCCTGAGCAAGGAGGAAAGCGCCCATGTAGCCAAGGTGCTGCGCATGCGCCCGGGCGAAAGCGTACAGCTTTTGGACGGGGAAAATCTGTATGCAGCTGTGCTGGATAGCGTTAGCGATAGCGGCGTTACGGTCCGGGTAGGGGAGAGGCTCCCCTCGCCGGAAGCCCCTGCCAAGGCTGTGCTCTGGCAAGGCTTGCCCAAAGCGGACAAGCTGGAGCTGATCGCCCAGAAAGCGACGGAGCTGGGCATGTGGGAATTGTGGCCGGTGGAAATGACCCGCTCGATCGCCAAGGCGGATAAAGCCGATAAGGGCGAAAAAAAGCGGGAGCGCCTCAGCCGGATCGCATTGGAAGCCGCTAAGCAAAGCGGACGGGCCCATGTGCCGGAGATCGCCAAAACCCGCAGCTTGAACGCCGCCATGAAGGATGCCAAGGCCGAAGGCTTTGATATGATCCTTGTGGCATGGGAGGAAGAACATGCCCTGCCTTTGAGCAAGGCAGTAGCGGCATACACCGCCGCCCATGGCGTGCCGGAGAAAGTGCTCATCGTCATCGGCCCGGAAGGCGGCATCACGCCGGAGGAAAAGGCTGCGCTTGGTGAGATCGGCGCACAGAGCGTCACGCTGGGTAAGCGCATCCTGCGCACCGAGACTGCAGGCCTTTGCGCATTGGCTGCCCTGTGGACAGCTTTGGGCGAAATGTGATCTCGCTTTTCGCGGGAAGGAATGAAACAATGACCAAAACGGTTTCTTTTACCACGCTGGGCTGCAAGGTGAACCAGTACGATACCGAGGCCATGCTGGAATGTTTTGAGCAAAACGGTTATACCGTGGTTAACGGCAATGCCCCGGCGGATGTGTATGTGGTCAATACCTGCACGGTCACCGGCACAGGCGATAAAAAAAGCATGCAGCTGGTACGCCGGGTGCGCCGCCGCAATCCTCAAGCGGATGTGGTGGTGGCGGGCTGTCTGGCCCAGCGGCTGGGGGCGCAGCTTCGGGAAAGCGGCGCACGGTTGATCATCGGCAATCAGCACCGGGCGCAGGTGGTAGAGCTGCTGGAAAAAGCCATCCGGGAGGATACCCAGATCGTGGCTGTGGATGCGCTGGAAAGCATCCCCTACGAGCGTTTGAGTATTCGCCGCCATGAGGGGCATACCCGGGCGGTGATGAAAATTCAGGAGGGCTGCGACAACCGCTGCACCTACTGCATCATCCCCAGTGTTCGCGGCCCCATCCGCTCCCGCACGCTGGAGGACATCCGCACCGAGGCGCAAGCCCTCAGCGATGCAGGTTTTGGTGAATTGGTGCTCACTGGCATCCATTTGACCAGCTACGGCAGGGACATGGCAGATAAGCCCACTTTGGCCGATGCCATTCATGCGGTGTGTGAGTGCGAGGGGGTCAGCCGAGTGCGCCTTGGCTCGTTGGAGCCCATTGTGGCCAACGATGCCTTTGTGGCCTCTGTGGGTAAGCTGCCCCAGCTTTGTCCCCAGTTTCATCTGGCGCTGCAAAGCGGCTCGGATGCTGTGCTTCGCCGCATGAAGCGCCGCTACAACACCACCCAGTTTATGGCGGCGGTGGAGCGGCTCCGGGCGGTATGGCCCAAGGCGGCCTTTACCACCGATGTGATCGTGGGCTTTCCCGGAGAAACGGAAGAGGAATTTCAGCAGACGCTGGACTTTTGCCAGCAGGTGGGCTTTGCCAAGATCCACGTTTTCCCCTACAGCAAGCGGGAAGGCACCCCTGCTGCTGCCATGCCGGATCAGATCCCGGAACCTGAAAAGGAAAAGCGGGTGCATCGCCTGATGGCGCTGGAAAATAAGCTAGCGATCGCTTATCGGGAGAGCTTGCTGGGCGAAAAGCGCACTGTGCTGCTGGAAGAACCCCTTGCCGACGGGCGCATGGCTGGCTACACGCCGGAATATGTGCAGGTGGCCGTGGAGGGCGGCGCAAGCGGTGATAGGGTCACCGTGCTGCTCACCAGTCTTACCCAAGAAGGAATGGAAGGCCGCATTGTGGAATAACAGGCTGTACCCCTTGCCCAAAAGCACCGCCGCGAAATACCCTATTATACAGAAAGAAGGTACCATTATGCAGGATTGTTTGTTTTGCAAGATCATCGCCGGTGAGATCCCTTCCAAGAAGGTATACGAGGATGAGAATACTTACGCTTTCCACGACATCAACCCCCAAGCTCCTGTGCATGTGCTGGTGGTAAGCAAAGCCCATACCCCCGATCTGGCACATGCCGATGTGCTTACCGATGTGCAGTTGGCAGCCTGCCTGCGCACCTGCGCTAAGGTCGCCAAGCAGTTGGGGCTGGAAGAAGACGGCTACCGTATTGTAAATAATTGCGGCGAAAATGCCTGCCAAACCGTTAAGCACATTCATTTTCATGTACTTGGTGGCCGTAAGCTGGCTGAAAGTATGGCGTAAGAATGTAAAAAACCGAAATTCATGGTTGACGGGGAACAACTTACGCTGTATAATATCTGTAAGTTCGCTATTTGTCTGCTGATATTTCGGCAGGCGCAAGGCGGAATGAGCGAGGGGAGGGATAACAGTGTCCGAGGTACGCATCCGCGAAAACGAATCCCTGGAAAGCGCTCTGAAGCGGTTCAAACGTCAATGTGCTCGCACCGGTGTTTTGGCAGAAGCTCGTAAG
>JAZSRK010000123.1:0-3798 GCA_045538465.1 Candidatus Limiplasma sp. | reverse complement strand
CACTTCGAAGTACTGGCGCTCGCCGCGGTTGGGGTTCTGGGCGCGACGGGCAGCACGGCACTCGTGGCAACGGGTGGGATCGTTCTGGAAGCCCTTGTCAGCAAAGAACTGCTGCTCAGAGGCGGTGAACACGAATTCCTTGCCGCAATCACGGCATACGAGAGTCTTGTCTTCAAACATGGTTAGGTTCCTCCTAAGATAGAATGGTATGTGTCCCTAAAGCGTAAGTTATTGGTCTGGTTTCATGCTTCCGACACGTACCGCCGAGAGATAAGGAACCTGAACCTCAATACCGTAGCTGGGCAACGGGCATATTATAGCATGAAAGCCCGCTTTTGAAAAGATTTATTTCAAAAAACCCATGAATTTGCTGTAAACAAACAGGAATTATTCTGTTTCTTCCAGCCCCAGATTCTTCTCCTTCTCATAAAAAGCCCGCTTCATCATGGCGAAGAAAGCTTCGTCCCCGCAGGCCTTTCGGCACTGTGCCTCCTTGTCGGCAGAGCGAAGGAGCATGTCGGTGATCTTCCCACAGGGGTGCTGGGGGCAATCGGTACACTGGTTCAGCCCTTTTTCCTTTAGGCAGGGCATGAGCATAAAGGCGCAAGCGCCTCGGGTGCCGCAGCCCCCGCAGCGGATCTCCTCATTGGTGACGATATGATCCCGCCAGCCCGCCTTGTGCCAGAACACGGCTGTCTGGTGCAGTTCCTCATCGGTGCGGGCCAGATAGCGGGGGCATACAGCGCAATCGTCGCCGCAGACAGATAAAATGGGGGCTGTGCGGCTTAGTTCATCCAAACGATCCTTATACCATTGCATGGGTCATTCTCCTTGCTCGTATAGGCTGAGCCACTGAGGCGCAAGGCTTTCCCATTTGCAGATGACACCCAGCCGCTCCCGCTCCTGCTGGGTGAGGGGCTGCCATGTGCCATCCAGCGCAGCCTGCACCAAGGCGGGCAGATCATCAAAGCTGGCAAAGCTGCGAACGGGCAGCTTAAGCTCATCCAGCGTGGGATATACCAGCCAACCGCCATAAGCCACCTTTGCGCCGGCATACAGATATTCCTTCATGGAGGTGGAAAACGCATCTGTGCGGATGGTGTGCAAGTATACATCCGCTGCGCAGCGCAAAAGCGCACTTTGCTCATCGTTGAGAAAATCGGTCAGAATAACGGTCTGCCAAGGCTGCGCCTGTGCAAAGGCCTGTACCTTGCGCTCGTTTTCCGGGTCATCGTGGGTATAGGTGTGCTGCAAAAGCACCGTGATGCGCTGCTTGTCGGCTTCCTGCAGCGTTGCCAAGGCCTCCAGCGCAGGCAACTGCTGCTGCGCCTCTGATGCGCTGGAACCAATGCACACCAGCAAACGGTCGGACGCAACGCCAAAATGCGCTTTGGCCGCCTCCCGCCCTCCTTGCGCATGCACCAGATCGATCCACGGAAAAACCACTTCGCCAAAATCCAGCACTTGGGTTTTGGCTGCCACTGCATCCCCATATAATTTGCGGATGCGATCCACATGCTCCGGGTTGAACACCGTAAGCCAGCGGCAGTTTTCAAGCGGTTTCCGCATCCGGCGCAGGATGTTTTGGGGGGCACGGAGCAGATCGCTGCCCCAGAAAGTGGCCACCAAGGGCGCATGCTGCTGCCGGGCCATCACCTGTCCCAGCATAAGATCGCCCACCAGCAAATAGTGGCAATGCACCGCATCAAAGGGCCCTAACGCCTTTAAGGATGCTGCATTGGCATATATCCGCGCCCACATGCGCACCTTGGGGATGCGCCCGATCACCGGCAAGGTATGCTCATCCCGGTACACAGTTACGCCCATTTGAGCGTATTCCTGCGCATAGCCGCCCTTCCAGCCATAAATAGGATAGATGACCGTTTGCCAGCCTGCCGGATGCAGCACGTTTTCCACATAGCGCTTCACCCACAGGGAATCCGCATCGCCGATGAGCAAAAGTCGTTTCATAGGCGTTTTCCTCTCCCGAAATCACACGTTGGTCTTGATGTGCCCTCTTGGCGCGACCGTTGATCACGCGCCGGTTTCGCAATGCCGCAGCCGCGGCGGCTCTTTAGAAAGCTTTGCGCTTGCTTATGCCTTTTTGCGCTTGTTAAGAACATCCCGCACCAGATCCAGCGCTGTGGCAAACAGCACCCGTACCTCCTTGCGGTACACCACCAGCGCAAGGCCCATCAGTGCCGCCAGCAGCAGATATTTGGCCACCGGCTGCGTATGCAGCAATAGGTTGCCGAACGCCGCCGCCGCTATCAGACCAACAGTCAGCAGCAGGTATTTCCAGCTATCCAACACCCGGTAATATTTTTGCCCGATGGCTGTGCGTAAAAAGAGGATCAGCACAGCCGACCCGGCAGATGCCATGGCTGCGCCCACCATGCCCAGCTTAGGAATAAACAGCGCACACAGCAAAACGTTCAGCACCGAAGAAGTTAAAAAGATAATGGTCGTCCAATAAGTCTTTTTGGAGATGGTAATGCCCATATCCGTGGTTTCGCCCAAGCAATAGCAAATGGGCGACAGGAACAAAAACGGAAAGAACACCACCGATGACCGGTAGCTTTTGCCGATCAGCAGGAACACGGGTGCTTGAAACAGCGCCAGCGCCAGCCCAAACAGGCAAAGCAGGCAAGCCATCATCCGGTGGACGGTGTAGAACCTGCCATCCTGCGACTCGTAATTTTCCAGCACATAGGGCGCCCAATAGGTGTTAAAACCCGTCTGCACGATATTGATGGTGGCCGCCAAGCCCAGCGCGCTGGAGAAAATAGCCACCGATTCCTTGCCCAGCAATTCGTTCATGACCACAATGTTTACATTGTTGTTGACCCAGTCCAGCATGGTAAGGGGCACCAGCGGCAGCGCGAATTTTACCGTTTCCATAAGGAAGGGTTTATTGGCCTCTCCCAGCGACCGGGGGGATACATACCCCCGCTGGATGAAGAAAAACACCAAGCAGAAAACCGCCATCAGCACCGTAAGGAGCAAAATAGCGTGCTCGCCCTTACCCGTGGCAAAGCCCATGCTCAGGTAGGCCAGCTTGGTGATAAACACCTGCAAAACGCCCTGCACCGTATACAGCAGCACATTCTGCTCCATACGGTAGCACAGGCTGAGAAAGCGAAACAGGATCTGGCAAAGGCT
The DNA here is from genome assembly GCA_045538465.1 of Candidatus Limiplasma sp. Taxonomy (GTDB): domain Bacteria; phylum Bacillota; class Clostridia; order Christensenellales; family Aristaeellaceae; genus Limiplasma. The sequence continues at coordinate 636 of JAZSRK010000123.1, read as the reverse complement.
GAAAATGCACAGGCAAATGAAAATGCCCGCACTGGGGCCGCCGGTCACGCCAATGGACAGGCGTTTCCAGAAAAAGCACAGCACTCCGGTAAGCAGCAAGCTGGCCGCCACAGCCGTGCCTATGCAAAAGGTAAACAGCGTGGTTTTGCTTCGCCCAGCTGGCGGCTCGCGAAAAAAGCGTACAAACACCTGATCCAGCCCCAAATAGCACACGGAGCCCATCAAACTGGTATAGCTGAAAAACATATTCACCTTGCCCAGCTCTGCCGGTTCGAACACACGGGTGGCGATCGGCGAGGATAAAAAGCCCAGCACAAAGGAGATCCATGTGACCATGGAAAACCCGATCATGTTTTTGATAAAGGCGTTTTTCTGGTTTGACATTGTTTTTCTCCTTCAGAGGGGTGGTCTTTTGCTGAGCAGTTGCTGCTGGCGGCAACAGCGGTGTGTAGGTATCTCGCAGTACCGCTGCGAGGGTATCCAGCCAAAGGCTCCTTCGCGAAGCGTGGGCGCGACGCGTTAAGAAAATGTGCCAGTGGCACATTTTTAGCCAAAGCGGGGAGCAGGCTTTGCCTGCGACCGGCCCGTAGGGTGTCAGCGAAGCTGACTGAGGGTGCCATTAGCAGATGGAGTGTT
>JAZSRK010000040.1:0-15016 GCA_045538465.1 Candidatus Limiplasma sp. | reverse complement strand
CCTTCGTCGCGCCAATCGTATTCCCATGTCTGTCCTTGGCTGGAAAACACCCATCCAACGTCGAAAAGAACTGCTCCCGGGGCTTCTCGAAACGCTGTTTGGGTGAAGGGAAGGGGTTAACCCCTTCCCTTCACCCAAACCCTGACTCCTTCGTTTCTTGGTCTCACATCATTGACTAATGAACAGAACGGCGGGGACAGCATTCCTCATCCAATACGATTTTTCTGCACCCATTGCCAAGAAAAGCGCAGAATGATATAATCATGGTAACAAAAAGGAGGTCATCCTTATGAAAAGAAGAATCGGTATTCTCACCAGCGGCGGCGATTGCCCGGGTCTGAACGCTGCCATCCGCGGCGTTGCCCGTGCAGCATACGAACTCTTTGATGCTGAGATCATCGGCATCCGCAATGGTTACGGCGGTCTCATTGAGGGCGAATATCAGGAGATGAGCAAGAAGCAGTTCTCCGGTATTCTCACGCTGGGCGGCACCATTTTGGGCACCAGCCGCCGTCCCTTCCGCAACATGCGCGTTGTGGAAGAAGATGGCGTGGACAAAGTGGCCGCTATGAAGAAGACCTACAAGGATCTTAAGCTGGATTGCTTGGTCACCTTGGGCGGCAACGGCACCCACAAAACCGCCAACCTGCTCAGCGAAGAAGGGCTGAATGTGATCGGTCTGCCCAAGACCATCGATAACGACATTTTCGGCACCGATTTCACCTTCGGTTTCCATACGGCTGTGGATATCGCCACCGATGTGATCGACCGCATCCACACTACCGCCACCAGCCATGGCCGCTGCATGGTCATTGAGATCATGGGCAACAAGGCAGGCTGGCTCACACTGTATTCCGGCGTTGCCGGCGGTGCAGATGTTATTTTGCTGCCGGAGATCCCCTACGATATCAAGAAGGTCGCCAAGACGGTAGAATCCCGTGCGAAGAGCAAGAAAGCGTTCTCCATCATCGCTGTAGCCGAAGGCGCTATGAGCCGTGAAGAAGCCAAGATGAAGAAGAAAGAGCGCGAGGCTTATCGTGCTACGCTGCCTTACGACTGCATCAGCAAGCGTATCGCTGCCGAATTGCAGGAGATGGTGGGCGTGGAAGCCCGTCACGTGGTTCCTGGTCACATCCAGCGCGGCGGCAGCCCCAGTGCATACGACCGCGTTCTTTCCACCCAGTTCGGCGTGCATGCTGCACAGCTGATCCGTGACGAAGTATACGGCGTTACGGTGGCTCTCAAGGGCAACCAGATCACCCACAACAAGCTCAGCGACATCGCTGGTGTGCCCAAGCCCGTAGAGAAGGACAATGCCGTTATCGCTACTGCCCGTGATATGGGCATCTGTCTGGGCGATTGATCGGTATCCATTCCAAACGATAAAGCAAAGCCCCGGAGAACATCAGCCGATGTTTTCCGGGGTTTTGCTTGGTTTGAAGAAGATTATTCCAACTCTGCAAACAGCAGCAGTTCGAATAAGGGCAGGTTTTCTTCCTCTACAGCCTCGTTTTCGTCGCCGCTGATGCTCAGGGAAAGCCCTGCATAGGTGCCGTACATCATAATGCGCTCGCCGGGAGCAAAGGAGGGTTCTTCGTTGCTGGAAACCAAGATCAGGTTTTTGTGCTTGCCGTCTTCCTTGGCCAAGGCCATGCGCACCAGCCATTCATCGCCATTCTGGGAAGCATCCAACAGATAGGCTTTGTAGCCGATCATGCTGCCTTCGTAATCCTCAGGTTTTCTGAGCAGGTTGGCATAGGTAGGCTTGATGGCGTTTTTCTTGAGGTAGTTGAGCATATCGCCGTCGGTCCATTTGCGGTTGATGTTGTACACCAGCCGCCGGTCGGCAAGTCCCTTCTTGGTAAACACCAGCACCAACTCGTGGGGGCCTTCCTCGTCGATATCCAGCGTAAGCTTGAAGCGGCCTTCGTTGTTCACACGCTTGCTTTCCACCGGTTCTCCATCCAGAAAGACCTGTATTTCGGAACCGGAGATCGAGTCGCCGGAAATGATCAACTCATCGCTGGTGATCTCGCTGGGTACAGGTACGTCGGGGTTTACCATCAGCAGCATGCGCTGGTAGGTGACCGGGTAAGCTTGCTCCATTACTTCCTGTCCTTCGTATTCCGCAAAGAAGGTGATCAGGAAAACGCCTTCCTTGGGCAATTCGATGGGGATATCGAACTTGCCGGTTTTATCGACGGTCTCTTCGTAGAGGATAGAGCCGTCGTAGCTCATGCCCATCACAACGGCGGTAAAGTGAACGCCGTTGGCGGCTGTGCCTTTGATGTGGAAATCGCGCTCGTTGGTTTCTTCGGGAGGGATGGTGGTAATGTTGATCTTTGCACTGGCAACGGCAGGCAGGGGCAGCGTTTCTACAAAGGAAAGGGTCTTCCATACTTTATTGAGCAGGGTATTGTCCTTATCGGTGGCGTTGCGGCCGTATACCTGCATATCTACGGTGATCTCGTAACCATTGTAAATGGTGCGGCGCATAAAGCCGCGGTGCAGCACTTCGCCGCCGTCTCTGCGCACGTACTTGAGGGCAAGAAAGCGGTCGCCTTCCAGCTTTGTCCAGCTGGCGGAAGCAAAATCGTAGCCTTTGGCAAGAAAGTCGTTGCGCGGGTAGTGGCTGAGACGATAGGTGGCCCGCATATCTTCGGTTTGCTGGTTCACATCGAACACGCCGATGGTACGGTCGTTCTGGATGGCGGTTATTTCGATACAGGTGTTTCCGTCCTCGGCCCAGCATTGCAGCAGCACGCCTCTGTTTTCCAAATCGGCGCGCAAAGCTTCGGGGTCTTTCTGCTGGGTTTCCAGCCAAGTAGCGTATACATCCAGATTTTCGGGCGTGATCACGATGGGGTAGGCTTCCGGTATTTCGATCGTGGCAAAAATTTTGTCCAATACATAAGTTTCAGCCTGTGCGCTGATGGTGAATAACAATAAAATCGCCACAGCGGCAGCAATCAGCCATTTTCGCATAGCGTATGAATCCTCCCGTGGATTGATCGGGTATTCGCCTACATAGAACAGACATCTTTCGCCTGAACTTTCATTTTATTGTACCATATATGCCACAGGATAATCAAGGAAAACCGCGCATTGCATACAGAGGCGAAACATGCGCCCCGCATATGCCGATGTTATAAGGGAAAACCCCGCCTGCATAATCGTGCGCAGGCGGGTTTGACCATTAAGGTTCGTTTGCTTGCGGGGCATAGAGCCTCTCTATGGTATAACCTCTGTTTTCCAGTTCCAAAAGAATGCTGTCATCCGGTAATACCAGATGCATCAGCCCAACGGTAACAAAAAAGCGGTGGGGCTCATCCTCTTCCAGCATAGCAACGAGCGCATCTGCCATCTGGCGGTTTCTGGTAGATACCAGCGCTTCGTGATACTCCGCAGTTAATTCGGGCGGCAGGCTGTCATCCTGCGCATACTCATTGGCAAAAGCTTCGGCATTGCCATCCCGCCACCAGAGAGGCCACTGGGAAAGGGTGGCGTTTTCCTGCGGGTTTAGCAGCGCATCGCAGCTTTGTTCAAGCAAAGCGTTTTGCAGCGCAGGAGAAAAACCTTCCATAAGCATCAGCTGGGAAACGGCTGTTTCCAGATAGCGCACGCTGCGCCCCTTTACATGTTCTTCCACTTCCTGTTCCACACCGCGGGATACGGCCTGTCGGCTGGTGCGCGCCCCCATCTGCTGGGAGGCAGCAGCAGTTACCAGCATACTGGTTGCTGCCCATGGTTTATAAGGCTTTAATACATTTGGGTCTAACCCTGCTTTGGCACAGGCTTGAGTAACCAGCGACCATAATTCGGGCGAAAGTACATCCTGCAAGGTGCCGTCCTCTAAGCGCATCATAGCTTGGGTTTGGGCTGCTACCTGCGGAGAGTCGCTGTCGCACTCGAATACAAATACATCCGCTTGCTCCATCTCCGTTAGAATATGGCTGCCGTAGGGCTCCATATCCGGGCTGCCCACATGGATGGAGCCCAAGAGCACCATGGCATTTTTACCACCGGTGATGCGGTAGCAAATCCCTTGTACAGGCGGCTTTTCCTCGCAACCGCAAAGCATGGCAGGCGTGATCATCACGGCCGCCATCAGGGCGAGACGTTTCCAGATCGCTTTCATGTCGGGTTCTCCTTTTTAGGGTGTTGTATCGTGGGTTCGCTGCAAAAATGCCAATGCTCCGGCAGCAGTTGCCGGTAGACGGGTTCGCTGTATCGGTCATCCACAAGCACAAGCACGCCTTTGTCGCTTTCTGAGCGGATCACCCGCCCGCCTGCTTGCAGTACTTTTTGCATGCCCGGTATGCGGCACGCATAATGAAAACCATCGCCGAAAAGGGTTTGATACCGTTCTTGGATGGCGTTCTGCTTCTGGGATGGGGTGGGCAGACCAACGCTGACCACCATAGCGCCGATCAGGCGGTCGCCGGGCAAGTCGATGCCTTCGCTGAAAAGACCGCCCAAAACGCACAGCCCCAGATGCGGGCTGTTTTCGCTGGAAAACGCATCGAAAAAAGCCTCCCGGTCGTTTTCATCCATTTGCGGCGTCTGTACCCACAAAGGCGGCAAATTGTCTTCGGATAGTTGCAGGTGCACCATGCGTAAATACGCATAGCTGGGAAAGAATACGATATAGTTGCCGGGCTTGCTGTTGACCATCTCGGTAATGAGCCGGGCCACCGCCATGGCGGTATCTGCCCTGTGCCTGTAGCGGGTAGACGGTCTGCGCACATAGACCCGCAGGTTTTCCGTCGGGAAAGGGGATGGCAGGGCAAAACATGCATCCTCTTCGCCGCCGCCCAATAGCTGTTTCATGCTCTCCAGCGGCGAAAGCGTGGCAGAAAAGAATACCGTGCCTCGCTGCTGGGCTGTGATGCGGGCGATCTCCTCAGCAGGGGAAAGGCAGTATAGACACAAGGAACGATCTTTGCCAGCAGCGCTCCAAAGAATGGCATAATTCTCGCCATCCAGCCGCTGTGCGGCGTACAAAAACCCCATGCAGCTGCGAAGGATCTGAGAAAGCTCGGGCAGCGGCACAGCGGTGGAGCCTCCAAGCAAAGCACAGACTTCCTCCTGTACAACCTCCACCAGCGCCGATAGTCCGTCAGGCAGTTCATTTGCCTGCCATTGTTCCATTCCCTCCGGTGGCGTTTCGTTCTGCAGGGCATGCAAAAGGTTGCTCAGCGCTTTGTAATAGGGGTGCTTGCGCCCCAACGCTTTGCCAATGGCGGTGCGGTGCACTCGGAAAACATGGCTATCCAGCTCGCCCGATAAGGAATCTCTTACACGGTCTACCGTATGGTGCGCTTCGTCGATCAGCAGGGTCATATCCCTGCGCTCCCGGAACAGCCGCTTCAACTGGGCAAAGGGATCAAAGGCATAGTTGATATCCAATAGGATGACATCTGCCAGCGCTGTCAGGCTCAGCGCCAATTCAAAAGGGCATAGGTGATGTTTTTCCGATATGGCAGCGATCACTTCGTCTGACCATATACCGCCCTGCGTTAGCAATTCATCGATGGCGAGCCGTTCCCGCAGGTAGTGGCCTCTGGCACGGCTGCAATCATCCGGGTGGCAGCGAGCGGGGGCGGGGCACATTTTTTCCTTTGCTGTTAAGACGGAAACCCGGGCCTGCATCCCTTGGGCCTGCATACGCGCCAGCGCCTCCAGCGGGCTTTGCCGCGCTGTGTTTCTGGCAGTCAAATACAAAAGCCGCCCGGTTTTGCCCTCGCCCATTGCCTTCAGCGCAGGAAACAGCACCGCTGCACTTTTGCCTGTGCCGGTGGGCAGACTGGCAAAAAGCCGCTTTTGGCGCTGGATGGCGGTATATACTTGCCGTGCCAGTTCTCGCTGACCAGAGCGGTATGCAGGGTAGGGAAACCCCATGCTTTGCAGGGACATATCCCGCGCCTGTTTGTGTGCTTCCTCACGCATAGCAAAAACCAGATAATCGCTGAGCCAGCGCTCTGTTTGTTGGGACAGAGCAGCGGCTGTGAAGCTTTCTTCGAATTGTGCCAGCACTTCGCCTTCTAACGAAACGTAACTAACACAGATGCGAACCTGCGGTTTGTTCCAAAGAAGCGCGACCATGGCGGCATAGCATAGCGCTTGAGCACGATGTTCCGGGCGCGGCTGGGAGGGCACGGTGCGGCAATGTTTCATTTCTTCTACAAGCGGAATATCGCCGTCGGTATAGGCATCCATACGTCCGAATAGCTCAATGGTGCCTTCTGGCAGCACAAAAATATGGCTCAGACTTTTTTCGATATCGCCGTCCCGCTTTTTCTGCGCAGCACGGTGAGCGGTACCGCCGGATAATAGTTCAGCAACACTGCTGCCGGGGAGAATATCTTCCGGAGGAAAACAAAAGGCTACCAACTCGCGGACAGAAATACGAAACGATTTCTCCACGGCGGTAGCCTCCTTTGGTAGAACGAAAAGAATCAGTCGTCGCTATGGGAACGGGCGATCAGCAAAAGCCGCAAAAGCTGCAATGCACTAGAGACCACGGAGGCCACATAGGTCATGGCAGCGGCATTGAGCACTTTGCGTGCGCCTGCCAATTCATCCTCGGCCAAGCAGCCGCTTTCCCGCAGCATGACGATGGCACGGTTGCTGGCGTTAAACTCCACAGGCAGCGTTACCAGCGAAAACACCAACGACAGGGCAAAGCAAAGAATGCCGATGTTGAGCAGCGGCTCCCAGCTGAACAGCATACCCGCCATAAAAATGGGGAAGTACAGGTTGCTGCCGATGTTTACCACCGGCACGATGGCAGAGCGCAGTTTGAGGGGCATATACCCTTCGTGCTGCTGCATGGCATGCCCGCATTCGTGGGCGGCTACGCCAATGGCAGCGATGCTGCTGGAACCCATCACATCCTGACTAAGACGCAGGGTGTTGCTGGCAGGGTCGTAATGGTCGGTCAGGGAGCCGGAAACGCCGGTGATGGTGACGGTGTTGTTGCCATTACGGCTGAGAATGTGTTGGGAAACGTCCTCTGCACGCACATTCCGGCGGCTGTATTCCTGGCTGTATCTGGAGAATGCACTTTTGACGCGCATCTGTGCCCACATACCCAGCAAAAGACCGGGCAGGGCCAGCAGCATCGTCCAATCGAAATAGAACATGAGAAACCTCCTTCCGATGGAAACAGCGGAACAATGCATCCGCTACCTCTATCATACACCTTTTTTTACGCAAAACAACAGGCAATGTTTGAAATGTCGCTGCGATAGTCTCAATAATTCGGCACAGTGGGTGAATACTTTCCCACTTTTTGAACCATACTGCCCCTTGGAGGGGAAGGTATGAAACGGATCGTTACGACAAGCCCGCAGCGCCGTTTGCTGATCAGTTGGGTTATGCTTATTGTATGTATAGCGGTGTTTGTAATAGCCCTGCTCATTCCGCTGGATGCATTGGGGCTGACGGATGAGGAAGCGGCATTGCAGGAAGCGTATGAAAGCGGGCAGATCATCCGTTTGCATATTTTGGCGGAGGATGATTCCCCCCGTGCCCAGCAAACCAAACTGGCTGTACGGGATGCAGTGCTTGCAGCCTTTGGAGAAGAACTGGCAAGAGCCGGAGCAAAGGATGCACAGGCCGTGTATTCGCTTCTTGCCACTTTGCAGCCAGATCTTTTGGTCATTGCCAAGGAAACCGCCAATGCTTGCGGGTTCTACGGTTCTGTAACTGTTCAGCTGGGCAGGATGGAACTGCCGCAAAAAGCTTATGGTGATGTGGTCTTGCCCGCAGGTGAATACCGTGCTTTGCGCATCACCATCGGAAAAGGGGTGGGGCAGAACTGGTGGTGTGTGCTGTTTCCGCAATTGTGCTTAGCGTTAGCAGAAGACGATACGGTACAGCCCATACCTGCTCCTGCACCATCAAAACCAAAGCTGTACTGGCGCAGTTTGGATGTCTTTCGCCATTGGCCAATGGCCGTCGTTGAGGGAGAGGGTATGCAAGAGTGAAGTAACGGATGGCATCAGCCCTTAGCATTTTCCACGGGCAGGTGCATCCAGTTGTCCGCTTCCTCCCAATGCACATAGAAACCAGCCCCGTGGGAGCAAAACACGCTGCCTGCGGGGTTTTGTACATCTGCGCCGCAATTGTAAGCAATGCGCTCTATTACCTCGTTTTGGTTATGGCATAGGTCGTAGCCATCCGGCTGAAATAGGATGCTTCCTCTGCCGTGGCTGTAAGCGCGCACCTGCGTGGGATAATCCAAAAACGCTGCAACAGGCCCCCTGCCGGTCAGGCGTACTGTTTCGCCAAGCATCTCCGGGGCTTCGTGGGTACCGTGCCGGGATAGGATATCCGTCATGGCACGCCCTAAGCATTCGGCTGGCAAGGTAAGGTCAAAACGATAGAAGGGTTCCAATAGCTGGCATTGCGCCTTCATCAATCCTTGCCGAATGGCACGGTATGTAGATTCCCTAAAGTCGCCGCCTTCGGTATGCTTCAGATGCGCGCGCCCGGAAAGCAGTTGAAAATGGATGTCGCTGAGCGGGGAGCCGGTAAGCACGCCGGGATGGATCCGTTCAAACACATGGCTACGCACCAGCGATTGGTAGGAAATATGCAAGTCGTCCACATGGCAGAGGCTTTCAAAGGTAATGCCTTCGCCGCGCTTGTTGGGACATAGCCGCAAGTGCACCTCTGCATAGTGGCGCAAAGGCTCGTAATGTCCGCAGCCTACAACGGCATCCGCGATGGTCTCCTGATAGAGCACCTGCGGCGGCAATAGCTGCACGCGAAGCCCATAGCGGTCACTTAGCAGCTGGGTGAGTACTTCTGTCTGCACCTCGCCCATTACCTGCACCAGAGATACACCGTGGGCAGCATCCCATTGCACGTTCAGCGCGGGGTCTTCGTCTTCCAGAATGCGGAGCTTTTCCAACAGAACGGTGGGAGCCACCCCTTGCGGCGGTAGTACCTGTACCGCAAGCACTGGCTGAAAACGGCGGGTTTTGGCGGCGGAGGCTTCATCCAGTGTGTCGCCAGATAGCAGATCGCCGCACCGGGGAACAGAAAGCCCGGTTACGCCCACTGCATCGCCGGGCAAGGCTTCATCAAGCGTTGTAAAGGTTGTGCCCCTGTACTGACGGATCTGGTGCACTTTTTCTACGTTATCTTCAAAACGGAACGCCTCTCTGGGGCGCAGTTTTCCGTTCAGGATGCGCAAATAGGTGATGCGCACGCCGCCGGCATCGTGTCGCACCTGATACACCCGGGCTTGAAAAGGGGCGGCAGGGTCAAACTTGCGCTCGGAAGCATTGCGGGCATTTTCCAGTCCGTTGGCAGTCAGCGCAAGCATATCCAGTAGTTCGTCGATGCCGACCCCGGATAGCGCAGCGCCCATCAGCACCGGAGAAACCTTGCCGGTGAGCGCGCTCAAGGAGTCCCACGCCATTTGCGGCGTGGCTTCCCCTTCCAGATAGCGCTCGCAGAACTGGTCGTCCTGTACGGCCAGCTGTTCCGGGTCGGGGCGGCCGTCCTGTATGCATACGATGTTTTCTGTCAATCTGCGGCGGATCTGTCCAAGGATCCGTTCTTGGTCAAAGCCTGTCAGGTCGGTTTTGTTTAGAAAGAGGATCGTTGGCAGCTGGTAATCCTGCGTCAGAAGGCGATAGAGCACCTCGGTGTGCGCATCCAACTCCGAAGAGCCATCGATCACCAGCACAGCCATATCCAGCGCAGAGAGCACCCGCTCCGCTTCGGCTGCAAAGTCGATGTGGCCGGGGGTATCGATGAGGGTATAGCGGCGGCCGTTGTGTTCCAGCCATGCTTGATTGGAAAACACCGTAATGCCGCGGCTGCGCTCGATATCATCCGTATCCAGCGCTGTATTGCCGTGATCCACCCGCCCCAGCGCACGCAAAGCGCCCGTCCGATACAAAAGCTGCTCGGACAGGGTGGTTTTGCCAGCGTCTACATGGGCCAATATGCCAAAGGTGCGGGGCGTGAGCATGAGGGCTCCTCCTTACTTGAACACTTGGAAAATAGCGCACTTGAGGTACTCTGTCTCCGGGGAAGAGAACAGAATGGGGTGATCCTTGCCCTGCGTGCGCCACTCCACCTGCCGAAGCTGTACACGGGCATCCTTCTGGGCATCCAGCAGCATTTGGTGGAATAGGGGCGGGGTGACGTGCTGGCTGCAGGAGCAGGTGACCAGATAGCCGCCATCCTTGACCAGCTTCATGCCCCGCAGGTTGATCTCCTTGTAGCCGCGAAGTGCGCCTTCCACGGCAGAACGCGTCTTGGTAAAGGCTGGCGGGTCAAGAATGACCACGTCGAATTGCTCGTGGGCTTCCTGAGCGGTGCGCAGGTAATCGAAAGCATTGGCGCACTCGAAGCGCACGGTTTCTTCCAAACCATTCAGTTTGGCATTTTCAGTGGCGCAGTCGCAGGCGTACTGGCTAATATCCACGCCGATCACTTCTTTGGCACCGTAATGGCCTGCGTGCAGGGCAAAGCTGCCGGTATGGGTAAAGCAATCCAGCACGCGCTTATCCTTTACAAAAGGTGCAATGGCAGCACGGTTCTCCTTCTGGTCGAGGAAGAAACCAGTCTTTTGGCCTTCCTTTACATCCACCAAGAAGCGCACGCCATTTTCCTGCATCTCGATCCGATCGGGTACTTCGCCGTACAAAAGACCGGTCTGCTGCTCCATGCCTTCCAGCTCGCGCACAGGCACATCATTGCGTTCGTAGATGCCCTTGGGGCTCAACTCCTCCACCAAAGCATCCACGATATCCTGCTTAAAGCGCTCCATGCCGAGGCACAGCACCTGTAAAACGATCACATCGCCAAAGGCATCGGCGATCACCGCGGGCAAGCCATCGCTTTCGGCAAAGATCAAGCGGCAGCTGCGCAGATCGGCAAAATGGCGGCGGTAGTCGATGGCGCGCTTCACCCGGCTGCGGATGAAGGCGGCGTTGATGCTTTCATCCTTGCGGCTGAGCATACGAAGGCTGATCTGAGATTGACTGTTGTAAATAGCCATACCCAAAAACTTATGACGGCTGGAGAGCACACGCACCACGCCGCCATCGGTATGGGCACCTTCTACTTTTTCGATGTCGCTGCGAAAAACCCACGGGTGCCCATTCAGAATGCGCTGTTCTTTGTTTTTATGCAGATATACATTAGCCATGTGCAGGCCTCCTTGGTAACAAAAATCCTTTGTATTATAGCACATGGGAATGCTTTGGGTAAATAGCTTTGCTGTAGTTGTCGGCAGCTTGCTGGTTTTGCTGGTTTTGGGTAAGCCAAACCATCCATTGCTCTTGCGCCGGATAGATGACCGTGCTACACTACTTAAGTAGTCAGACTGTCGAGAAACCCCGGGTGGAGTCGGAGGGGCGCAACCCTCCGACTGTGATCCGAAACCAGCGACATGCGCGGTGGTGTCGGGACCCTTGCGTAGCAAGGGATTCCTGTCGCCGTTTGCCGCCCGGCGAGCCGTAGGCGAGTAGGCAAACGGGGCAAGCCTGGTCGGAAAAGTCGCCATAGGGGAGTTTTTCCACGACCCGAAGCGCCCCGTCACTCGCTGACAGGGCGCTAACGATCATTCCAGCACACAGACTGCCGCTGCTACCCCTGCCTCATGGGTCAGGGACAGCCACGCGGTTTGTGCGCCCATAGCGTGTAGTACTTCCTGCGCACAGCCGGTGAGGACATAAACAGGCTTGCCGTTTTCCTCGTGGTGCACCGCCACCTCCGTAAGCGCCACACCGCCGCCGATCCCCATACCAGCTGCTTTTAAAAAAGCTTCCTTGGCAGCAAACATCGCTGCTGCACTCTGGGCGGCCATACGCCCCCGGGCGGCCAGATACGCCTGCTCCTCCTCGGAGAAATATCGGCGCAAAAAACTGCCTCCGCCCTCCAAGATCTTCTCGAACCGTGCTACCTCGCACAGATCCATTCCCAAACCTTTCATTTCTTTCACCCCCGGGAAAAAACCTATTCCACCCGCTCCACGGTAACGCTATCCACACCGTAATAAGCGGCATATGCTACATTGGAGAAAGTTTCGGGGTTTGAGCTCAACTCCAACAGTCCGGTATAGCCATCGTAAGGGGTGCGCCCCAAAATGCCAAAGGTGGTCACATCCGCAGTATTGGCTGCGGCAGCCTCCGCCATTTGTGCATTTCTCGCTTCTGCCAGCCGATAGCGGTTATAGGTGTGGGGCAATGATGCCGCTACATTGAGCAGCGCCATCAGGCACAGGCTCAGGCACAACCCCCGGTATACCGGCTTGGACAGTTTGGAAAGCCCATCTGCCAGCAACACGCAAGCGCCCATCAGCAGCACGATGGGGCCCAACAGTACCCGCTCCGGTACGTATTCGGAGACCACCATGGCCAAATGGCAGCACAATGCGCACAGCACCAATAGTCCAGAAATAGCCACCCGCTTCTTGCCCAGCGTTTCCCAGCCGATGCAGGCCAAAAAGACCCAAGCCACCGTAAGCACACCAAGGTGTTTGATCCACAGCCCCATCACCGTGCTAAAACGCTCCAGCAGTACTCCCAGCATCCCTGCCTCGGCTGTGCCGGTGGGCTTATCCACAGGCGCCAGCATCAGCAGAAGCCAACCCGCCAGCGTAGCTGCGGCCGTAAGCCACATCCACACCGGTGTGCGCTGACGGCCGACCAGCAGCCACAATATGCACAGCCCCATAAACAATAGCCCGGCAGCCGAAAGGTTTTCGCTGCTGTTGCCGAACAAAAAACCGCCCAGCACCATCAGCACAACGGTAAACCAGCGAAGCTTCGTCTGCCCATCCAAGAGGGTCTTGAGGAAAGGGCGCATCAACCATACCAACAGAGCGCAAGGCCACAGATAGTTGCAGGAGCCCGCCATCCACAGCATATTCTGCCCAAATACCGGCGGCAAAAGAAACAGCGCGCCCGTCACAGCGGCAAACAGCCATACACTGTTGCTACCTGCAAGCCTGCACAGCCCCACCACCAGCAGCAGAAAGACCGCTGTGTTGACCACATCGAAGCAAACTTCCGGCAGCATGGCAAAAAGCTGCACAAAGAAATGCGGCGCATACCGCCCGTTGAGCACATGCCCGTGCGCTGCCAGCGAAGGCAGGATCTGCCCTGCGCCAGTCAGCCGTTCACCGGTGGCAAAGCTGAAAGCATAGCGATAATCATCGCAGATCATAGGGGTAAGCAGATTCAGCATCAGCATCAGCGCACCCAAGGCGCACAGAGCAGCGATCCACCATCCCTTTTGCTGTATGGATTTCATGGGTCTATTCCTCATTTCTCCGTTTTGATGGCACCTGCGCCCGCAAGGTAGCGGGTCACACATACCCCATCAGTCCCCGCACGGATACATCTCCGCACAGCACTTTTTGCACATCACCGTTTTCCCGGCGCACCAGCAAAGCACCATCATCCTCCACACCCAAAGCAACGCCGGTGTAAGTTTCTGCCGGAGCCAGCACCTGCACGGTCTGCCCGATGGTTGCAGAAGATGCCTCATAGGCTGCCCGTATGGCTGCAAACCCGCCTGTTTCCAGCGCATCCACCAGCGGTTCCAGCTCTTTCAGCACGCGCCCAAGCAGCGCTGCGCGGCTCAGAGGCGTATCCCCCGCTCCGGTCTTTTGCAAAGCTTGCCTGAGCGACACCGCCCGATGGCTCAATTCCACAGAAAAGGCGGTCTGGTTTACATTCAGCCCGATGCCGGTGACCACATAATCCACTTTATCGCCAACCATGCCCATTTCGCTGAGCACGCCGCAGCATTTGCCCTGCCCGATGACCACATCATTGGGCCATTTGATGCGGGGGGCCAGCGCCGGGTATAGCCCCTGTATGCTGCGCACCACGCCCAGCGCCGCTGCCAAAGTACACAGCTGCGCCTCCTCCGGGCGCAGGGCGGGTCTCAGCAGCACCGAAAAAGTAAGAGCCTCGCCAGCAGGGGTCTCCCAACTGCGCCCGATGCGCCCTTTGCCAGCCGTCTGATGATCGCAAAAGGCCACGCTGCCATGGGGTGCGCCTTGCTTTGCCAGCTCCCGAAGCACGGTGTTGGTGGAGGGCATTTCCGGCGCAAAGAGCAGCTTTCCCTGCCCTGCCCAGCGGGTCTGCAGGCGATTTTGCACTGTCTGCAAAGACAAACTTTCCATCTCGGTCACGCCTCTGCCTCCCGCTTCTTTTTGCGCTTTTGGTAGCGGTCTTCCTCGCTGAAGATGCAGCCGCAATATTTTTGCATATACAGCCCCAGCGCCCGGGCTTCCTCCTGCCCCTGACGGAAATAGGGGCGAAAATCCCGGTGCAAAAAGGCAACGCCAAACTCCTGCGCCGCTTCCTGCGCTGCCTGAAGCATCAGATCGTGGTTCTGGTAGGGGCTTACGAACAGGGTAGAACAAAAATGGGTAAAACCGTTCTCTGCTGCATACTTGGCCGCAGACCGAAACCGCAGCCGGTAGCAGTGCAGGCAGCGGCCGGTATAGTCGCCGTTTACATCATCCAAAAAGGTGCGCAGACCGTATTTGCCGCCGATGAGCAACTTGAGATCGATGCTGCGGGCGTATTCTTCCAGCGTTTGCCGCCGGATGCGGTATTCGGTATAGGGATGAATATTGGGGTTATCCCAATACCCGACGGGCTCTATGCCCTCCTCCCGCAGGGTCTTGACGCACATAATGGCGCAGGGTGCGCAGCAAATATGCAACATTAGCTTCATGGGTCTCCGCCTTCCGTAGGGGAATAGTCTGTATGGTATGTATCTATCATACCATATTTATGTGCTTGTATCCAGTAGCAAACCGGCAAGGTGCGCTTGCTTCAGACTGTCGAAAAACCCGGGTGGTGTCGGAGGGTCGCAACCCTCCGACTGTGATCCGAAACCAGCGACATGCGCGGTAGTTTCGGAACCCTTGCGTAGCAAGGGATTCCTATCACCGTTTGCCGCCCGGCGAGCCGTAGAAGTCGGAGGCCAAGCGGTCTTAGGAAGACAAGACCTGATAACAACTCCT
>JAZSRK010000172.1:0-8123 GCA_045538465.1 Candidatus Limiplasma sp. | reverse complement strand
GGGGTGGGGTTGCGCTTGGCAGCCCTCCCAGGGGGAGAGCCCGGGTCGTCGAAAAACTCGCCTTTGGCGACTTTTTCGACGAGGCATGCACCGTTTGCCTACTCGCCTACGGCTCGCCGGGCGGCAAACGGCGATAGGAATCCCTTGCTACGCAAGGGTACCGAAACCACCGCGCATGTCGCCGGTTTCGGAACTAGAATCGGAGGGTTGCGACCCTCCGATACCTCCCGGGGTTTTTCGACAGTCTGAGCTCTCCCAGAGGGAGAGCCAAGGGTTTGGTTCGGTTTGGTACTTCCGGTGGGAACGGCATGGAGTCATTTGGGGCGGCACCCTCAGTCAGCTTCGCTGACACCCTTCGGGCCGGTCGCAGGTAGAGACCGCTCCCCGCTCCCACTAAAAATATGCCACTGGCACATTTTCTTAACGCGTCGCGCCCTCGCAAGCGAAGGAGCCTTTTTAGGTGACATCTCACAATCACCCATGCGAGCCGGGGCATCCGTTGTGCCCCGGCAGTTGCTTTAGTCAGCGGAGCACTCGCAAACCCAATTTCTGCGCCGTTTCACGGCGCAGTGTGGGGGGCAGGGGGTCACCCCCTGCTACACGCTCTCCCACCCCTGCGCGATGCGCTGGCGCAGTTCGTCCAGGGGCTTGAGGCCACTGAGGGCATCGTAGGCTTCTACGCAGCACGCGCCGGTGGCGGCGGCCAGCTGGAGGCACTCCTGAGGCGGGCAGCCTTCCAGCATGGAAAGCAAGAACGCAGCGATGCTGGTATCGCCAGCACCGGTGCCGGAGAGCACTTTGCCTGGCTTGTAACTGCGCTGAAAGGTGCGCTGGGATGCCCACTTAGCGGTGTCGATGCCGGAGCGACGGCCGATGGTGCTCAGGTCGTCGGCAGTGGTAAGGTAGAGGCCGGGCGCGCCGCACTTGAGCAGTACGACCTTTGCGCCAAGACGGAAGCAAAGATCGGCAAGGGGCGCAATATCTGTCTCCGGGTCAAGGATGCGGGTGATCTCGCTATCCCCTGCCCGCTTGAGCCACTGCTGATAGCGGGAGCGATCCAGCATGAAGCAAAGTTCCTCGATGCTGGGCACGAAGAAATCCACATAGGGCAATACCCGGCTGAGCAAAGCATGCCAATCCAGCTGGCCGGCCTCTGTGGCGGGGTCGATGGCGGCCATATCCAAGGATGTGCTCAGCCCCAGCAGTTTCGCCCGCTTGAAGAGGGATACCAGCTCCTCACCGTTATTCTGGTACATGCGACGCATCAGCGGTGGATAGCCAAAGTGCAGGTGATCGGCTGCGTGGAGCATCTTTTCGGGAATATCGCGGGAAATAAAGGTACTATTTACGCCGGGATGGTGCAGGAAAATGCGATCCACCCCCGGCGGCGCAATAACGATGGAATAGGAAGTGGAGCCGGTCTTGTCCACCAGCAGGCCATCCTGTGCGTCGTATTTGCTCAGGCGGTCGGCGATCATGGCCCCGAAGGGATCGTCGCCTACCTTGCCTGCCAGCTGAACATCTGCTCCCAGCAGCTTCAGAGCCAGACCCGTGTTGGCTACGCTGCCGCCGGTGTGGATGTCCGCTGCATCCACGTGGGTCAGCTTGCCCGGGGATAGAGCCTCGGCAAAGGATAGATGGGCATGGGGAAACACCGGGGTAACATCGATACAAATATGCCCTGCGGCAAGGATGCGTTTAGGTCGTTTGTTCATTGGGGAAAACTCTCCTCTCGAGGGAACGGCGGGGGTCAACGGGTCTCCCAGCTCGCAATGCGACATGGGTGGAGACCCCCAAAAGGCTCCTTCGCTTTGCGAGGGAGCTGTCAGCGAAGCTGACTGAGGGTGCCTCAATCAGCGATCATTATCCTAAATTCTTCATAGCTGTTCCCAGTGATAAACATAGGTAAGCAGCAAGGTCATATATCCAACTTGGGGCACCACACAACCATAGCTCGGGAGGTAGCACCACTCCCGCAACCATCCGCCGGGGCGCCTACTGCTGCGCCCCGGCGGTCTGAGTGGCAATCAACAAACATTAGCGACCCCTGCGGCGCTTGCGCCGCAGTCCGGGTGCAGGGACTTCCCTGCCCGCAGTGTGGGTGCAGGGGTCACCCCTGCCTTATTCAAGACCCATCAGCAGGCGCAAGGTGTACATTTCCAGACCTTCGAAGTCTCTCTTGGCCACCAGCTCATCCCGCAGCGCATAATCGAAACGCTCGGCCTTTTCTTCCAGAGCTTTGAAGATGTTCAGGCTGTTCTCCAGATGCTTGTAGCTGTCTTCGTCGGTGGTGGTGCGCATGGCCTTTACATCCAGACCCACGTACTCGCCCTTGCTGCCGTAGTTGTTTTCGAGGAGAACGCGCACCTGATTGAAGGCTACACGCAGGTTTTCCACGCCGAAGGACTTGTCTTGGTCAAACTTGATGCCGTTCTGGTCGTTGAGGTGGACGGTGAACAGCTTGTCAAAAGCCATGGCAAAGCCGATCTCATGGGCGGGATCCAGACCCGCCAGCATGGCGTGGGCGCTTTCCAAGTTGCCGCCCACACGCTTGGGATCCTTGGTGGCAGCGGACACAGCCAGCACGTGACCCATGGTGCCGCAGATAGAGCGGTCGATGGGCTCGTTGGGCTTGGGTTCGATGCAGATGCGGATGGTGGGGTCATAGTTCAGCATCTGGTCGATGGCGCTTACCAGCTGCTTGGTGGCCCAGACAGGGCTCTTGCTTTCGGCGCAGAGGGTGCCTTCGCGGGCCAGCCAGAGCACGATCAGGTCGCAGCCCAGCTCACGGGCGATATCGATGGAGCGGAAGGAACGCCACATGGCGAATTCGCGGTCTTCCTTGCTGGTGGACATGTAGCCGCCGTCGATGGTGCGGGGATCCTGCCACAGACGGGGAGCCACAAACTCAGCCTTGAGGCCGTACTTGTCCAGCAGCGCCTTTACCTTGCGGGCTTCGGCTTTGATCTCTTCCTCGGTCAGGTCGTTCATGTTGGGCACAGCGTCGTCATCGTGGAACTGGATGGCAGAGAAGCCGATCTCCGCAAAGCGCTTGATCTTTTCTTCAAAAGCGATCTCATTGCGGGTGGCGGGGCCGTAGGAATCTGCGCCGGAATGAACATTCCACGGGCCAACGGAAAACTTGAACTTGGACATAGCGGTTTCCTCCCTGTTAAAATTGTTGGTGTTATTTGTTTTTCTCTCCAATGGAACGGCAGGCGTTGCGCCGTTTGTTACTTCTATTATAGATGGTTTTGTTGGCTTTGGCAAGGGTGGGTTTTGTGGCGGGGGGTGCAACAGGGGCGCGGCGCATCCTGAATGACGGAACGGCTGGAACTACGGAAATTAGCGATGGAAATACCCTTTCTTTATGATTGACAGAAAAGGCGGGGAGTGTTATTGTTTTCAAAAGGAGGTAATTCCTGTATGAAAAAATTGGTAGCATTGTTGGTTTTGTTTGTGTTGGTATTGGGTTGCACTACTGGCTTGGCGACGGGTTCGGGTTTTGTAACAGACGAAGTGTTTGAATGCGGTGATTATAGCTATCGGTTGCTGGAAGATGGCACAGCGGAGATCGTGCGTTGGTCTGGTACGGATGAGGAATTAACGATTGCTGCTGAGCTGGATGGGTATGCGGTAAGCAGGATTGGGGAGCGGTCGTTTTCAGATTGTAGCACGCTGGTTTCAGTCGTCGTTCCGCACGGCATTATAGAAATAGAAGATGCCGCATTTAATTGGTGTGATCAGCTTCAATCTGTCACGCTACCAGAGACCTTAAAGAAAATGGGATACTATTCGTTCGTTTCTTGTAATTTAGTTTCAATAACGATCCCTGATAGTGTAATCGAAATAGGAGAAGCTATTTTTGCAGGAAACAAAGGCTTGTGCGAGATCATCGTATCGCCTGATCATCCCACGTTAGAAGTTGTGGATGGTGCGCTTGTTGATAAAGCCAATAAGTGCTTGGTTTGCGTGCCCAGCGGTTTGAATAAGCAGAGTTTTTCTTTTCCTGATGGCATTCAAAGAATAGGGGAAGAGGCTTTCTTTGGGTGCGAACGTTTGGTACTGCTTAACATCCCCGATACGGTAATAGAGATTGGCCTTAACGCATTTTTTCATTGTACTGAGCTTGCAACCATTGTGATCCCCGACAAAGTTCTTTCGTTAGAGGCTATGACTTTTCAAGGCTGCGCTAACCTAAGAGAAGTGGTGGTATCGCCTGAGCATCCTACTTTATCGGTCAAGGATGGTGTGTTGTTTGATAAAAATGGTGAAACTTTACTTTTTTGCCCGCCAGGTTATATGATGAAGACTTATGCTATCCCCGATGGGGTTACAAGCATTGCTACATTTGCATTTGAAAATTGCGGAAATATCGAGCAGATCATTATTCCTGAAGGCGTTGTTGCGCTGGGACCATCGTTTGTGGATTGCTGGAACTTAGAAACGGTGGTTATTCCCAATAGCTTGGTTACTATTGAATACCAACCGTTTATTGCGTGTTCACGACTAACAAACCTTGAGATATCACCAGACCACCCTGCGTTGGAGTTTGTAGATGGTGCACTCATTTCAAAAGAAGATCATCTATTGATTAGTTATTTGCAGACGAGCACAACGGAAAACAACAGCTATTCCATTCCGCAGGGTGTAACGATCATTGGTGATCAAGCATTTTCCGAAGCCTATACGCTTGAAGAGATCAATATACCTGATACGGTCACGAGCATTGGCAAATATGCGTTTTTGTGGTGTGAATCGTTACAAACAGTGGTTATCCCCGATAGTGTTACGACCATTGAAATGAGTGCGTTTGGGTACTGTACCGCTCTCACCACCGCCACCATTCCCGTAAGTGTAAAAGAAATTGGTGCTGATGCCTTCTCCGGTTGCCCCAACCTGATCCTACGCGTAGTCCCTGGCTCCGTCGGCGAAACCTACGCCATCAGCGAAAATATTCCTTATGAATATAAGCAGTATGTTGAGGTACAATACATTAAGTAACAGATGCATAAGAAAAGAGAACCAAGCTGTGGTAAGCTACCCAATAGCGTTCTTTCTGTAGATGGATCTGCTTTTCAGTTGTGTGAGAATTTGAGGGAAGTGGTTGTGTCAGCTACGCATCTTACTTTATCGGTCAAGGATGGTGTGTTGTTTGATAAAAACGGTGAAACATGGCATACAAGCGTTTTGGTGGTGTGAATCGTTACAAACAGTGGTTATCCCCGATAGTGTTACGACCATTGAATTGAGTGCATTTGAGTACTGTACCGCTCTCACCACCGCCACCATTCCCGCAAGCGTAAAAGAGATCGGTGTTGGTGCCTTCTCCGGTTGCCCCAACCTTACCCTTCAAGTAGTCCCCGGCTCCGTCGGAGAAACCTACGCCATCAGCGAAAACATCCCCTACGAATACATCCAGTAACTCCCCCAAAAAAACATAATCAATGAAACAACACACCAAAATAACCCGTGGCGCTGCACTCCGCAGCACCACGGGTTTTGATCTTTCATTCGCAGGAGAAATCAAGTTACCTTACTTCACGACCACCTTGCTGCCATCCACAACCAGCCCATCGCCTTCGGCCGCCACCATACCGCCCTCGACCTTCACATCGATCACAGTCATCCCGCTTTCCAGCTCCGGCTTGGTAGTATACCCATCATCATCATACATCTGATAGGAGGAAGCACCCTGCACCCAGCCCAGCAAAAACAGATCTTTGCTGTTCACGGCCTCCACCCATTCGCCGCTATGGCTCATGGGAATAACGCAGCCCTTGCGGATGAACAGGGGCATCTCGTTCAGCTCCAGCGTGATCCAGTGGCGGCCTTTTTCCATGGGGATCAGGTCGTAGTCGTTGGCAGAGCGGAAGCGCACCAGCAGCATATCCTCGGGCAGGTACACGTTGCGCCCGCGGACGTTGGGCTCGTAGATGGGGGCGATCATGCACTCGCCGCCCAGCATCACCTGATCCTCGATTCGCAGGGCATCGGGGTCGGCGGGGTAGTCGAAGCTGAGGGGACGGAACATGCTGCCGCCGGTGAGGGCGCACTTCATGAATTCGCTGTAGATGTAGGGCAAAAGGGCATAGCGCACGGTCAGGATGTTACGCATATCCTCCTGCAAGGAGAAGCGGTAGATCTCCTGATCGCGGGTGTGCAGGGCAGAATGGTTGCGCATCAGGGGGGTGAACACGCCCAGCTGCAGCCAGCGCAGCAGCAAGTCCTCCGTGGTGTTGCCGGAGAAGCCGCCCAGATCGGCGCCGGTATATAGGAAGCCGCACATATTGAGGGAGGGCAGCATCCGCAGATTCATCAGGATGTGGCTCCACCAAGAGGTATTGTCGCCCTGCCATACGCCGCCCCAGCGGTGCGCGCCGATGTGGCTGGCTCGGGAGAAGATCAGGTGGCGCTTGTCGGGATCGTAGTTGGCAAGACCCTCGTGGGCGGCTTTGGTCATGAAGCCGCCGTACAGGTTGTGCACCTTGTCGTGGCGCACGGTCTGACCGGCGTACTTGTGGTAGAAGCTCTTGTAGTCCTCCCGGTTGTTCTGCATGCCCATGAGCACATCTTTCAAATGGAAGAAGGCATCCAGACCCAAGTTCATGTCCAGCAGGCGGGTCAGCTCCTTGCGGGCTTCGGCAATGCCCCGCTCGGAATAGAACAGGGCGGGCTCGTTCATGTCGTTCCAGAAGCCCTCAATGCCTTGATCCATTAGCTCGTGGTACTTGTTGCCGAACCACTGGCGCACTTCGGGCTGGAAGAAATCGGGGAAATAGCTGCGCCCAGGCCATACAGCGCCCACAAAGGGGGTGCCGTCTTCGTAGGTGCAGAAGTAGCCGTTTTTCAGGCCTTCGTCGCATACGTCGTAGCCTTCCTGCTGCTTCACACCGGCATCGATGATGGGGATCAGGCGAATGTGCTCGTCCTTCATATCGCTGCACAGCTTTTTCAGATCTGGGAAGGACTCATGGTTCCAGCTGAAATCTTTGTAATCCACCATGTAGTCGATATCCAGACATACGCCGTCCAGCGGGATGTGGCGATCCCGGTGCTCCTTGACGATGGTGCGCACCTCCGCATCGGCAGCATAGCCCCAGCGGGATTGGATGTAGCCAAACGCCCACTTGGGCGGGATGTAGCTCTGGCCGATCAGCTGGCGGAAGGCCGCCACGATGCCGCTCAGGCTGTCTTCTTCGATCAGGATGAGGCGCAGATCGCCGTTTGCGCTGGTGATGACGGCGGTATCGGTCTGGGTGTAGCCCAGATCGAAAGTGATCTCGCCAGGGTCGTCAAAGAACACGCCGAAGGATCTTTCCTCGCCGTGGAAAATGAGCAGGTTGTGGGAGGCGTACAGGGACTGCTTGTCCTCGTGATGGGAAAACTCGTCGCTGTTCCAGCTGCGGTAGAGGTGCCCGCGCTTGTTGATGCCCCGGACGGTCTCGCCAAGGCCGTAGATCAGGTCATCCTTGCCCAGCTTGTGGGTAAAGGTGAGACCCTGCTCGGTGGTTGCTACATCGAAATAGGGAAGGGCATCGTTGGAGAGGGGAAGCTCGGTGACCAGCGCCTCGGTGGGCAGGGGGGTGCCATAGTCAAATCTGCGGATCATTGCATTTCACGCCTTTCGGGTAGAGGAGTGGCAGGGGAGTTGCTAGCAGAAAACAGTTGTTTCTTCGGTGTTTGGTGGGGTTTGTATTCTTTGCGAAAACGTTTGTCCTACTGCTATTATACACACTTTTTTTGCCTTGACAAGCCAAAAAGGCAAGAAAGCCGATTTTCATATCTTATCAATAGGTTGCAAATGAATCTGCTGCTCAGCAAGCCAACTTCCCGCATGCAAAGCAACTTCTCGCCTGCCTATTGACACAAGACCCGAAAGCGGATAGCATACAATAGGAATGGTTTAGACTATTGAGAAGCCTTGGGAGGTGTTGGAGGGTCGCAACCCTCCGACTGTGATCCGAAACCAGCGACATGCGCGGTGGTTTCGGAACCCTTGCGTAGCAAGGGGAATGGTTTAGACTATTCTGCAAAACATTGCTAAAGAGAGGTTACCAAAACCATGATCCATTTTGAATGCGACTATGCCTGCGGGGCGCATCCCGCTGTATTGAAGGCCC
>JAZSRK010000041.1:0-24818 GCA_045538465.1 Candidatus Limiplasma sp. | reverse complement strand
GCCGGGTGCCCTTGACATATCTGTCTGTTTTCTGGTAGTACTGTAACCAAGTAGCCGAACAGCAGAATCTGCCGTTCGGCCACCCCTATCATGATTTTGTCGTAGAAGACCGGGATTTACAGAAAGAATTTCACAGAACCTTTGTTGTTGCATCGTTCTTCTGGTCGCTATTACACGATGATGTGTTTTGTGATCCAATCCAGCAAGTTGGTCAGGTCTTTTTTGTTTTAACGATCGCCATTACTTCATGCACAGATGGCTTGTTCTCTCCGCTACGTTTGGTGTGCATCCAGTATTTTGGAAACAGTTACTTATCTATGATCATTTACCAACAAAGGACAACGCAAATCAATTTATACTCAGACCAACTTCCAAATCATTATCAGGGCATCCGGCATACAACAAATCAAAAAAGAATATGCCTATTCGTGGTCATCTCAACTTATAGCAAGCAATGCATGTGTGGCCACACATGCGAAAACCGACAGAGAAAGCCTGCGGCTACTCTGTCGGTTTTGCTTGTTGGGGAGAAATCCCCAATCCCCTTTTGAGCATGATGAATCATGCAGCTACGCATTCAAGGAATGCTGGGTATAAGATGGATACTGAAGAAAAAGTCATTGTATCGCCCACCCTTTTCTTCATCACAGCAGTGCCGTGATGGCGGGTATCCGGTGAAACCGGCGTAGCACGGACCCATCCCCCCCTTTTGGTATTAAGTTTGACTTTGTTGGCATTGATTTGATTCAAAATGATGATGGCTTTGGTGCAACCCTTGTTTTGCGTATAGTCTGTAAAACAAAAAGAGCCCGGGATTGGCACTAATGCGGTGCCAATCCCGGGCTTCTATGGTATTACTATGAATCCAGTTTCGCGGTTAATGTAAAAGTATAATGTTACCAATGCTTAACGGTATCAAAAGCTGACTTCTTCCTGACCAGCCTGCTCCAAAGCCAAGAGTTTCTTCTGCCTTTCCCGTTCCTTTCGCCGGGCATACGTACGTTTGTTGATCTTTCTGCGCCGTGCCAGGCGCTCCAATTCTTCAAGTTCTTCTGCTGTAGGTTCCGGTGAGGGGATTTGCACACAGCCGACAAAGTTCAGATACACATCCACCTGTTGCATTCGCCCGTATTTCGGATCTTTTACCGGTGCATGTACGAGAATCTTGTCAACGAATTCATTGAGCATGGGGGTGGTCAGTTCGGAAAGATCAGTATACTTCTTCACCAGTTCCATAAACTGATCAATCCGGGTGGTATCCTCAAGAAAGATTTCCAAACTGTGCTGATCTTCTGCCAGCGAAATCTCTAATGCAGCCTGTTCCTGTTCGTACTCAGCAGACAATGTTTCGTACCGCTTCTCCGGCAGTTTACCCAAAGCATAGGATTCATACAATCGTTTCAACAGTACATCCAGTTCATCCCGACGCCGCTGATCTTTTTGGATCTTCTTTCGCAGATCTTTGGCTGCGGCTTCATACTGAATCTCCGCTTCCTTGCGGACTTGCTGGACGAATGCTTCTTCATTTTCCAAAGCATATTTACTAACTTGGCGTATCGATTCCAGCACCAATTCACGAACAGCTTTGGTTGAGATATTGTGCGTGCAGCATTTATCTTCTTTGTAGCGACCGGTCAGCTTGTGCGTTGAACACTCATAGCAGTCGCGGGATGTATGTCCCTTTTCAGGATTGGCCCGTGAACGACGATTGTACATCTTCGCTCCGCAATCTGCACAGAACAGAAGACCGGTCAATGGGTTTGCATGTTCAAAAAAGTCATGTCGTCTTGGCGTCTGACGCAGTTTCTGAGCAAGTTCCCATGTTTCTTTATCGATGATTGGCTCATGGGTGTTTTCAAAGATCAGCCACTCATCCTTTGGATGAACAACCTTGGTATGATCCTTATACGACTCCTTATGGCAACGGAAATTGACCGTGTGCCCCATGTATTCGGGGCGGTCGATGATTCTTTGAATCACATTGTTCTGCCAATAATACGGGTGGGTGAACTCTTCCTGGTCTTTCCATCTGCCGCGTCCCTGACGGGCAAAATGTACATTGGGCTTCTCGATTTTGTCGGCTTCAAGAGCGCGGGCGATTTCACCAAATGAATACCCTTCGATGACCATACGAAAAATCCGGCGAACAACAATGGCTGCTTCCTCATCGATGATCCATTTATCTTTTTCGCCAGGCTGTTTCATGTATCCATAGGGTGGAAGATTGACAGTTGGTTTTCCGGATTCCCCTTTTGTTTTGATAGCGACTCGTACTTTTCTGGATATGTCACGTAGATACCACTCGTTCATGATATTCATGAACGGAGCAAATTCGCTGGTTCCCGGATCATTGCTGTCAATTCCGTTGGCAATGGCAATAAAACGTACATGATGCTTTCGGAAAACCACTTCCGTATAGAAGCCGGTTTGCAGATAGTCACGCCCGATACGACTCATATCCTTTACCAAAACCGTTGCTATTTTACCTGATTCGATATCCGCGATCAGTCGCTTCCAGTCCGGTCGGTCAAAGTTGCCGCCGGACCAACCGTCATCGGTGTAATGAACGCAGTTCAAAAAGCCATGCTGGGCAGCATAACTTTCCAGATACGCTTTTTGGTTGACAATCGAATTGCTCTCTCCCAGCTGATCATCATCTCTGGAGAGACGCTCATAGAGTGCTGTAATTTTCTTTTCCGTCTGTCTGGCTGCCATTAGGCTCTCCTTTCAGACTGACGGCTCATTTGTGGTGCATTCAGTATATCACACTTTTCGTTCACCGTCAGCAGTTCGTTCTGTATCAATCGTAACAATTTGTCCTCAAAGGTACTGGGCGCTTGAGGATCGAAGCACACATTGGTGCTGTAGGTGGTGTTCCCGATGTGCCGGGAAAACACAAAGGCGGGCTTTTTGTCTTCCATAGATTCCTCTCTTTCTGTAGATTTGTTTTGGATTGTGGGTTGCTGTAGTCCATCATGGTTCATGTCCTCCTATCTGGCTGATGGTGGTCGATAACAGGTGCCGGGGTTGCATCGGTAGCGGTTGTTCATAGCTTCACCTCCTCAGAAAAAAGTAGAGGGGGAATACCGATGGCGGAACTTCCTCTCATCTATAGGACAAATACATATTGTTTTCGGAACTGTTTTTATGGGGTTTGAAAATTTTCTTTGGAAGAAGTTTTGAACGTGCTATAATGATCACAGAAAGTGGGGTGATGGATGTGGGTTGGATGGACGAACAGGGCAACGATCGCACACAGAACGGTGAACTTGTTGCCGATTTTGTTTCAAACGCTGAGCAGGATATTGATCGCTGGATCGATGTTGCATACGATAAAGATGGTAACGAACTTGCCGATGAAGAAATAGACCAGTTGCAAACCCAAGAATCCATCCGCATGGAATTCACATCCATTCCCGCTATTCAACCGGACACAAATCTCCATCGCCGGATACTGAAAAGAGAGCTTCAGGCAGAAGCTCTCAAACGTTTGGAATCATCCGCCCGTACCGAGCAGGAATTCACAACGGTCACCAAATGGTGGGATCGACTGGATCAGAATCGTGAACGACGGGAGCGTAGTTATGAAATTGGCCGTGGAGATGTTCCTTTGGAGCATGAGATGAGTCAGGATGGAAGTTGCTTTCCCCGCTGGCTTGCCAATCCAACATTTCAGCAGATCTGTCGGGGCAACTTCTGGGATTACTTTGCTTACTGCCTGTTTGAAATGCACAATCTGACGGCGAAGGAATACATTCGGGAGATTGTGATGAATCTGAAACTGGAACACAAAGAGATTCTGTTCTTTCTGGGTATCCGGCTGTACAGTCCCAAGAAACTGGCTGCTCTCAGAGGACAAACCGACCGTAACGTGCGCAAGGTGAGGGATGTTGTCCGGCGAAAGATACAGCGAAAACTGTATGCGGCGCTGATGGACCGCAGACAAAACGGTGCATCCATGACCTTGCAGGAAAAAGAATTTCTGACACAATATGAATCTGCACAAACTGCAAAGAAAACGAAGATTGCAAAGGAGGACGCAGATGAATCAGTTATTTGAACATCTCAGTTCCAGCTGGGTTCGGTACAGCGATTATGAGTGGAAAATTGCAGCAGATGGCTATGAGTATTTACTGCCAACTGCTGATGCGAAACCCAAGCCCTATGATCCTTTGAAAGAGGCTGACCAGCTACTGCTGGATGCCATGGATATCGGTTTGCAGTGCTACCGCAAAGCACCAAAGGAAACTTTGGAGATTGCTATTCGTGAATTCGCCTGCAAGTATGGCTTGCTGGGCCTGATGACTGCATTGCCCACCACGGTTCATTTCGCAGATTTCAAGCAGGTATATCTGCTGAAGAATCAGTTCATCCGTGAAGAAGCAATGGACACGCTGGAATACCTCAAGCTTTTCTTTCCGTTCGAGACGCCAGCCTTCGCAAAAAACGAAAAAGGTCATGTCCTGAATATCACAGATCGTACCATGATCGCTCTGGCAAAGACCTTCCGTACTGATCCTCAAGCTATGGTCATGACCTTTATGCGCCACTATGGCGAGCGGTACGATTGGCTGGTGGAGGTGTTCCGTGACTGGGCATTCACATTCATGGCAGCGTTTCTGTATTATCACGACAAGGACAGCACAGACGAAACCACATTAAATCTGTACCGCCAGGGAATGGCTGCGTTTGATGGGAATGCTCCGACTTATCATATTGAGTTGCGGGATAAGCCCACCATCGTTTGGGATTTCCATTCGCTTTTGATGGGCATCAAGATGGTTCTGTCCTTCAAACTGACGGATGATCGTCATCCCCTGCGGATGTGCGAGCATTGCCAGCGGGCATTTGTTGCCAAGAGGGTGGATTCCAAGTTTTGTTCTGTTGAGTGCAGAACGAAATGGGCAGATAAGCATAACAAAAAATAGAAAACTATGCGCCATAATGAAACTCGCCCGACAGAACATACTGCCGGGCGAGTTTCCGCAAAGGAGTTGGCTGGTATCTTATTGATCGGACTTTCTATCTGTACTCTGCTGGACTGTTTCATGTAAATGAGACAGTTGCATCTCCTCAATCCTCTTACGGAGATCATACAGTGCTGTACCGATGGTATCAAAGGCCGAAGCGGCTTCTTGCTCATCATAAGTCATTCCCAGTTGATGCAACGGCACAGCATCATTCTCGTACAAAGCAACGGCCCCTTCTGCCAACAGGCGAATATCCGCAATATCATTCCCAACATTCCAGAAGTAGGTGTTGAGAGATTGAGCTTGCTGTTTCATTACTCATACACCACCTCTGTCAGGATGATCTCATCCACGCAGGAATGAATATTGTTCATAGCGCCAACCCATGCCATTGGATCCCGGGCCTTAAGTTCTTCAGTGATGCCCTGTTTTTTCTTCATCTGCTCAACCAGCACTTCGTAACGCGCTTGTGCGATATCGTCTATCTGGTTCAGGCGAGCTACCAGCTCGCCACTCGAAAGCAGGGTGTCATATGCTAATGGACGATGCTCCTGCAGATACTGCTTATGTAACAGGCCATACCGACCATAATGGGCTGGTTCCTGTTCAGGTATTGTGACCTTCGGATAGTAACAGCTGTCGGAGTGCAGTTCGTAAGGAATGCCGATCTGTTCGAAGTAATTCATGAATGTGCTCCTTTCGTAGTTCCTGAAAACGGTTGTGATTAAGGTGAACTCCTTTCTTCATAACCGCATCCATTCACCACAAATGAGCCGCAGTCATGATGTATTAGGAAGTGTATTAAACTCCCCTTTACATACTACAGCCCGGCAGGGGGATGATCCCCCTGCACCCCGCACTTTTCAATACTCTGAGAGGCGGCGCACCCCTGCGCCGCCTCTCTTCATATATAACATTTTTTCTTACAGTTCGTAGTTTTCGCCGTAGCCGTAGTGCTCCACAACGTAGTCCACGTCCTTATCGCCGCGGCCGCTGAGGGTGGCCAGAATGCTGCCCTTCTTCATCTCGCGGGCCTTGCGCATGGCAAAGGCAACAGCGTGGGAGCTCTCCAGCGCGGGAATGATGCCCTCGTACTTGCTCAGCAGGAAGAAGGCTTCCACGGCTTCCTCATCGCTGACGGTCTCGTAGGAAACACGGCCCAGATCGTGCAGGTAAGCATGCTCGGGGCCAACGGAGGGGTAGTCCAGACCGCTGGCGATGGAGTAAACAGGGGCGGGTTCGCCGTCCTCACCCTTGAGCATGATGCTGTTGAAACCGTGCATGATGCCGGGGGTGCCGTACTTCATGGAAGCGGCATGGTCGCCCAGGTTTTCGCCCTTGCCCAGAGGCTCGATGCCGTAGAGATCGGCAGTGGAATCCAGGAAGGGTACGAAGGTGCCGATGGAGTTGCTGCCGCCGCCTACGCAAGCGCACACGGCATCCGGCTCGTGACCGGTCATTTCCTTAAACTGATCCCGCATCTCACTGCCGACCACCATCTGGAAGTCGCGCACCATCAGGGGGAACGGATGGGGGCCAAGAGCGCTGCCGATGCAGTAGATGGCATCCTTGTAATCGCGGGCATAAGCGTCGAAGGCGCTGTCCACGGCTTCCTTCAAGGTCTTAAGACCATGGGTGACCGGAACCACCTTCGCACCGAGGATCTTCATACGGGTCACGTTGGGAGCCTGCTTGGCGATATCCACTTCGCCCATGTGGATCTCGCATTCCAAGCCGAAGAAAGCAGCAGCGGTAGCCAGTGCAACGCCGTGCTGGCCAGCGCCGGTCTCAGCGATGAGCTTTTTCTTGCCCATGTATTTGGCCAAGAGACCTTCGCCCATGCAGTGGTTCAGCTTGTGGGCGCCGGTGTGGTTCAGGTCTTCGCGCTTTACGTAGATCTGGGCGCCGCCTACCTTGCGGCTCAGGCGCTCGCAATGGTACACAGGGGTGGGACGGCCTTGGAAATCCTTACGGATGCGGCGCAGCTCGTTGATGAACTGGGCGCTCTGGCAGATGGTCTGGTATGCATCGGTAATTTCAGCAAAGGCGGCCTTCAGGTTGTCGGGCAGTTCTGCGCCGCCGTAAGGGCCGAAGAAGCCTTTTTCATCGGGGTGATAGCGAAGATAAGTGCGGTAATCCATAGAGGGTGCCTCCTAATTTAAGCAAATAAACTATGCTTTGTTGATTATTGCATAAATCGCTGCAAATGGCAACAACCTTGTGCTTTAGGTACCAAAAAAATGCGAGAGCGTTTATCCGTTCTTGCCGGGGAAACAGCGATCGAGCCATTGGATGGTCTTGTTTTCTACAAACACAAGCCCTTCGTGCAGCCGGATCAGCCGGAACAGCCCCAGCCGGAGCCGATCCAATGCAAGACTGATGAGGAAAATACCCAGCGCAACGCCCGCAAACAAGCCCAGCAACGCCAAACCGCTCAACCCGCCATAGGGCACGAAACAGTAGACCAGCAGGTGCTGGTAGATCAAATCGTGGCCATGGATCAGGTACACGCCAAAAGCCAGCGGGCTTAAGCAGGCGGCAGCTTTGGCGATGGCCTTGGGCAGGCGCAGATCAGCAAAGGTGAGCAGCATAGCCGCCGAGCCGATGTACATCAGCGGCGAGGTGTACTTTTCAAGCATGGTGGCATCTTTGGCGAAGCGCCCCTGTATTTTCAGGTATTCCATCAGGAAACGCCCGGCAATGGCCAGTGCCAGACACACAAGCCACACCGGCAGAGCGGCTTTGCTTAGCCCGCCCGTGCCAAAGCGGCGCAGATAATACCCCGTTACATACAGCACCAACAGCCACAGGGCGTGGTAGCCCACCACCAGCCGGAATACATCTTCCTTCAGGAACAGGGGAAACACCGTAAGCACCAAGGTAAGCAGCACCAAAACGGTGGTATAGGTGCGCCGGTTTACCGCATCCAGCCCGGGCTGCACCAGCGGCAATAACAGGTACATGACCAGATACGCATTAAAGTACCAGTAGGTATTGTGAGACAAGGGCAATAGAAAATGCAGCCAATCCCGCCGGGTGAAGGCGGTGCCGCTCAAAAGCCGGTACAGCACCATTACCGCAACGCCGGTAAACACGATCTGTATCCACAATTCCACCAGCCGGGATAGCTTCCACCGCCGGCCTGCGCCGGTGTAGCCGGTTATGAGCCCGAACAGATTAACGCCGCAGTAGGCAAACACATTCAAGCCTTGGTAGAAGAGGTCGCTGCGGCTCAGGGGCGGGAACATGGCCGCCAGCCCGCCATAGCTGAGCAGATGGTGCATAATGATCATCAAGGAGGCCAGCAGGCGCAAAAGATCGATGCCTGCGTTGCGGTTGTTGGGCTGGGTCGGCTGGCTCATACCGGCGGTCTCCTTTCTTGGTGGAATGGTATTGCTTTGTATAGGATAGCATCAAATGCAGCAGGTTGCAAGAGAGCAGCCACGGGGGGCTGATTCCAAAAAACGCCCCCGCGCTTTTGGCGCAGGGGGCATAGCATCCGTCAGAAACCAGCCTAGATAAACGGCGCTATATCGATCGTGGGGAACATACCAGCGATCTCCTTTTCGGCTTCTTCAAAGGTATTGATAGCGGTGGTAATGCCTGTATTCAACGAATCCATGCCGCCGCAGAGGGTGTTTGCGGTGCTGCTTACTCTACCCAGCGCCTCCGCCAGATCTCCGGTAAACGCATGCCTTACACCCATGCGGGGCGCTGAGGCTATGGAAAGATCTACGCTGACGGTAAGGAAAATATTGCGGCACTGCGCAGCGCATCTGCCAATTTGCCCTGCATATCCCTTTAGTTCGGATCGCAGGGAACGCAGCGCACTTGATACATTGTAAAGCACATCTGTATCGATGCGGATCTGGTCAGCCTTTGAGGGCGATACCTTCAGGTCTTTGCCCTTGTTGCGCTTACTCTTTGCTTTGGCTTTGGCAAGCGCATCATCCACAAGAAAATCCAAGAAAGGAAAGGTGTCTTTGATCCATTGCAGTATGTTGATGACAGCTTCATCGAAGGCATATTCCGCAATGTAGGAAATAAAACCGACGATCAGCTTACCATCATTGGTAAATACCAAACGGTAGATGTACCCGGGTATAACAGACCGATCGCTATTCTTTGAACCTCCGCCCAAAAAATCGCGCAGCACATCGCCGGTAAAGTCCATCAGTTCGCGTTTTTCCTTTTGGTTCAGGGTACGAAGGTAGCCGTTCAGGCAGTTATCCAACTCCTTTAAGAGCGGGTTTTGCGGGGCTTCATGCTCGCTGAAGGGCAGCTGGTGGAGGGTGAACAGCGAATGGTTTACCATAGGATCATCCACCGCTTCGCCCTCATAATAGTAGGTCTCGCCAACATCATTCAGCAAGATATTCACATAGTCATCTGCGTTGTTATGGTTTTGTATTTTGTGCTGGTTTGCAGCGATCTCGTCGTGAAAATTCTCGATAAACTCATCAGAATAGCCCTGCCCATCGAACGAAACGCACTGGTCCACATTGTCGTTCAGAATGGTGATCAGCTTTGCTTTGTTGCCGCCTTTGGAGTGCCCGGATACGGTAACGTTATCGTAGTTTTCCAAGATCGACTGTACTTCGTTGGATTCATACCAATCCAGCGCTTTTTGCTGCAAGGGGCTGACGGTGTTGCCGCTTTCATCCGGCGCACCTGCGATGGCATCGTCGTACCATTCTTTGCCGCCCAAGGTGCCTTCGAAAACGACCACCGCCTCCTGCCCGCCCGACTGTGCCGAATCGGTAAAGATCATCTGGTCGCCGCCGCCTTCGATATTGCTGACGTGCTGCAGCGTCATCTGGCTGATCTGGGGGTCGGCAAGAATGCTGTTGCATGTAGACTCAAGCTGTGCAGGGGTAAGGTAATCACCTACCAGCGATTGCTGCAGCGATTGGTTGTTGAGTATGTTTTGTGCGATGTCGCCTACTTCGGTGCCCACAGGAATATCGAACACACCGGGGGTGTTAAAATAGGAAATGGTGTTGAGCAAATAGACCTGTTCTGTTGACAATGCCATTTTACTGCACCTCGCTATCTTTCACAGGCAGGGTGAGGAAGCATTCGGCAGCGATCTTCGCTCGGTCGGGGCGCTCCCACCCAACGACCTCGTCGGTTATTTCACCCTGCAGCACCATCAGCCGAAAACCACCGCACAGCCCAAGCTCGCACAGCTTCTGCTGGATGGTCTTTTGCATGCTTTCGGTCAAGTCGGTATAGGCAAGGTATACCCACCCGGAAACGCCCATTCTATTCTGGGGCGAAAGCGTATCGCACAAAGCCGCATACGGAGGATAGTCATCGCCATACAAGCCGTTGGCGGCAAGCTTGCTTACCGCACGCAAGCCTTGGTTTTCCAGCACTTGGCATGCCATGGCGTTCAGTTCCTCATGTTTTAGCAGGCTGTAGTAAGAATCCTGCACATGCCATGTTTCGGGTTGCGTTTGCTTTACCGCGGCGCGCACCATAAAAAGCTTGTTGGCAAATCGGGCGCTGGTGAACAAAAAGGAATGGCCAGCACCTGCAGAAAGGCTGTTGTCTATGCGCACAAAGGTAAGCGCCTCGTCAGGGTAACGAGCAGCCAAGTATTCCAAAACCTGGTCGTAGGCTTTCAGCAGTTTTTCCTCTATCAACAGCAGCTCACCAGCGTTTAGCCGCTCCTGCGATGCGCCGCCTGTTTCGAGCATTTCCCTTTGTGCCTGCGTCAGTTGTATGGTATCAGCCATTGTGGTTCCTCCTGCTGGTTTTTTTGTTGCAGCAATACACGATGAACAGAGCACGCTGTGCGGCTTGTTTGGGTAGGTACTATTATTCTAAAGGGATGCCCAGATATTGTCAAGCGTTCCATAGAACGAGCCGCCTTGTACGATCACATACATCGGCTCGTTCCAGCCTTGGCTCTCCTGCACCAGCCCCCCAAACGAAAACCCCCGCTCCTTTTGCGCAGCAGCGCAGGGAGCGGGGGCAACGCAGTTCTTATGGCAGGGGTCGGGGCGGAGTCCCGGCTTGCCTCAAGAACATCTTACGCTTCGGGAGCCTGTTCGGGCTGGGCTTCCTCCACATTCCGACCGACCAGACCGCCGGTGGAGATGGTGGTGAGCATCTTGGGGATATCCAGACCCACAGAAGCCTTCATGGCTTCGAAGGTCTGCATCATGGAGCCGGTCACATCGCGGGTAAGACCGGTGGCAGCGCCTTCGCCGAACATGATGATCTTTTCGGTCTGGGACAGGGGCTCGCCGATGGCCTTGGCCACATCGGGCAGCTTGTCGATGACCATTTCCAGCATAGCGGCCTGACCGTACTGCTGCATGGCGCGAGCCTTGAGTTCGATGGCTTCGGCTTCGGCTTTACCCTTGAGAAGCACAGCTTCGGCAGCCTTCTCGGCTTCGTAGAGCTGGGCATCGGCGATGGCTTGACGCTCGGCCTTTTCAGCCTCGGCACGGAACACACGGGCGTCGCGCTCAGCTTCAGCCTTTTCACGAATTTCCACGTTCAGCTTTTCGCGCTCGATCTCAACCTGCTGGCGGCGCAGCTCGGTTTCCTTCTGCAAGCGAACCAGCTCGGCGTTGGCGCGTTCTTCTTCCAGATCCTTACGGTTGGCTTGTTCGGCCACCTGATAGGCCAAGTCGGCACGGGCCTTCTCATGGTCGGACATGACCTTGAACTCGGCCTGCTTCATGGCCAAATTCTTTTCCTGCTCAGCGATCTTGGTCTGGGCTTCCACCATGGCGGCGTGGCCTTCCTGCTCGGCAGCAGCCTTGGCGATCTGCGCATCGCGTTCCTTTTCCACGATGTTCTTGGTAGCCATGGTTTCCACCACGCCGTCGTTATCGCGGAAATTCTGCACCGTCAGGTTGATGATCTCCAGACCCATGTTGCCCATGTCGTAGTTAGCGGCACGGCTGGTCTCCAGAGCAAACTTATCGCGGTTTTGCACCAGATCGCTCACCAGCATGCGGCCGATAATTTCACGCATGTTGCCTTCCAGCACCTGCTGGGCAACGGTGGCGATATCCTGCTGCTTCCAGTTGAGGAACTGCTCTGCAGCGGTAGCGATGCTCACATCGTCGGAACCGATCTTGATGTTGGCAACGCCGTCTACCATAACGGAGATATATTCCTGAGAGGGCACAGGCTGGGTGGTTTTGATATCCACCTGCATCAAGCCCAGATGGAGACGGTCCACCCGCTCCAGCAGAGGGATAACGAAGGTAGCGCCGCCGCGCACGATGCGGTAACCGAACTTCTTGCTAACGACTTCGCCGTTTTCGTCGCGCACTTTGTAATTGCGGCGAATGGGGCCGGAGATGACGAGCGCCTCGTTCGGGGGCACCTTGCGGTAGCGGGGGCAGAACAGTACCAGCAGCAGAACGATCGCAATGCCGATAATGAAGGGAAGAACGGACGAGAATGCGTTGCTCATGGCAATTTCTCCTTTTTATGTTATGGTATGGATGGGAACGTTTCCTGATGACGGTTTTAGAATAACAAAATATGGAATATTTGTCAATCGACAAAAGTCGAATCATGCGCTTTTATGGCCGAAAATACACAGGGAAAAACGAAAGCAGCGGATGAAAGAAGCTGGGGCAATGGCGCAGTATGACCTACGGTCATATCGTTTAACGGTCACAGCCGTTTAAACAGAATGCAAGATCGCGTTTTTACTCAAAGTCTTGTATAATCAGAAAAAATCGACTTCTGAGATCAAACGATCATCATATTACCAAGGAAAAAAGGGGCGATCTATGAAGAAGAACTGGTTGTTATTGCTAGCGGTCATCCTGTCGCTACTGACGACGGCTGCGTGGGCAAAAGAAAAACCGCAGCAATACAAAGAAGGGGACTATGCCTATATCGTGCTGAACGACGGAACAGCGGAGATCGTAAGCTATTTGGGGGAAGAGGCGGTCGTTAAGGTGCCCGCAGAGATCGCCGGAAAGAAAGTGACTTCTATTGGAGAAGAGGCTTTTTCCATGTGTTATTCTCTTGAGCGCATCACGCTTCCCAAGGGTGTAACTTCTATTGGAGACGGTGCGTTTAAACATTGCACCGCTCTTAGCAGCATCACCCTACCAGTACCCTGTTGATGGCTCCGAGGGCATCTAAAACCTTTTTTCTGGTTTTGGAAAGCATTTTCATGATACAAGAGGATCGTACTTGTACCCCCATCCTTTTCTTCCCTTTGGCGAGGCGCAGGGACAGTGCCACAGTGCGTCCCTCACCCCCGCAAGAGTTCAGAAAAAATACTTTTGAAATGGCGGGTCATGCTATATAATAATTTCGTCCATGAGGAACCCTATGGTTGAAAGAAAGGACGGATCCTATGAGTATCAAAATTGGTATTGTAGGCTATGGCAATCTGGGCCGGGGCGTTGAACTGGCCCTGCGCATGAATGACGATATGGAGCTGGCGGCCTTTTTTACCCGCCGTGCGCCCAAAGACCTGAAGACCCTGTCGCCGGAAGTGCCGGTCTATCATGTGGATACCCTGCCCCAGTACAAAGATCAGCTGGATGTGCTGATCCTCTGCGGCGGCAGCGCCACCGACCTGCCCTTGCAGACCCCTGCCTGCGGCAAACTGTTCAACGTGGTGGATAGCTTCGACACCCACGCGAAGATACCGCAGCATTTTGCAGCGTGCGATGAGAGCGCCAAGGAGGGCGGCAAAGTCACCCTCATTTCTGCCGGCTGGGATCCCGGCCTGTTCAGCCTGCAGCGGCTGATGGGACAGTGCATCCTGCCCAACGGCAGCGATCACACCTTCTGGGGCAAGGGCATCAGCCAAGGCCACGGCGATGCCATTCGCCGGGTGCCTGGGGTGAAGGATGCC
Organism: Candidatus Limiplasma sp.; assembly: GCA_045538465.1. Taxonomy (GTDB): domain Bacteria; phylum Bacillota; class Clostridia; order Christensenellales; family Aristaeellaceae; genus Limiplasma. The sequence goes on along the minus strand of JAZSRK010000041.1, from coordinate 10,997 downwards.
AAGCAGTACACCATCCCCGTGCCGGAAGCCTTGGATCGGGTGCGCAGCGGCGAGAACCCCCAGCTGACCACCCGGGAGAAGCACACCCGTGAGTGCTTCGTGGTGCCAGAGGAAGGCGCAGACCTTGCCCGCATCGAGCAGGACATCAAGACCATGCCCAACTATTTTGCCGATTATGATACCACGGTGCACTTTGTGTCTCAGGAGGAGCTGAAGCGCGACCACAGCGGCATGCCTCACGGCGGCTTTGTGGTGCGCAGCGGCGTTACCGGCGAAAATGGCGAGACTCAGCAGATGATCGAGTATTCCCTCAAGCTGGGCTCCAACCCGGAGTTTACCGCCAGCGTGCTGGTGTGTTGCGCCCGTGCCGTGTACCGGATGAACCAAGAGGGGCAGAGCGGTGCCAAGACCATCTTTGATGTGCCCCCGGCTTATTTGACGGGGATGAGTGGGGAAGAGTTGCGGGAAATGTTGCTGTAAAGAAAAGCCCTTCTGCTAAAGATGGATGATGAGAGATCAATTGTTAAATATGAAGTAAAGAAGCAGCCCTTCCTGCGTTATTGCGGGAAGGGCTTGCTGCATTCATACAGATGTTCAGGGGCAATGTCCACATCATCATTCCAGATGACCGTATCGCCGCTGACATGTGCAGTTAGAAAAAAGGGCAGACTTTTCAAGTCAGCAAATATGGCTTTTTCCAGCAGCGGGCGAGCATTATAGAGACGCTTTTCGCCGCTGGCAAAAGTCAGCAGCAGGGTGTAGTCAGCTTGAGGAATGACATGCTTGACAACCCATGCAGGCGTTTTCATAAAAATCCCTCCTCGGTTAGCGAAGCGGTTCGATCTTATACAGAGGCTGCTCGTTCATGGCAAGTTCCCAATTTGCAACGAGTTCGTCCTGATGGATCGCCGCCCACGCAACAATAAACTTCTGCTGCTTCTTGGGCATATCGCCTTCTTTCAGCTCGCCGTCAAAATCAAAAACTGCGTTGTAGCCTTGATAAGATGCATGAAAATGCGGCGGATTGTGTTCGCCGTTGTTATACATGCGAATGATGATCCCGTAGAACATGGAAATCGTTGGCATTGGAAGCACCTCCTTTGACATGATCTGCGCCTATAGTATAGCACGCACAAGGCAGGATTATCAAGCACATAGAGAAGCCCGCCTTGCAACGCAAGGCGGACAGTTTCTTTATGCAGGCAATTCCTCATATGCGTAACGATTCTGGTATATGGTTTCGGGTGCGATGTCGATTGTTGGAGGGCGGACCGCATTTTTATAACTGGCTGTCGAGACTGTTTTTGTTTTCTTGTCTTTCATTATCAAGACTTTGCAGCTCTTCATCTGTTACAATTGCATAGCTTAGATTGTGCTCATATACCTTGTTGGAGCCGTCGTAGTAGGAAATATGCTCGATTTTAATACTATAGCCCTCATCATCGACGAACCAATCATCGCTGCTGAGAACATATCCACCTGAAAAAACAGCAATAAAAGCTCCGTTATAGCTAAGACCACGCTGAATAACCGTTTCTGTTTCTTTGTCGCTTAATGGTTTGCCATATTTTTCAACCAATCCTTCGTTAATTAAGTCGTAGCAACCAGTAATTGCAAAATCCAATTCAAAAGCAGGGTAACGATAGTTCATTTGTTTGAGCTTCCCATCATCGTTGAACACAAATTCAACAAAGGTTCCATAAATGTTAGAAATCTGGCCTGGTTCAGTTCGAATAACCCCTCTTTCACGGTCAACTTCTGCTATTGGTTCGGTTTCTTTGGTGAGCACATCGTCCATCGAATCACCAAATACAATACCATTACGCAAGACAAACTCTTCGCCAATCGCAACAGCCGGGAGACACAGCAACATTACCAAGAGGATAGCCAAAACTCGTTTCATAAATAAACTCCCTTTCTTTTGTTTTTCTGTTCCTGCTATTCAACCATCAAAACAGGAACTATTCCTCCTGTAATTACGTCACTTCACCTCCTGCTTGTCAAGCGAAACAGGAAGTAATATTCCTATATAAACATTGCAGGAGGAAGAAAAGTGCTTATTTTTGATTTGCGCAGGATCGGAACCAAACTGTTACACTTTCGCAAGCAAGCCGGCATGACGCAGATGGAGCTGGCGGAGGCTGCCGGGCTTTCCGACCGAACTTATGCCGACATCGAACGCGGCACCGCCAACATGCGTGTTGAGACCCTGCTTCGTATTTGTCGGGCACTGCGAATTACACCTAACGATCTGCTGGTGGATGAAGCAGATGAAGATGCTATGGATTCGCAGCAACTGCTTGAACGCTTGGAAAAATGCACGCAAAATAACCGCAACGCTGCGTTGCGGCTGTTGGATACTTTTTTGAATGCTGTAGAGTAAAGGATTCAGTATATTAACAATATTGCCTGTTTCTTGTGCGAGAACGGGCTTTATTAGTTATTTCTCATCTTACTTCCTATACCTTTTGTTTACATCCCCTCCCCCTTTTGTATACATCCCCTCCCAGTTGACTATCCCCCCATCCCGTGATACATTGGTACGGCTGTATTTTGTTCCTGCCCGTTAAACGGGGTGGCTTACTGTATACAGGAGGCTGTTATGAAAAAAGGAAATCCTGCTGCACTTTTGCCCATCGGTGTGTTTCTTATGTTGTATCTTGGGCTGGGGCTGCTGTTTGAATATGGTATGCAGATCCCCATGGGGTTTTACAATGTGCCCATCGTGGCGGCTTTTTTGGTGGCGATCTTGGTGGCCTGCCTGCAAAACCGCACCCGCAGTTTTGAAGAAAAGCTGGAGCTGATGGGGCAGGGTGTAGGCAACAAGGATATCATCACCATGCTGCTGATCTTTTTGATGGCGGGCGCTTTTGTAGGCGTGGTGGGCCGTTCCGGTGCCCAGAGCGTGGCGTATTTGATGCTGTCGGTCATCCCGGCCCGGTTTGCGGTGGCGGTGCTGTTTGTGGTCAGCTGCTTTATTGCCACAGCCATGGGCACATCGGTGGGTACCATCACGCTGCTAACGCCCATTGCGGTGGAGGTGGCGGCTGCTGCGGGCTGCGATGCGGCGCTGTGCATTGCCACCACCATCGGTGGCGCCATGTTTGGCGATAACCTGTCCCTCATCTCCGATACCACCATTGCTGCGTGCAATGGTCAGGGCTGCGCCATGAAGGATAAATTCAAGGGCAACTTCTTTATTGCTTTGCCTGCGGCGCTGGTCACCCTTTTGCTGGTCATGGTGCTCACCTCTGGCGCAGGGGCTGCGCCCATCCATCAGGAGTATGATCTGGTGCTGATGCTGCCCTACATTCTGGTGCTGATCGGCGGCGTGGCTGGGCTGAATGTGTTTATCGTGCTGCTGACGGGCATCGTATCCGGCACGGCGATCGTGCTTTTGACCGGCAATGTGGTGCCGGAAGCCGGGCAGACGGTATTCAGCCAGCTGGTGAAAAACATCGGCGGCAACATGGCGGGCATGTTTGAGACCTGCATGGTGGCCGTGCTGGTGGCGGCCATGTGTGCCCTCATCCGGGCAAATGGCGGCTTCGATTCCTTGCTGTACCTCATCAAGCGCATTTTCCGAGGCAAGCGGGGCGGGCAGCTGGGCATGGGGCTGATGGTGGCCGCCATGGATGTAGCTACTGCCAACAATACCGTAGCCATCGTTATGGCCAACCCCATCGCCAAGGAAATGAGCCGGAATTATGGCATCACCCCCAAGCGCACCGCCTGTTTGCTGGATACCTTCAGCTGCATCGCACAGGGCGTTATCCCCTATGGCGCACAGATCTTGGTGGCCGTCTCCACTGCCGGGGAGATGGGCTGCGTGGTATCAGCGTTTGATCTGATCCCGCTGCTGTTTTACCCCATGCTGCTGCTTGTGGCCTCGCTGGTAGCGATTTTGTTGCCGGATCGGCGCAGCGATCAGCAGACATCGCCAGCCAAGCCCACCGCGTAAAAGCTTGACAAATTGCCAAAAAAATGATAAATGTTATTTGATAGATATATTCATTTTTGACGAAAGAATGATGCGCATGATGAAGAGGCTCTTAACAAACTTGGCGATCTTCCTGTTGCTTTTGTGCATACCGCTGTCTGCAAGCGGCGCCACCTTTTGGCCTTCGCACGAAACGGGCATCGACAGCCTTTGGTTTACTGTGCCGTGGGAAGATAAGGGCAAGGATGTTACCTTCGGCATCCGCTGCAATACCTTCGATGCAAAGCTGGCTCTGGCAGATGGCAGCATCGAGATCGATATTTTGGAAAAAGGCTCTGCCGAATGGAACGCGTACTTCGGCGATCTGGATGCCCAAAATGCAAAGGCCGATTCCCTGATGCTGATGGTCATCACCCTGAAGGATTCCGAAGGCAACGAAATGTCTGCTGCCGACCTGAACCTGACGCTGCTCGTGCAGGGACAGTCCGAATGGACGAACAAAGCCATCAAGTTTGTGTGCATCACCAACAGCGCCGACGAAGCCTTCGGCTTGACCCGGATCTACGATCCCGCCCCCAGCGACAATGTACTGGGCGAGTACCTGAGCATCGGCATGAAGCACTTTTCTCCCTTTGCCATTTACGAAGCCCCCGCCAGTCAGCCTGCCCCCTTGGCCCCGCCCAGCGACGTGCCCGCCACGGGCGACCGCAGCATGCCCATGCTGTGGGCAGCCGTATCGTTCATGGGCGCAGCCGCTTTGCTGGTGCTGGTCAAGCGAAAGAAAGCATAAGTTTGCTGCCTGATATAGGATGTAGGGTAGCATGACCCGAGCCTGCTCTCTGTATGGAGGGCAGGCTCGGGTTTTCTTTATTCATCCCATCGTTTTTTCAAATACAGCTGAACGGCTTCCCGGAACATCTCTGCGCCTTCCACCAAGCGTTGGGTATCCTCTACGGAGCAGATGCGTAGTCCTCAGCTATCAAGTCACGTTTTGCAATCGTGTATCAGCTATTCAAACGCCCTTACTCCGCATCCATCTGCCACCACTGGGCGGTCACATCGCCAGCAAAAACCATATACAGATCGGTCTCGCCGCTTACCTGCGCCGTCTCTGCAGCAATGGTCTGCATCTCTTCCCCGGCGGGCACATTCACGGTGCACAGCACATTACCATCGGTAAGACCAGTGGTCACCTGCACAGCGCCGCCCTTTTCAGAGGATGCACAGAGGGTAAACTTGCTTACGCCCTTGGAAACATCCACGCCCTTCAGGTGCAGCCAAGCGCCGTTCTCGGCATGGAGCAGGACGGTGTTGTCGTGTCCGCTCACTCGAATGCCAGCCTCGCGAGCCATGGTAGCAGCGGGTACCTGCTGGTAGGGGTCGAAGCTTTCCACTTGCGCAACGCCTGCCATAGTGCCCGTTACATCGCCCAGAGCGCCAGCTTCGTCAACGATCAGCTTGTTCAGATGGGGGCTGCGGTAGTTGCCGGTCATGCCCATGGCTTTTTCCAAGGTGCGGGCATGGTATGCCAGATAGTGCTCGCCCTTGAAAGTAACCAGACTGTGGTGATTGTTGCCGCCTACGCCGAAGAAAACCTCCGGATTCTTGAAAAACTCACCCTGATAGGTGTAGGGCCCCAGCGGATTTTTGCTGGTCATGTACTGGATGGCACCGTTGGTAATGTTCATGTTATTGCCATCGGTGGTAAAGTTGGAGCAATAGGTGTAGTAGTAGGTATCGCCGATGCGGTTGATGCCGGAATCTTCAAACACATAGGGTGCATCGATGGCCTGCGGCTCGCCTGCAAGGGAGATCATATCCTCGCCCAGCTGTACGCAGCGGATGGTACCGGGGTTGGCCTCCATGCCATCCGGCACGCCGCCGCCGAAGAACAGGTAGCCTTTGCCGTCCTCATCCACAAATACAGCGGGGTCAAACAGCCACTTTACATCGGCGCAATTGGGCACCGCACGGGTGATGAGACCATGACCCAGCGGATCCACCCAAGGGCCAGCGGGATGCTCTGCCCGCAGCACAGAAACGCCGTTGCCGCCGTTGCAGAAGTATAGGAAGAACTGATCCTTACCATCCACCACATTGTGAGCAGCGCAGGGAGCCCAAGAGTTGGATGCCCATACAGCAGCGCCCTCCGCCCCAGCAACAGGGATCGCGCCGTGATCCGTCCAGTTGACCAGATCGGCAGAGGAAATGCAGTTGATGGTGCGGATGTGGCTGTAGGTATTCTCCTGCAGCTGACCGTTTTGGTCGTATTCGGGCTGGTCGTGGGTGGTGTATACATACAGCCGTCCATCCCATACCAGCATGCCCGGGTCGGCACCGAAGCGCTGGGTGTAGAGGGGGTTGTTCTCCTGGGGGTCTTTATAGCAGCGGTTCAAAGTAAGGTCGGTAAACATAGAATGCCATCTCCTTTGGTTGCGTGGTAATGCAAGCAATGCGCTTATGCCATGAGTTGCGGCAAGGCTTCGATGTCCTCGCACGCCCACGGTCTGTTGCGGTAACAGGGTAACACAAACAACGGATGCTTGCAATTTGGAATGATGCAAACCCCGTAGAAAAGTGGGACAAAAGAATGGTTTTGCAAAGAAAATCTGCTGCTTTGCTGTATTGACTTTTGCTATTGGATTGGATACACTGAATACACAGTTTTTTGGCATGACATGAAACAGAATAGCAAACGAGGTGCTTAATAATGAAACGGAAATGGTAATTCGTTCTTTGCATATCGGCAATTCTGTGCTTGCTGCCGCTGGTCTTTGCCAACGCTGCCGGGCGGGTGGCGCGCATTACCCACTACAACAACGTGAACGGGCACACAGTCTGCCACCAATTTTCACACAAAGGGAGATCGTTATGGAACGCAACCGTTGGTACAAAGACATGGTGTTTTATCAAATCTGGCCCAGAAGCTTTAAAGACGGCAATGGTGACGGTATGGGCGATCTGTGGGGCGTATTGGAAAAACTGGATCACATCAAGTCCATCGGCTGCGACGGCATCTGGTTTTCGCCTCTGTACCCCTCCCCGGGGGTGGATTGCGGCTACGACATCTCCGACTACATGGATATATCCCAAGAATTTGGCGGTATGGAAGCCTTCCGGCAGGTGCTGGATGGCGCCCATCAGCGGGGCATGAAGGTGATCTTGGATCTGGTGGTCAACCACACCAGCACCCAGCATGAATGGTTCCAAAAGAGCCGCCAGCGCATTGCACCGTATACCGATTATTACATCTGGCGCCCCGCCAAGCCCAACGGAAAACTGCCCAACAACTGGGATTCGCTCTTCGAGGGCAAAGCATGGCAATGGGATGATGTGCGCAAAGAATACTACATGCACCTTTTCGCCATCGAGCAGGCTGACCTGAACATGGATAACCCGCTGGTTCGGGAAGAAGTGAAAAAGATCCTCCGTTTTTGGCTCGATCTGGGCGTGGACGGCTTCCGGGAAGATGTGATCACCTTCATCTCCAAAAAGGAAGGTCTGCCGGATGACCATTTTATGCCTGCCTCCAAGGGCTTGTTCTACTTCAACCACGGTCCGCATCTGCACGAATATCTGGAAGAGTTCAACCGGGATGTATTTTCCCACTACGATTGCATGACGCTGGCTGAGGCGCCCATGGTCACCCCGAAAAAGGCGCTGGAATACATCGACGAAAAGCGCAGCCCCGTGCTGGATATGATGATCCAGTTTTCCACCCAAGAAGCAGATTGCCTCTTTACCGATTTTATGCACACGCCTTTCTCCCTTCGAAAGATGAAGCGTGCCTTCTCCAAATGGCAAAACGAGCTTGAGGGACGGGGCTGGAACATGCTCTACATCGAAAACCACGACCATGCCCGCATGGTTTCCCGCTACGGCAGCGAAGATTTCCCGGTGGAGAGCGCCAAAACCCTGGCCTGTGCCTATCTGTTTTTGAAGGGTACCCCCTTTATTTATCAAGGGCAGGAGATCGGCATGACCAACTGGTACCCCTCCGACCCGGAGATGTACGAAGATGTGCAGACCCTTTGGCAGTACCGAAACGTAGCGACCAAGCGGTCGCCCAAGAAGCGTCTTGAGCGCCTGTGGCATGGCTCCCGCGATTCTGCCCGCACCCCTGTGCAGTGGGATGATACCCCCAACGCTGGCTTTACCACCGGCAAGCCCTGGTTCTATGTAAATGAGAACTATAAGCAGATCAACGCAGCTGCTCAGGAGCAGGACGAAAACTCCGTGCTCAACTTCTACCGCAAGGCCGTGGCTTTGCGAAAATCGCTCCCCGTGGTGCGGGACGGCCTATACCGGGAACATTTCCCCTCCAGCGCCCGGCACTATGTCTACAGCCGCGAGACCGACGCCCAAAAGCTGCTGGTCATCTGCTCCTTTACCGGGCACGATACCAAGCTGAAAGTGCCCAAGGGCTTTGACCTATCCAAAGCACAGCTTCTTTTGCAAAACTACGCCCAGCCATCCGATACCGTTTTGAAACCCTATGAGACCCGGGTCTATTTGTGGGAATGATCCGGACGGGTATTGGCAGATAAAAAACCGTCCCCCGCATGGGAGGGATATGTTAAGGAAAGATTTGTCTTTCATGTTATATCGTGCAACAACAGCAAGCCGTGCGTAATTGTTTGGTTTGCACTTTATTGACGGAAGTTGTAGGATAAAGGCGACAAATTTGAATTTTCATTCTAAATTGGAGGGATATAATGCGTACAAAATTATTCAGATGGATTCAGTGTAATGCTGTTACTATTTTGTTATCTATCTCTTTTATAGTTGTATATATCGTAAAAGAGATTAAACCAGAGATTAATGATATGCTTGGGGCTTGTAGCCTAAATTTCATTAATGGCGAATATTATAGATGGTTTACTTGTTCGTTTCTTCATTATGGATTGTATCATTTATTTGGAAATATTATTGGCTTGTTGGCTGTTGGTTCTTTACTAAGTCCATTTATAGGAAAATGGAAAACTTTATTCTTTTTCTCTATTAGTGACATATTTGCTGGTATAACATTCTCTTGGATTGTGTCAAGTGCAGAGCCAAGCTACGGAGGAGGTGCGTCTGGGGGAATATTTGCACTAATTGCTACTCTCGTAGTGTGCTATCTTCGTTTCCCGGAACAATTCAAGTATAAATGGTATAGAGTAGATGTGCTAATAACTATTATTTATTTCGTTATGGCAAATAATAATTGGTCATCTGTTTTAACACATATATTTGGCTTTTCTTATGGCATTATTCTTTCTTTCATTTTTGTTGTTTTTAAACTAATAAAGGTATCTTGCAATCGAACTAAGAATGAAAATGTGATTGGGCAGATTCCAATTTGTAGGGAATAGAAACTTCCGGTTTGCCGGTCTGATCAAATAACTTAATATCGATGCAAAGAACAGCTGCGGAAAATGCTTCTGCGGCTGTTCTTTTTTGTTTCTGACAAAACGCTCCCCAAATAAACCGCAGATCAATGACAGTAGTCCGCGCAGCGTGACAGCAGTGCGCGCTCCCTGACAGCACTGCGGGCGGCTTGCGGCGTATCATGACATCACAACGAACGCGAAAACGCACAAAAGGAGGAATTATCCTGAACAATATCAACTGGAACGAGCTCCGTGAGGAATACATCCGGGGAGGCATCACACAGGGCGAGCTGGCCGAGCGTTACGGCATTTCCGCAGGTTCGCTCAGACGCAGAGCGGCAGCCGAGGGCTGGTGCGCCATGCGCCGCTCAAGGGAGAGCGGAAGTCAGGAGGACGCCGCCGCAGTGTCCGCAAGAGTGTCCCGCCATCTGGCGCTGACCGACCGCGTGCTGGAGATAATCGCCCGCGCTCTTGAGGATGAGGAAGAACTGTACCGCCATGTGGAGTTTGTCAAAAGCTCCTCCGGTTCTGAGTTTATCTGTGAGCGTCAGCAGGCCATCGACGAGGAGCGAACCGGACGCATAGTGAAGATAATGGGCGAGCTGTTTGAGCAGCAGCGCATGATCCTCGGCATCCACGAATATAAGGACGAGCTGACCGCCGCCAAGCTGGAGCAGGAGGAACGCCTTGCCATGAGCAAGCTGGCGCAGGACGAACGGCTGACCATGAGCAAGCTGTCACAGGACGAGCGGCTCACAGGAAACAAGCTGGCTCAGGACGAACGCATCACCGAAAGCAAGCTGCGCTGCCAGACCGATCTTGCCCAGCGCCAGAATGTCCTGGCCGAGCGCAAGCTGGAGCTGGAGCTGCTCAAGCTGGAGGGCGGCACCGGCGGTACAGATCCGGGAGCCGACGGCTTCCTTGCCGCTCTGGGACTGGCGGGAGATGATGTGATACATGAGCAGCCTTGAGGATCGACTTTCCCGCCTGCGCAGACAGAAGGGCGTGTCCTCTGCCGCTTTCCGCTTCCAGCCTTTTTCACCCAAGCAGAAAATGCTGCTGTGCTGGTGGCGGCCCGGAGCGGAAACGAGCAGATACGACGGCGTGATAGCCGACGGCGCGGTGCGCTCGGGGAAGACCCTTGCCATGTCCCTCGGCTTCGTGCTGTGGGCGATGAACAGCTTTGAGGGCGAGAACTTTGCCATATGCGGCCGCACGCTGGGCTCGGTGGAGCGCAATATCCTTGTGTGGCTGCGCAGAACGCTTCCCGGCAGGGGCTACACCGTCACCGAGCAGCGCTCCGGGCATATGCTCACCGTAAAACGGGGACAGCGCAGCAACCGCTTCTACTGCTTCGGAGGCAAGGATGAAGCCTCGCAGGATCTGATACAGGGCATGACCCTTGCCGGTGTGCTCTTTGACGAAGCTGCGCTGATGCCAGAATCCTTTGTCAGTCAGGCCACCGCCCGATGCTCGGTGACCGGCTCAAAGTGGTGGTTCAACTGCAACCCGGCAGGCCCCTATCACTGGTTCAAGAAAGGCTGGCTGGACGCGGCGGCAGACAAGAATCTGCTCCATCTGCATTTTACCATGGAGGATAATCTTTCCATTTCCGACTCCATCCGAAGGCGGTACGAGAGCATGTACACCGGCGTATTCTACCGCCGGTACATAATGGGCGAATG
>JAZSRK010000043.1:0-9232 GCA_045538465.1 Candidatus Limiplasma sp. | reverse complement strand
GTAGGCGCGGGTGAGACGGAGGGAAGCGCGTGCCCAGTGGGCACAACGCCGAAGGCGTTAGCGACCCGCAGTCTTCAACCGAAGCAAGTACAGACCACGGCAGTGGGCTGTACGCCGACTGAGGTTGCGGCAAGGTGCGTAGCCCCACCCAGTTCCTCGCAGCGGCAGTGCGAGATAACTACACACAGCGCCGCTGCCGCCAGCAGTGCTGAGAACTGCGGAAAGCAGCAAGAACACTCCATCTGCTAATGGCACCCTCAGTCAGCTTCGCTGACACCCTTCGGGCCGGTCGCAGGCAAAGCCTGCTCCCCGCTTTGGCTAAAAATGTGCCACTGGCACATTTTCTTAACGCGTCGCGCCCACGCTTCGCGAAGGAGCCTTTGGCTGGCTGCCCTCGCAGCGGCACTGCGAGATACCTACACACCGCTGCTGCCGCCAGCAGCAAATGCTTGGCAAAAGACAAACCCTCTCAGTCAGGCTACGCCTGCCAGCTCTCCCAAAGGGAGAGCCAAGGGTGGGGCGGCGGCCAACCCTCGCCAACTCCAGTTCGGGTTGCAAGGCGATGCATGAAGGCAGCCACCAGCCGGCCCGCACCGCGACGGTAGAGAGCGACGTCAAATCCCCTGCCCTTTTTTGCGGCGGGGAAAAGGGCAAACGTAGTTGCGCCAAGTGGCGCATAAAACAGCCAATTTACGATAAGCACTTGTTAGTTTTGCCCGCCGCCGCAAAAAAGGGCGATCAAAGGGATTTGACCAAAGCGAACGTGTCGCTGTTTTCTGGTTACTCTTTTCAAAAAGAGTAACCGCAGGTGTGGGGCGCGTAGCCCCACCCAGTTCCTCGCAGCGGTACTGCGAGATAACTACACAGCGCTGCTGCTGCCAGCAGCAAATGCTTGGTGAAAGCCAAACCCTCTCAGTCAGGCTACGCCTGCCAGCTCTCCCAAGGGGAGAGCCAAGGGTGGGGACGGCGGCGTGGGGTGAGTGCGTAAGATATTAGGCAATAGATGTTACATTGGCACCCTCAGTCAGCTTCGCTGACAGCTCCCTCGCTTCGCGAAGGAGCCTTTGGTTGGCTGCCCTCGCAGCGGCACTGCGAGATAACCACACAGCGCGGCTGCCGCCAGCAACAACTTTATCAACGAAAGCCAATGGAAACCTCAGTCAGCTTCGCTGACAGCCCCCTTTTGCGAAAGGGAGCCTTTGGCTGGCTGCCCTCGCAGCGGCACTGCGAGACAACCACACACCGCCGCTGGCAACGACAGTGCTAAAAACTGCGAAAAGCAGCAAGGACACCCCATCTGCTGATGGCATCCTCATTCACCTCTGCCGACGACCCCATTCCTTCGCCGTGCGACCCGCCACAGCACAAAACACGCCAAGGCCACCCCTGCCGCCGCTCCCAAACTATCGATACCCACATCCACCACGGATGCACCTCTGGCATCGCTGAAGAGCTGATGCACCTCGTCGGTAACAGCATAAATGCTAGCCAGCAGCCATGCAAGCACAGCACCGCTTTTTACCCGGTAGCTGGAAAGCAGCAAACGCACCAAAAAGCCCAACAAGGCAAACTCGCTGAAGTGCGCCAGCTTGCGCACGATCAGCGAGGCTGCATCAAAGATCTGCTGCTGTTCTGCTAAGGCCAAGGTATCGTAACCGCTTACCAGCACGGCAATGACCCATTTGACGATCCTGCCGCTGGTTTTGGAAGAATCCTCGCCGCTTTGCGCAGAAAAAAAGAAGATCATACCGCAAACAGCGATCACAGCGATCCATAACAAAATGCGTACCCACCTTCTTTCCATAGACTGCCTCCTTTCGCGAGTTACGCTTATCAAACGGGCGACGGCTGGTTATCCCTGCCATCGCCCGTACTTGTTACTTGTATGAACCTTTGTGATGCTTACCGACTCTTGTGGAACAACAAGCGCTCGTAACGATCCTGATCGGCGTTGCGCACCATGATCTCCAGCTCCTCATCGCCCATAACGGTATTGCGGCCCTCTGCAAACAGCTGATCCACCTGCTCCTTCACGGCAGCCACCAAGGGATCGTGCTTTTCCATGGTGTGCTTGCCGGTCAAGCGGAAGTAGCTGTTCATCCAGTGGGTGATGCCCGCCAGACCGCTGTGGCTGTCCACGGCCACGGAGGCGGGACGGTTGAGGATGGTTGCGGTATCGAAGATGTTGTAGATCTCCTCATCCTTGAGCATGCCATCGGCATGGATGCCCGCACGGGTCACGTTGAAGTGACGGCCTACGAAGGGCTGGCGGGGGCTGATCTCAATGCCGATCTCCCGCTCCATGTACTCGGCGATCTCGGTAATGGCGGTCAGATCCATGCCGTCGGTGGTGCCGCGCAGAGAGGTGTACTCTACCGCCATGGCCTCCAAGGGGCAGTTGCCGGTGCGCTCACCGATGCCCAGCAGCGAGCAGTTGATGCTGGCGCAGCCGTAGAGCCAAGCGGTACCGGCGTTGGTGACTACCTTGTAGAAATCGTTATGGCCATGCCATTCCAGCTGCTCGGAGGGGATCTGAGCATAGTGGTTGAGACCGTAGATGATGCCGGGGACGCTGCGGGGCAGGGCGGCGCCGGGATAATGCACGCCGTAGCCCATGGTATCGCAGGCACGCACCTTGATGGGGATACCGCTTTCGTTGCTCAGGTTCATCAGCTGCTCGGCAAAGGGCAGCACAAAGCCGTAGAAGTCGGCACGGGTGATATCCTCAAAGTGGCAGCGGGGCACGATGCCCTTATCCAACGCCTTCTTGATGATGCCCAGATACTTCTCCAAGGCCTGACTGCGGGTCAGGTGCATCTTTTTGAAGATGTGGTAATCGCTGCAAGAGACCAGAATACCAGTCTCCCGTACACCAGCGGCCTTTACCAGCTCAAAATCCTTCTCGTTGGCACGGATCCACGTGGTAATCTCCGGGAACTGGAGCCCCAGGTTCTGGCAGCGCTCCAGCGCCTCCCGATCCTTATCGGTATAGAGGAAAAACTCGCTTTGGCGCACCAAACCCTTGGGGCCGCCCAGACGGCTTTCCAGCTTGAACAGATGCTCGATCTGCTTGGGGGTAAAGGGGCTGACGCTCTGCTGACCATCGCGGAAGGTGGTATCCGTCATCCAGATGTCCTTGGGCATATTGACGGGCACAACACGGTTGTTGAAAGCCACCTTGGGAATCGCCTTGTAATCGAACAATTCCCGGTACAGGTTAGGCTCCTCTACATCCTGCAATTCGTACTTATACTTGGACTGCATCAACAGGTTGGTGCTGGGGCTAAATTCTAACACTTAAGTCAACTCCTTCACAAAGGCTTCAATACGATCCATGCCTTTTTCGATGTTTTCCATGCCGGTGGCGTAGCTCAGGCGGCAGAAGCCTTCCGCCAAAAACGCATGACCCGGCACAATGGCCACATGGGCGTTTTCCAACAGGCACAGAGCAAAATCGTTACTGTTCCCGATCACTTGATCGCCGTAGCGCTTGCCCATCAGCTGCTGTATATTCATCATAACATAAAATGCGCCGTCTGGCATCCTACAACTTACACCGGGAATGGCATTGATGCGCTGAACGATGTAATCACGCCGTTTTTCAAACTGTTGGCGCATTTCCTCCACGCAGGTCTGATCCATGGTGTAGGCCACGGCGGCAGCGTGCTGGGCTGCGCTGTTGGGGGCTGAGGTGGACTGGCTCTGGTAGTTGACCATACCGGAGATCACATCGGCCGGGCCGGCGGCAAAGCCGATGCGCAGACCCGTCATTGCGTAGGATTTGCTTACGCCGCCCACCAAAATGGTGTGGGTGTAGGCTTCCGGGCTCAGGGTAGCTACGGCCACATGCTTGGCAGCGCCGTAGACCAGCTTTTCGTAGATCTCATCGGCAATAATGTAGAACTGCTTCTCCACCGCCAGCTGCACCAGCGCCCGCAGACGTTCCTCATCCCAAATGGAGCCGTTGGGGTTGGAGGGGTTGGTAAGCACAAAAGCCTTGGTCTTCTCGGTGACCACAGCTTTGATATCAGCGATCGCAGGCAGGAAGCCGTTCTCCTCCGGGCACTCCACCAGCACGCTTTTGCCGCCAGCCATGCGCACCATCTCCGGGTAGCTCACCCAGCACGGAGTGGGGATGATCACCTCATCCTCCTCGCTGCACAGGCTCTGGAAGGCGGTATACAAGGCGTGCTTTGCGCCGTTGGTAACGATGATCTGGTTCTGGCCGTAGCTCAGGCCGTGGTCTTCCTTCAGCCGGGCGGCGATGGCCTCCCGCAATTCGGGGGTACCGGCAGATGCGGTGTAGCGTGTCATGCCCCGGTCAAGAGCGTCCTTCATGGCATCCCGCACAGCAAGGGGCGTATCAAAATCCGGCTCACCTGCTGCAAAGCCGATCACATCCACACCGGCAGCTCGCATAGCTTTGGCTTTGGCATCCATCGCCAAGGTAGCGGACGGTGCAATGTTTCTGCAATTGTTGGAAATTCCAAGCGGCATATGGTTTTTTCCTCCCTTTCCCGGGTTTCAAAATGAATGGATGAATATCTCATCTTGCATTTGTACCCTTCTTTGCCGATGGCTTCGCAGCCTGCAAAGAAGTTGATGACAATTATAGCACAGTAGGTTTTTCAGGTAAACCCCATTCCCTTCCATATTTGTACTGTGTACCGTAAAAATGCAATTTGAAACCTCCCAACATTCATTTACATATTTTTTCTGTCTGCAATACTTTTCTTTTTGCCCCAATCATGATATGATAATAATTACCGTATGATGTGCTTTGTTCATCTATACATCTTTTGCCGAAAGAAGGGAAATCGCATGACCCTTAAGCGTATTGCTTGTCTGCTAACAACTGTTGTTCTCCTTCTGTGCGCCTGCGCAGCGTTTGCCCAAGAAGAAACCTACCAGTTCGATGTGACCGACTATATCTCCGACCTATCTCAGCTCGACCTTGCCCAGCACCGGGGCAAGGTATTGGTGCTGTATTTCTGCTCCACCACCAGCGGCGACAGCCTCTCCCAGCTTACCATGTGGAACAACATCGCCAACGACTACGACCCCAATGGTCTTAGCATTTTTGTCATCCTGTCCTGCGACGGCGACGGCGAAAGCGCCTTGGAGCGCATCCGCAAGCAGTACGGGCTGGAGAATGTCATCCTCTATGCCGACGAAGGCGACCAACTGTGCCGGCCTTTGGGGGTAGACAGCTTCCCCAATGTACTGCTGCTCGACCGGTTCGGCAGCCCCAGCTCCGGCTACAACGGTCTGATATCCTACGAAACCATTGCTGAGCATCTGGATACCTTGGGCGTTCGAAAGGTCTCCAAGTAACACGCCGTTTCGCAAAACGATCCCTTGCCGCACCAAGCGTGCGGCTTTTTTCATTCGTTTTTGTTCCTTCAGCAATAGAGCGTTGTATTCCCGCATCATCTATGCTATAATACAATCGCAACTGATCATTTTGACCGTTACACTTACCAAAGAACGAAAGGGCCCCTCCCCATGTCAGACCAACGCACAGTTTCCGGCGGCAGCCCGTGGATGCGTCCCCTGTCTGCCCAACAGCTGGTGCGCAAAGACCCTTCCCGGCGCACGACCGAGCCTGTGGGCACATACACCCCCAACGAGCCCGACCAGAACGAGGCCATCTATGCCGCCAGAGCAAAAGCTGCCATTTCTGCCCAGCGGCCAGCTGCGCCTGTGCCTTCTGCGCCCGCTGAACCTATCAGTACGCCTGTTTCTACGCCAACCAGCGAAAACCCAATAGAGCAAGCCATGCGCAGCACGGTGGCTCAAATACACACCGCACGCCAGGAGGCCTCTCATCCCTCTCAGGAAACGGCGATGCCGTCCGCCAGCTATCTGCCCACGGAGTTTTTCTATCGCCAATCCACCGGCGTATTGCAGCCCGAGCCCGAAGCGCCGAAAGCTGCTATCCCCCCGCAGCCCGCTCAGCCCCATCGCCTGCCCATGGTACAGTACAGCGAAGCCGCACCGGCTGCCGAGCCTGCACCTCAAACCACCTACGCCTTTGCCTCCCGCCTGCCGGATGCCGCTCCCCTCACCGACCCCTTGCTGGCAGAGGAAGCCTCTCAAGAAAGTGCATTCCCCCATCGCCGCACAGTGCTCATGCGCACCCAGCAGCCGAACGATGTGGATTGGTACGCCCTTCAGCAAGAGACCGTATCACCCGTGCAAGCTGCACCGGAACCCACTGTACAGGCAGAGCAGGAACCGTGCGAGCCCTTGTTTGCAAACCTCGATGAACCCGCCCCTCAGCCTGCCGATCTGCCGCCCCTACCCCAGCAGTCCCAATGGGATGCCGATTTTATGCAGCCCCTGCTGGATCCTTCCCAGCCCACGGAAGAGGATGAGGACGAAGGCGAAGAAGATTGCATGGATACCGACACCATGCCCATTCCTGCGCCGATCTCCCCATTCATGCTGCCGCCGGACAAGCCCAAACGCCGCTTCCCTGTTGCGCTGGTGCTGTTGCCTTTGATGCTGATCGCCACGGGCGTATTCCTGTGGTTCAGCGGTTATGGCGCACCGCTGCTCAGCGCAGCCAAACAGCTTTGGGAAACTCATGTAATGCCGTTTGTGCAGTCGATCTTCAAACAATAATTTTCAGCCCACCGCGGCAATTTGGGCAAACGCATACTACACTCTTGAACCACAAGCAAACAACACACGAAGGGGGACAATTCCATGGCGATGAGAGCCACCGTTACCAAGACCTACTACTGTGCCTGGAAATGCATCCACTGCGGCAACCTGCATGCACAAGCAGCCCAAATGGTCTCAGTTGCCGAATCCAGTGCCGGTTTTAGCAACACGAAAGCAGCAGAAAAAGCCAGCGAGATGGCATCAAACGCGGTCGAGAAGAACTTTGCCAAAATGTCCAGCGATGTGAACGCTCACAAAAACTATCTGAAGCTGACGGCCCCTGGCAAATGCCCCTCTTGCGGCAAAAAGCAGCCTTGGCAGTGCTCCACCCTGCTGCGCTTTCTGGCCAGCCTGATCATAGCAGCACTATCGATCTATCTGCTGCTTCCCTATGGTCGGCGGCTCGGTCTCTATCTAAGGCGCTCTTCTTTCCTGAACAAAGTGGGCCGCTTTATTATGGATACGCCACAGCTGCCTGCCATTGTGATCGGGATCATTCTATTCATCGTTACATGGCGTCTTTTCGGCCTTCTTCATAATCGGATCGCTCTGAACAAACTGCAAGAAAACGGCGACCCTGCCTGCTACCCGCTGGTCGTGGTATCCCCCCTGCCCGAAGGTGTGGATGCCAAAGATCCCCGCCTGCAAGCCGCCTTTACGCTGATCGTCAACAAATCTTCCGGCAGCTTTGCTCCATTTTCCCGAACATAATAGCATAAGCAAGCGAACGGGACTGTCTCAAAACAAGAAGTTATTACCAATTTATCATGAAAGACTGTCAAAAAAGGCATGGAATGCTGCCGGATGAGCAACATTCCATGCCTTTTTATTTCTCCCAATTGTATTTTGAGACAACCCCAAGATCGCGCCTACGGCGCAAGAATGGACGATGACAGATTAGAAGATGCCAGAATCCAAATCGATCCACAAAGCGGGGCGAACGGCGAGGTAACCGAAGTAGACGTGGGTGCCTTCATGATAGGGGGCGCCACCGATATCCACGAAGGCGGCTGCGCCTTGATGGTGGCAGGGCGACCGGAGCCACCACCAGCAGTTCCCCTTCGTGGAACTGCTGGTGCTTTCATAAGCACCTTGCTGTACCGCATCAGCACCTTGCTGTACCGCATAAGCAGTCGGCTTGCATTCCCGTGCCTCATCGCTTTGGAAATATGTTTGTGCCTCTGTTATGCTCAACAGAAATATCTTGTCCTGCGTATCGTTACCGGGATTAGCACTGTATTCGGGATTCTTCTGGGCTGCCACATAGGTGGTCAGAATGCCGGTCTGTTCCTGTGCACTGAATGCCTTGTTGATAAATGTGTGATTCAGCCATGTGCGCAAAGTACAATTTTCCCACGTGATACTCTCCCGATCTTCATGGTACTGTTGGCAATCCAATCCGTACCGGCTGATGAGCAATGCCTTGTTGCCATCCCGCGCCAATACAAGCCACTCAATGGGAGTATCATCCGTACCGGCTGCGGTCTGCGGATAGCTGCCGAAGGTAACATAGTTGCCTACAGCAAACTTCGCGTCGCGTGCTGCTTTCAGATTCTCGTCGGTCGAAAGCAGGGTGTCAACATCCTTGTAGCCTTTCAGGGTCAGGTAGATGCTATAAGCACTTGCATAATCCCCGGCAGCCATCAGATCTTGGGCTTTTAGATAGTCGCAACCATAGGCGGCATATTCGGCGGCATCGCTGTAGTCGCCCGCTTCGGTGAAGGCGGCTTTGGCGGCTTCATAGTCAGGTTCTTCTGCTGCAAGGTACGCTTCGCCTTGGGCGTACCAATAGGCAGCGTAGCGAGTGGCTGCATCGCTGTAGTCGCCGGCGTTTTCAAAGGCGGTCTTTGCTGCTTTGTAATCGGGCTTGGTGGCATTCAATTGGGCATCGCCGATCAGATACCAACATTCTTTAATGCGTTCTGCAGCGTCGCTATAGTCACCCGCTTCAATGAAAGCAGCTTTAGCGGCTGCATAGTCAGGTTCTTCTGCTGCAAGGTACGCTTCCCCTTCATCATACCAACATTCCTTGATACGTTCGCTTGCATCACTATACGATTCGACACGAGCAAAGATAGACCGTGCATCTGCATAGTTACCCTCAGCAAGCAGTTTTTCGCCATAGAGGTAGGCGCTTTCTTCGGCACGGTCGGCGCTAATAAAATATTCCGGCATAGAACCAAACAGCACATATGCTGTATAAGGGTCGCCAGCCGCCAGCGCAGCCTCCGCAGCGGTATAAACTGTTTGATATGCAGCCATCGAACGCTGAGCAGCATCGCCAAAGCCATCAAGGTCGTCAAAGATCCGCGCTGCCTTTACGTACTCACCATCGGCTTCTATAGCGCATGCGTTGTAGTACTCCTTCCAATTCAAGGCATCCGTATAGACTTCCGATCCTGCTCGTTTATCTTTCATGTATTCAGCAAAATCACCCATTATTTCAGCAGCAGTGCCATAGTCTCCCTCTGCTGCCAGCGTTGCTGGCATATCGTATGCTGCCTGAATGCATGCCGCATCCCGGGCATCGGCATCCAGATACAGAGGCAAAGAATGGTAGATC
>JAZSRK010000113.1:0-12796 GCA_045538465.1 Candidatus Limiplasma sp. | reverse complement strand
TCTTATCCCCCCATCGGAGGTGATTCCTATTTGCCGACTCCTCTCGAAAAACAGTTCTCCCTCTCCCTGCGCCACAACCAGCGCATGATCGAACGATTCATCGACCCGAAAACCAACAACGACTTGGTCATACGCCCTTTTACGGCGCTGAAGACAGCCGCGTGCCTGTATTGCATCGACGGTATGGCCGATGGCGGCGATGTGGCGCAGCATATCCTGCGCCCGCTGATGGAAGCGCCTGTGCCCCAGCCGATGCCCTTTGACCTGTGCAGATACGCCGTGGAGCGCTGCATCACTGCGCTGGAAGCCAAGACAGAACCAAGCCCAAGTGCGGCACTGACCGAACTGCTCCGGGGGCAATGCCTCGTACTGCTGGATGGCTGCCCGGAGGCCTTGGTTATCGACATGCGGGGCTATGTGCACCGCCCTGTCAACAAGCCGGTCAACGAGCGGGTGGTCATTGGCCCGCATGAGGCCTTCAACGAAGTTCTGCGGGATAACCTGACCCTTCTGCACCGCACGCTGAATACCGAAAAGCTGATGGTCACCATGCACCCGGTGGGCACAGAGATCACCCGGCAGTTGGCGGTATGCTATCTGGCGGATATATGCCCTGCGCAAACCGTGCAGCGGCTTACAGAACGCCTGAGCGGAACAAATCTGGATACCGTTACGTCCATCGGCGTGCTGGAACAGCTATTGGAAGATGACCCCATGGCACCTCTGCCGCAGGCGGTGCTGACAGAGCGCCCCGACCGGGTGGTCAGCTTTCTTTTGGAGGGCCAGGCCGTTGTGCTGCTGGACGGCAGCCCCCGGGCGCTGGTGATGCCCATTACCCTGTGGCATCTGTGCCATGCCCCCGACGACAGCAACATGCGCTGGCAGTACGGCACCGCCATGCGGCTTTTGCGCTTGGCCGGTGCGGCGGCGGCGCTGCTGGCCCCGGCGCTGTTCGTGTGCATCTATACCTTTCATCCCTCCCTGTTGCCTATGACATTGCTGACCAGCATCATGCAAAGCCGCACGGTGCTGCCCATCAGCATGTATGGCGAGGCCATGCTGCTTTTGCTGTTATTTGACCTGATCAACGAAAGCGGCACCCGTGCACCGGAGCTGATGGGTTCGTCTCTGGGGCTGGTCAGCACACTGATCCTCGGCACTGCGGCGGTGGAAGCGCAGCTGGTCAGCCCGCTTTTGCTGATCACGGTAGCCTTGAGCGGGCTTGGCAGCTTTGCACTGCCGGATTATTCGCTGGCTTTTGCTTTCCGCATGGCGCAACTGCTGCTGGTGTCCGTGGCCGGGCTCACCGGCGCAGGCGGTTTGCTGGCTGCTTTGCTATTGCTCTGCTGCTGGGTAGGCGGCATGGAAAGTTTGGGTCTGCCCTATCTGGCCCCAACAGCACCAAAGCGTCCCCACAACCCCGATCTGGTATGGCGTTCGCCGGTCTACCGGCAGCGGCTTCGGGGGGAGGCGTCGTTTCACGTGAAACGCTCCGCCTACAAAATGCGGCGATGGTGACCAACGTTACAAGGGGAGGTGAAGCGCCATGCTGAGGTGGATACAGCGCTTCAAAGGGCGGGTAAAACGGCTTTTGCAGACCCGTACGGAAGCTACCGACCCAAAGCGGATCGCGATCGCCCGTGCTGCGGGTACCGCCATCGCTTGGCGGCGCTGCATCGGGCTTGTGCTGCTGGTAAACAGCATGCTGTGGGCAAGCCTGACAGGCATCGCCGCAGCAGAACGTACCCTGTGGCAAGCAGCGCTGCTGCTCATACCGGCCGGTCTGGGGGTGTGGGGGCTCAGCCGAAAAATTTGGGGCAGCGAAATATGCACCCCTTTT
Organism: Candidatus Limiplasma sp.; assembly: GCA_045538465.1. GTDB lineage: Bacteria > Bacillota > Clostridia > Christensenellales > Aristaeellaceae > Limiplasma. The sequence goes on along the minus strand of JAZSRK010000113.1, from coordinate 10,956 downwards.
CGCCCGTGGGAATGGCTGCTGCTGTTGCCCTGCTTTCTATTGGATGCCATCTGGGTGCTCCATGGGCTGCTATGCTTGCAAGAACAGCTGATGCCCTCCTACCCGCCGGGGATCCTGCGGGTATGGCTGCCCCTTGTGCTGACGGCCGGGGTGCTGCTGGGGCGGCGCAACGGCACGGCTTACGGCATCAGCCTGTGGCGCTGGTTTATGCCGCTGATCGCCGTTTGGGTGCTGGTGCACGGGCTGAAAAACCAAGGCACAGAGCAGCTGTATCCCCTGATGGGGCAAGGCTGGCAGACTACCGCCAACGCGGCTGCTGCCGGGCTTGGCTCCCTTTGGGCGATCGGGCTTGTGTTTCTTGTGCCGGGGGAAGCACCGGTGCAAACCGCTGGGATCAAACCACCCAGCACATGGCAATATGTGCTTTGTCCTCTGAGCCTTACCTGTCTTCTGGCCTTGGCGCTATGCTCCAGCGCCGCATGGCTGCTTACACAGGAGGCTCGGCTGGGGCTGCGCCTGTTATGGGTGGGGCGTGCTGGCGGCAGCTCCCTGCTGAGCGGGCTTTGGGCGCTGTACTGGCTGCTGGCGCTGATGGCGGCCTTCTGCATCCTGCTCGCAAGCGCCGCAAGGCTGACTGGGCGCATCTTTCCCCGCTTCCCGGAGGCGGCGGCCATTATCTTGCTGGCCTTGACAGCGGCGGTTCTTCTATGGGTACCAGCGCTGCCCTTGCAAGAACTGCTGCAAAAGCTGCTGCCATGGCGGCTTTTGCTATGGGCGGCCTGTGCAGCGGTCTCAGCGCTGCGCCAGCGGATGGTGCAGCGCCGGGGCAGACAAACCGCTGCATGACCTCCCCACACCCTGCGGAAAGGCGGCGATGCGATGGCATCCCCTGCACATACCCGGTACGCCCGTTTTTCAAAAAAGCGCAAAAGCTGGCTTTCTCTGTTGCTATTGTGCCTTTTGGTGCTGACCACCGGCTGCAGCACCTCCTCCGGCGAAAAGCAGATCTTTCCCCTGTGCATGAGTCTGGACAGGCTGCCGGATGGGCGCTTACAGCTGGCGGTGCAGGTAAGCGGCATGGCAGCCGATCAGAGCGGCGATACAGCGCTGTTCATTGCCGCTGGCGACAGCTTTGAACAAGCGCTGGAGATCTTGGGCGCTTCCATGCCATACCCCTTGCATTTCGGGCAGCTCAGGCTGTGCCTCATCAGCAGCCATCTGGCAGAGCAGGAGGAGCTATCCAGCCTGCTTGCACCCCTTATCCGGCTAAGCACCATCAACCCTCATGCAGCTGTAATGGTCTGTATGGGCAACGCTGCCCAGACCATGGCTGCCCAACAGCCCGATCTGGGCGTGCGTCTGAGCACCTACCTGGATCAGCTCTTCGCAAGGCTGAGGCAGGAACGACTCACCCCACCGGAGACCCTTTACGACATCGTGGGCATGCTATCCACCGGCTATCGGGATCCACTGCTGGGGGTGTGCGCCCTGAACAGCGCCGATGCACCAAGCAGCCAGCCGTCCCAAGGCGAAACAGGCGGGGAGAAAGGCACCCAGCCGGTCTTTGCTTCTGGCAGCAGCATCGCCATCGGCGAACCGCCTCCTGCATGGCCCTTACCCGATGACCTGACCGCCGGGGCCATGCCCCGGAAGGGCGGCAACCCGGTGGAGTACATCGGCTGCGCCATGGTAGGCCGCGGGCGTGTGACCGGTTACCTTACCGCCCCGGAGACCCGGCAGGCCCTCACCCTGCGGCAGGAGGCGCGCGTTTCCCACGTAACCGAAAGCGGAGCAATGGTAACCATTCAAAACCCAGAGAAGATCACCTTAGAGGATGCGTGCGCCATTGCAAACAAATGGCAGGCAGCCCACTGCGATGCCATCGGTGTAATCGCCTCGGCAGCGCGTGAAGCAACTTCAAACCATAAATTACGATCTCTCTTGCATAAAATCGATGCTTCTTCCATCGTGTTATCAATGACATACAGAACCCGAAATTTCAACACACAATAAAAAGGATAATAACGCCTGCTGATGACAGCCCCAAGCAGGTGTTATTATCCTTTTGTCTGTTACAAACCAATTTCGCAGCATGCGGCTCTTTCAACGCACAAAGCCCCCTGCAAAGGGGGCTCAGCCTGCCAACTCGTTCTTATTCCTCCATCAAACGCTCCACCAGAGCGTGGATAGCCTGAACGCTGTTAAAGTTTTCGGGTTCCATGTCATCTACGGTAATGGTCACATCAAAGGCATCCTGCAGCTCTGCGACCACAGAAACGATGTCGAAGCTATCCAGAATGTTATTGTCCACAAGGTTGGTCTCGTTTTCAAAGTCTACATCGCTGCGGATGGACTTGAGGATCTCCAGAATCTTTTCCATGTTGTTTAGCTCCTTTTCGTTGGTTTCTCAAGCTTTATACGTATTAGTCGGCTACGGCATCGTTGGCAAAACGGTTGGGGGTGTACATGGTGCTGCCCGACTGATTGGTATCGAAACAGGCGGTGTGGAGCACCCGGTCGTAACGGGTGCTGTAAACCACGATATTCAGGCCGCGCAGATTCTGGCTGTGCTCCACGCCCTGAATGGTGATGGAGGAACGGTTGCCCTCGCCGAAGGAACCGCTGACCAGCCGTGCAGCTGCGCCATTTGCCAGTTTATCGGCGTGGGTGATGGGCGTGTTGCCATCCGCATCGGTCTTTCGGCTTTCGTAGATGGTATACCCATCCTGCATAATGCCCAGATAGGCATTGCGGTACACCAGATTGGAAAGCTCCGTCAGCCCCAGAACGGCAAACTGATCCCGCTCCTGCTGGGTAAGCCCGTAAGCGGCTTCATCCTTAAGGGAGATGAGCACGGTAAGCCCTTCCCCGGCGGCAATGGTCAGGTAATCGGTCACGGTGGCAGCGTTGTGCAGGCGAAGGGTCAGATCGGTGGTATAGCGGAATTCTTCGTATTCCGTTTGCATAAAGGCGTAGCGCTTGTCGCCCCGCACGTCGGTGGCATTGAGCTCCTCTTGCAGGTAGCGGCCAAGCACGTGGGTCACCTTGCATGCGCCGTAGTAGTTCAGGTGTACCAGATCGGTGGATTCGGTCTCCGGCACAAAGGCGATCTCCTCGGCATAGGAGCCGTAGTTGAAATCCAGAAACGCCAGTCCCTTTTCATCGGCCAGTTGCTGCACAAGGGCGTGCAGTTCCTCGCTCCAGTTTAGCGCCGGGGTGCGGATGAGCACCAGCGTAAGCCCTTTTTCGTTGCAGAAGGCGATCATTTGATCCAGCACGGCCACAGATTCTTCATCCAGCGCTGTGGCCAAGCGGGCTTCATCAAAGTTGAGGGTGAAGTATTCCATGGTGCCGTTGGCCATGCGTTCTTCGTAGGTGCTATAGATGAAATGATAGCCCCGGCTGCCGTGGGTGGGGGTGTAGGTGAACTTGTCAAAGTCTTCTACGGTAAGCTCCGACCAGCGGTCGTGGTAGTTGTACAGAGGCACCATCATGGACAGGGTCTCGTTGAAGCCCGTGCCGAAGAAATCCCGGTAGGCGCGGTACTTGACGGGCGAAAACCGTATAGGATCGGTGGCGATATGGAAAAACGATGCCTCCTGCGCCCGGCGCAGGGTGGAAACATCCAGCACGACGGTCTTCAGGGTATTGCCATGCAGCCGGTAGGCCTCCTGCAACCAAGTGTAGGCTGCTGCAATGGGCTGGCTCTGGGTGCTGATCTGGTAGGCGCATATGCCGTATTCGTTGTAGAGTTCCGGCGCAACAACGCCCGTGCCCGCCACGCTCACGCCCAGCACCAGCGTTTCGATGGTATTCTTGGGCTGTTCGTAAAAACCGTAGGTGGCGTTGTAGTTATCCCACCGCACCCACACAGGCTGAAAAAACCGGTTGACCACCGTAAAAACAAGCGCAAATACGGCAATAAACAAAGCCACCCGTATCAGGATCCTGTGCTTCTTCTGCATACCGTGAGACCTCCGTTGCGCCGTGCGTATTCAAACAAAGATAGACATGGTAATACTACTGCGTTTGCACGGGATTGTCAAATGCTGCGGGGGTACAGTCTGCCGCCCCGTCACAACCCCAGCAGCACATCCAGATGAGAAGCGCCTGCCCCCAGCAGCTTGACCAGTGCACCCAACAGTGCCCGCCGCTGCTCGCCGGTCAGTCCGACGGTGGCGGCCAGTACCTCATCCAGATGCATCAATGCACCGGCTGGGATCTGGAACACCTTCTTGGCGCCCGTGGCAGAAAGAATGCTGTAGAGCGCATCCACCACATTGCGCCGCTGGGGGATGGAAAGGCTGGCCAGAAAGGTGCGCAAGGTCTCGCTGGCGTAGCGGCTTTGCTGGGTGAGGCCATCTACCGGCACCAGCGAACCGCCGCTTATCTGCCACAAGAAATTATCATGCTGTATCAGCCCGCTGCCCTCTGAACGGATGACGGTATACGGCTCGCCGCCGTTGAGCAGCATGCCCACCACCGCATCCTGCGGTACATAGGTGGTGAGCCGATCGCCCAAGGCTGCATAACCCGGGCTGTTGCGGGTACTTTCATCCAAGCCCGGCCCATCGAAATTGATCACCCGGATAATGCGCCCCTGCAAGGCCGGGTTGCACCGGGCCGCTGCAAACAGCGCCAGATTGCCGCCCTTGCTGTGCCCCACCACATAGGCATGGGAATACTGCGCCAGCATATCGTTCAGGAAGCGGGCAGCATCCTGCTGGGCAGGCACGGGCGATTCGAAGGAAAGGTTCAGATCCTCCTTCCAGCCCACGAGGGTGGCATCGGTGCCGCGAAAGGCGATCACACCGGTCTGGGGCGCGATGCGAAAGGCGCAGGCGGCAAACTGCCGCTGCTTCTCCGGGTCGAAATGCGCCCGGAAGCCGCCAAACTTGCACTCCCCGAAACGGGTGGTCTGGCTGGCGGCCGTCCACAACTGGCGGCGTTTGCGCGCAAGGGGTCTTTCATCGTGCTGGGCCGCAGCCGGAAAGAGCACATTGGTGGTCAGGCTCAGGGGCCAACCATAGCCGCTGCCGCCCAGCCGCTCCATGGGGCAATAGGCCATGGTGGCAAAGATCAGCAGATCTGCCTCCGTAGGCGGCTGGTCGATAAAACGGCGCTGGTCGTAGGTTCTGAGATGTTGAAACATAAAACCCTCCATCGTTTCATGGTGAGGGGCAGCGAAAAAAGTTCCCCTCTCTATCTCAATTCACGAAAAGCCTCCCATATTCCTTCCTGCGGAGATGATGTTCCGTCTGCTTTGGCGACTGGCAGCGAAGGCAGCGGCCGCCAAACCTTGCAAGGCTCCTGCCACATATGTCCGCTATGTAAATTCAAGAAAAATCCTTTGTTTTCGCCTCATCCTATGCTATAATGAAAAAGCCGTGTTTGCACGGTTTATTTTGCTATGGAAAAATTGACGGATGGGCATCGATCTCAGCCCCCCGTCAACAGACAGCGGCGCATAGGCCGCAAGGAGGATTTGCAGCAGATGAGAAAACAACGTGGGATGATGGGCTATTTGGTATTGATCGGATGCTTCATCATCATTGCTCTGGTGCTGAACAATGCCATGGGCCCCGCAAGAGACCCCCGCATCGAGTACCCGGAGCTGCTCAACGCCATTCGGGAGGATAACGTAAAGGCGGTCGCCATCCGCAACAATTCGCTGGTGGGTCTGTACCGCAACAACTCCGTTACCGCTGACAAGGATTTTCCGGAAAATGGACACGACTTTGAAACCACCATCGGCGAGGATTTTATCGACACCGCCCGCCAGATGACTGCCACCAAAAACGGCAAGACCCTTGAAGAGGTAAGCGTCAGCGACCTGCCCTTCGAGGTGATCTATCGCGCCCCGGTGCAGATCCCTTGGTATGTGGATATGCTGCCCTTCATCATTATGACGCTGATCACCATGGGCTTCCTGTATTTCTTTATGGCCCGTTCCAGCGGCGGCAACAGCAAGGTGATGAACTTTGGCAAGAGCCGTGCCCGGGTAAGCGACCCCAGCAAGAACCAGATCACCTTTGCGGATGTGGCCGGCTGCAAGGAAGAGAAGGAAGAACTGCAAGAGATGGTGGACTTCCTCAAAAACCCCAAGGCCTATACCGACATGGGCGCCCGCATCCCCAAGGGCGTTTTGCTGGTGGGCCCTCCCGGTACCGGTAAGACCCTGCTGGCCAAGGCCGTGGCAGGCGAAGCCAAAGCCCCGTTTTTCAGCATTTCCGGCTCCGACTTTGTGGAAATGTTCGTGGGCGTAGGTGCCAGCCGTGTGCGTGACCTGTTTGCCGAAGCCAAGAAGAACGCTCCCTCCATCGTGTTTATCGACGAGATCGACGCTGTAGGCCGCCACCGTGGTGCTGGTCTGGGCGGCGGTCACGACGAGCGTGAACAGACCCTGAACCAGCTGCTGGTGGAAATGGACGGCTTCGCCATCAACGAAGGCGTTATCGTCATGGCTGCCACCAACCGCCGGGATATCCTCGACCCCGCTCTGCTGCGCCCCGGCCGTTTCGACCGTCAGGTCACCGTCAACTATCCCGACTTGGAAGGCCGTGTGGAGATCCTCAAAGTGCACAGCCGGGGCAAGAAGCTGGCTGAGAACGTGGACTTGGAAAACATCGCCAAGCGCATGCCCTTCTCCAGCGGTGCCGATCTGGAAAACGTGATGAACGAAGGCGCTCTGCTGGCTGTTCGCCGCCGCAAGAAGGTTATCTCCCAGCAGGAGCTGGTGGATGCCGTCAGCCGTGTGCAGATGGGCCCCGAAAAGCGCAGCCACAAGGTAACTGAGAAAGACCGCAAGCTGACAGCCTACCACGAGGGCGGCCATGCAGTCATCTCCCACCTGTTGCCCGATTGCGATGATGTGCACTTGGTCACCATCGTGCCCCGTGGTCAGGCGGGCGGCTATACCCTCAGCCTGCCCAGCGAGGAAAACGACGGCTACCGCCGCAACGAGCTGCTCAGCCGCATCACCATGATGCTGGGCGGCCACGCTGCCGAGCGCATCTCCTTGGAGGATATCTCCACCGGTGCCAGCAGCGATATCAAGCGCGCCACCGAGTTGGCCCGCCGCATGGTGACCCAGTGGGGCATGAGCGATGCCATCGGTACCATGTATCTGGGCAGCGACCAGGAAGTGTTCGTGGGTATGGAATTTGGCCAGAGCCGCGAATACAGCGAGCAGTCTGCCGCCGCTATCGATACCGAAGTAAAGCGCATTATCGACCTGTGCTACAACCGTGCCTGCGAGCTGCTCACCCAGCACCAGGATAGGCTGAACGCCGTCGCCGAGGCTCTGCTGGATCGGGACACCCTGAACCGCACCGAGTTTGAAGCCGTGATGCGGGGCGAGGAACTGCCCCCCAAGACCGAGGCCGAGAAGGTGGCGCCCAACCAGAGCGAACCGGAAAGCGCCGCTGCCGAAAGCGAGCCGCAGACCACCCATACGGATTTCCGCCGCCGGATGGACGACCGCTGGGCCGAGTTTGAGCGCAGCCTGAAACCCACCGCCGAAACCGAAGCCCCTGCCGAACCCGACGACGATACGGACGGTCAGGCATGAGCATACAATATCCCATCGATCTGCATATTCACAGCACCATCTCCGACGGATTGCTTACACCGCAGGAGCTGTACGCCCGCGCCATGGCAGAAGGCCTCACCGCCTTCGCCCTCAGCGACCACGATACCGTAGCGGGCGTGCCCCTCATGCTGGAGATCATCCGTCAGGAGGCAGAGTGCTGCCCCGACAGCCCGCCGCTTCGATACCTGCCCTCCATTGAACTGAGCACAGGCGACGGCGGGCACGCCCATTTGCTGGGCTTTGGCATCGACCATCAGGATGAGAAGCTGCTCTGTGCCCTTGAAGAAATGCAGGAAGAACGGGCGCAGCGCTCCAAACGGATGATCTGCCTTCTGCGCAAGCAAGGCATTCGCTTCTGCACCCATGTAGAAGAGGAGCTGACCCGCCCCGGCACCGGTCGGGCGCACATTGCACGCGCCCTTTGCGATATGGGCGTTGTCAACACCATGCAGCAAGCCTTTGACCGGTACTTGGCCCGGGGCAAATGCGCCTACATTGCCCGCCGGTACATGTCCATCGCCGATGGCGTGCGCCTGTTGGCCGATGCCGGCGCCACCGTTGTGCTGGCGCATCCCTGCCGCCTGAATACCGACCTGCAAGCCCTCAGGGCGCTGGTCACCTCGCTGATGGACGAAGGCCTTGCCGGGCTGGAAGCCTACCATCCCTCCGCATCCCGTCAGCAAGCCCCCTTACTGGATAGCATGGCCCGTTCCCTTGGCCTGTTGGTGACCGGCGGCAGCGACTACCATGGCGACCCTGACTGCTGCACCCGCATGGGGCGCATGCCCTCCGGCTGGAAAGATCCCCAAGGGGATCTGGACATGCTGCTCAGCGCCATACAGGCCAAAGCATAAACCCCGCATAGGCACCGCCTGTGCCCGCCACGAGCCATGGCCTAAACCGACCCATCGTATCCTTCGCTTTTATTCGCTACCAAAGGAGCCGTTTTTCATGTATCAGCAGGGCTATCCCGAAGGGTCAGCCAGCGGACAGACCCCCCGCCGCCGCACCCGCAGCCGTACCCAGACCGAAACCACTCCGCCCGCCGCACCCGCACAGCAGGGCGGCTACAGCCATGCCGCCAGCAGCATGGGGCACCAAGCGGAGCAACCCGGTGCATACGGCAATGGCTACGCCAACTATGCTGGGGGCGGCGCTTACCAAGCCCCTGCCCAAAACGGCTACTATCAGCAGCCCCAATACCCCTACCAAGACCAGCAGGGCTATTACCAGCAGGGCTACTATGCACAGCAGCAGCCAGAGCTTCAGCAGAGCTATGCACAGCAGGCCTACCCGCAGCAACAGGCCGAGCCCCAGCAGAGCTACTACGCACCCCAGCAACCGGAGCCCCAGCAGGCCTATGCACAGCAGCCCTACCCGCAACAGCAGGCTGAGCCTCAGCAAAACTATGCGCAGCAGGCCTATTCCCAACAACCCTATCAGGGTCAGATGAGCTACGGCGCAGGGTATCACCCCCCGCAGCCCCAACCCCCTGCCAAACCCCGCAAGCCCGCCAAGAGCCCCAAAACCGCCAAGGGTGCTAAAAACACCGCCTCCAGCGGGGCGGCTTTCAATCTTCGCAATTATCTTATTTTGGGCATTACCCTTGCCGCCATTGCCGGTATTTTCCTGCTGGTGACTGGCGCTAACTCCAACCAAGGCGGCGGTCCCACCCCCGGCGGCAACACGCCGGGTACAGTCGCCGTCAGCCGGGACTCTGCCGACTACTATGCCACCCGCTTTTTGCCCAATGTATACGTAGACGGCATCTGTCTGGCAGAGATGACCTTTCAAGAAGGCAGCGATGCCGTTTGGGCACAGGCGCGAGACAAGCAATCCGGCTGGTATGTGCGCCTGAAAAACGAGAACGGCAGCTACAAAGACATTACCGCTGATATGCTGGGCATTTCCTTCGACCCCACCAACGCCTTGCAGCAGGCTTGGGCCATCGGGCATACCCCCGATGCCAACGGACAGGTGCCTGAAAAGGCGCTGATGGAAGCCATCGCTGTGGCCAGCACCACCGAATACCACTTTACCTCTGCCCAGCAAAGCGCAAACACCAGCCCCATCGATACCATTCTGAACACCTTGCAGACCAACGCCTACCGCGCCCCGCAGGATGCGGTCATCCTCTCCTTTAACCCGGATGACTTCGTCAACCCCTTCACCTTCCAGCAGGAGGTATGGGGGCAGTGGCTGGATGTGGATGCTGTTAAAGGGCAGATCCTCCAGATGGTATCCACGCTGGAAAGCGGCGAGATCCTTCTGCAGATAACGCCCATTGCGCCCAACGTGACCGTGGCCGATCTGCAAAAGACCGTCACCCTGCGCTGCCGTGCTGTTACTCCCATTTCTTCCAGCTCCACCGAGGATCGTACCAACAACATCCGTGTTGCTTTTTCCAAGATCAACGGCAAGAGCATCGCCCACGGCGACAAGTTCTCCTTTAACAAATTCGTCGGCCGCCGCAGTATGGAAAACGGCTTCTTCCAAGCCATTGAGTATGCCTACGGCGAAGAGGTGATGGGTGTGGGCGGCGGTGTATGCCAAGCCAGCACCACCGTATATCTGGCCGCCATCCAAAGCGGCATGACCATTACCGACCGCGAAGCCCACTCCAACCCCGTCAACTACACCAGCCTCGGCATGGATGCCACCGTTAGCGACACCCGCGGCCGAGAGGTGGACTTTACCTTCCGCAACGAAAGCGGCGGGCGAATCTTTATTGCCGCCCACGTGGTGGAAAGCGGCTCCAACCGCCGCAGCCTGCTGTGTGAAGTGCGCATCTACGGCCCTGCGCTGGACGACGTGCACTACAAGCTGGAAAGCGAGACCGTGGAAGTGATCCCCAAGCCGGAGGAGCCCAAGCTGAAAGAGGACGAGACCGGCGAGCATGCCTTCTATGTGGATGAGCAGAAGCTCGCCACCAAAGGCCGCGAAGGCTATGTGGTGGATACCTTCCTATGCACCTATCAGGGCGATACCCTCATCAGCCGAGATAAGGTGAGCCGGGATACGTATCCGGCTCGGCAGGATGTGTATTGGGTAGGGACGAACCCCCGTTAAGGGCGTCCGCCCGCCGCCGCGAGTGCGGGGGCGGGCGTTCGCCCAAGGATGTGGACAATAGTTCCGCGGCTTAAAGGGGTAGGGTCCCTTCCCTACCCCCCGCCGCTTGCGTGAGTGCCCGTCCTCGCTATGCTGCGGGCGGGCACCGCTTAGCGGGGGTCGGGTGTGGAGGCTTCCCGCCTTCGGCGTGAACGCCTGCCCGTGTCCCCCACTTGCCTCTCCCTTTGGGAGAGCTGGCTGAACGTAGTGAAGCCGGAGAGGGTTGGCTGTTGGGGCTTGTCGCCTTCGGCTCAACG
>JAZSRK010000111.1:0-3075 GCA_045538465.1 Candidatus Limiplasma sp. | reverse complement strand
CCCCGCACAAAGCGGGGAGCCGTTTTGCTTCTTATGCTTTGTTGTCATTCGGCGCTTGTTGCCCTCTCATAAAGCAACGCCGATCATGCGCCTTTTTCTTCGCTTTCCTTCAAACGGGCAAAGATCATGCGGCCTGCGCTGGTTTGCAGTACAGTGGTCACCACCACGGGCACCTGCTCGCCCACATAGCGCCTGCCTGCCTCGATGACGATCATGGTGCCGTCATCTAAGAAGCTGACGCCCTGACCGGGCTCTTTACCTTCCCGCACCACTTGCACCATCAGCTCCTCGCCCGCCACCAGCATGGGTTTGACCGCATTGGCCAGATCGTTGATGTTCAGCACACGGATGCCCGTTACGCCTGCCACCTTGTTCAGGTTATAGTCGTTGGTCATTACCGAGCCGCCTTTTTCGCGGCACAGACGCAAAAGCTTCACATCCACTTCGTCTATATCGGTATAGTCGGTATCATCCACAATAACGGTATGCCCGTCCATCTTTTGCAGTTGGTTCAGCACATCCAGCCCCCGGCGGCCTCTGGCACGGCGCAGGTTGTCGGCGCTGTCGGCAATGTGGCGAAGCTCCGCCAGCACAAACGCCGGCACCACGATCTCGCCTTCCAGAAACCCAGCGCGTGCCACATCGGCGATGCGCCCGTCAATGATCACCGAAGTATCCAGATACTTGCGCATGGCGGTGCTGCCAGCACCATGATCTCTCTGGTACGGCGCATCGGCCGCCGGTGCATCCTCACCGTCAAAAAGCTCGTCTTCGGCTTCCTGTATCAATTCCTGCGCAACGCCCATCAGGCCCGGCTCTTGGGCACGGCTGCGGCGGCTGGGTCTGCGTCCTCGGCTGAGACCTACCCGAAGCCCCACAAAGCCCAGCACCAGATACGCCAGCGCCGCCATGCTGATGGTCAGCAGCGAAGCCCCGGGCGACAGCACCAGCTGGGACAAAAGAAACGCCACAAAAAGCCCCATCAAAAGGCCAAGGCTGGCAAACACGATCTGCCGGGTGGATAGTTTCGACCAGCGGTTTTCCAGCTTAGCGATCAGGCGCATGGTCTGGTCGATGATGCGCCCGGACATAAGGAAAAACACCAGCGCAAACAGTGCACACAGCCCGGCATACAAAACCGTCAGCCATCTCATGCTGCCAAAAACATCCGGCAGCAGCCGGGAAAGCACCGGGGCAGCCAATGCAGCCACCGCCGCACCAACGCCTGCGCCCAAAAGGGTGATCAGCAGGCGCATCATTTTCGCCATGGGTTTGTTTTGGTTCATATCATCATTCCTGTTCTTCATAATCCATCATCCGATCGAGAAAAACGGCATTGAGCCGCACCGCAGCAAATACCAGCCGCTGCCCCGGTCATCAGTTCACCACGGCCAGCGCCTGCATCAGGGTATCCACGCCGGTAATGTGTACGCCCTCGATGGCCCGCAGGCTTTTCAGGTTTTGCTTGGGTACGATCAGCTCGGTAAAGCCTAGACGGACGCATTCGGCCACACGGCGTTCCACTTGCGCCACGGGGCGCACCTCGCCGCACAGACCGATCTCGCCCATCACGCTCAGGTTGGTGGCCAAGGTAAAGCCCTGCAAGCTGGAGGCCACAGCAATACACACCGCCAGATCAGCCGCGGGATCGCTCAGCGCCAGTCCACCAGCTACGTTGATGTATACATCCTGATTAAACAGTTTTTTGCCAGCTCTTTTTTCCATTACTGCCAGAAGCAGCGCCACGCGGCTGTGATCCATACCGCCCACCGTGCGCTTGGGCACGGAGTAGAACGATTGGGTCGCCAAAGCCTGCAGATCGCACAGGATGGGGCGGCTGCCCTGCAGCGTGCAGAACACCACGCTGCCGCCTGTGCCTCTGGCGCGCTGGCTCAATAAGGTCTCGCTGGGGTTGGGCACAGCCACCATGCCCTCTGTACGCATCTCAAACACGCCCAGCTCATTTACAGAGCCAAAGCGGTTTTTGACAGCACGCAGCAAGCGGTATTCATGCTGTCGGTCGCCCTCGAAGTAGAGCACCGCATCCACCATGTGCTCCAGCACACGGGGGCCTGCAAGGCTGCCTTCTTTGGTTACATGACCCACAATGAACGTAGCCGTGCCGGTCTCTTTGGCATAGCGCACGATGGCTCCGGCGCTCTGCCGCACCTGCGAAACGCTGCCCGGCGCACTGCCGCTATCCTCCGATACCATGGTTTGGATGGAGTCGATAATGAGCACATCCGGCTGCATGCCTTCGCATTTTTCCAAGATGCTTTCCACATCGTTTTCGGCAAGCACAAACAGCTTATCCTGCGGCACACCCAGACGGACGGCGCGCATTTTGATCTGCTGTGCGCTTTCCTCGCCGCTTACATACAGCACCCGTTGGGTCTGGCTCAAGCTGGCTGCCACTTGCAACAGCAAGGTGGACTTACCAATGCCCGGGTCGCCGCCCAAGAGGATGGCGCTGCCCTGCACGAGCCCGCCGCCAAGCACGCGATCCAACTCCTCGTTGCCGGTGGGCATACGGTTTTCCTGCTTCTCTTCCACCTGTGCAAGGGTGACGATCTCCGCTTTGCGGCTGGTTTGATACTTTGCTGCCTTCTCTGCGGTCTTGCTGGGCGCAGCCACAGGGGCCGCCCGGCGCTCCTCAAAGGTGTTCCACTGCCCGCAATCGGGGCAGCAGCCCAGCCAACGGGCTGCCTCGTATCCGCAGTTTTGGCATATGTAGAGGGTCTTTTCCTTGGCCAAGATGAGACTCCTTCTCCGCCGCCGAAGGCGCACCCGGGGCGGCTATGTTCATCATACGCCTAACCGTGCCCGATTGCCATGTCTACCTTCGGCTGTTCCTGTCGAATGCATAAAAAATCGTTCGACAAGCAGCGGCAAATGTTTTGGTTGCATGGAAGCAGTACCAGTATAGCACAGATGGAGGCATTTTCAAAGTGGGCGAACGCATGCCGCCGTTAGCACGGCGGCGTGCGTTCGCCCTAGGGAGTGGACAATAGTTCCGCGGCTTAAAGGGGTAGGGTCCCTTCCCTACCCCCCGCCGCTTGCTTGAGTGCCCGTCCT
>JAZSRK010000131.1:0-2770 GCA_045538465.1 Candidatus Limiplasma sp. | reverse complement strand
ATGCATGATATTCTCCGCAAAGAGTTAGGCTTGCCGTGATATCCTTGCATAGCTGCTTTGCTATATGAGAGAATAAACCGTAGTCTGTGTCGTGCAAGCAATCCACGACGAAAGGAACGGTTGACGCATGAAAGAAAAGATTGAGAAGCGGTTGGCAGCTGCGCACGACAAGGTGCGAAAGCAAGAAACGAAAGTGGCTGAGCATCAGGCTGGAATCCGTGCGCTGGCAGCACAGACGCCTGATATGATTTTGAGTGCCATGCCAGCGAAACTGCAGAATATGCAGGAAGCTGTGAGTTATCTTGAAATGCTCCAGCACGAAGTAACGGTGCTGGAAAGCCTGATAAACGAATAAGAGCGAGCCTCCTGCAGGAATGAACTGCGGGAGGCTCGCTGATGTATGCGGTTATTTTGCCATCTGCATGATGACGCTATCCAGGGGAATCCGTTTGACAGCGCAGTATTTGAAAATCCGTGCTGCCAGATCGGAAGGGGGCATTTCGTCTATTTCACTCGACTTGAGGCTAAGGGCGGATGCCAACTCTTGCCGGTCACTGAAATAGTGCTGGAGCATGTGGTCTGTCGAGCAAGAGCAGAACTTTTGCTCCATGTATGGCATTGGCATATCCAAAAGCGTTTCACCAGCCTGATGTTTACTGTTCAGAGATCGTGCCAGGGGTATAAGTCTTGCTTACTTCACCACTAACTGCATTGATTGTTACGGTGAACGCTTTGATAGGCTGATCAAGATCATCGACAAAATAGATGACATAAACCGGATTTTTCATGGCAGTGGCTGCATCGGAAGAATCATTCACCTTGTACCACGCACTGATCTCAAAACCAGATAGGTCATAACCGAGCGATGCAAGACGCTTACGAGCAATCTCGACTGCTTCGGTTTCAGGAATATCTTCGCTTCGCGGAATTCCATTATCGTCTCCAAGCACTTCAGCCTTTTCAGCAAGCGTCGAACGCCAAATGCTGCGAGTTCCCACCATGTTGCCGTACTGTTCATAGATTTTGGTGATTTCCGGATTCTCAGCATTTGCGATTTCTTCGCTTCTGGCCTTCTGACGCGCCACACTTTCCGCAGGATGTTCGATACCCACATCAGGATCAGAGATTACCTCGCCATTTTCATCTACAACGGCACAGTATACCTTCTCAACATAAGAGGTACTGCCTTCGCGGTACTTCTTGAACTGAATGTCCCAACGCTTGTAGTTGGGGCGTTCATCTGTCGTGTACAGATTGGCGACAGGATGCAAGCTGTTCATGTATACATCGTCAAAACCATAAGCTTCCTGAATGGCTACTCTGGCAATGGCAATAGCATCTTGCTCTGACAGGACATCCTTTGTCGGTACAATGAGGGTATCCGTAGCACCATCGTCACCAGACATTGTAACAATGCCATTCCACCAGACACGTTGTTCAGGCGTCCAGGTATCTTCATGTCCCATAATGGCATAAGTGATCAACGTAGAGTGAACTTCCTTTACGTCTTCCAGGCCAGTCAGCCTCAGCATCAGCCGATCAGCCGCCGCTGCCTTATCCTGCTCGGAGGCTGTTTCGCTGGACAGGATCTGCGTGTCTTCGGATTCATCTAGATAGCCCATGGCAACAATCTCCTTCGCCAGCTGAATCCGGCGGGTTGCGGGCCACTCCGCATAGTCGCCCATTTCATGCTCAGTCTGCTTCATCTGAGGAACATATTCCTGCCACAAAAAGGTCGCAGCCAATGCAACCGTACCGGTCAGCAACAGAATCAATACAAAAGCCAAACCCGTTGAAAGCTTCTTTTTCACTACTATTTCTCCTTCCCTGTGTGCCATATTCAGCACACGCTGTACGCGATATGGATCAGAGGTGAGAGTAGCGCAGCGGCGGTCAATGCCGGTGTGAATTAACTGCCGCATTTTCTCATCGGTCATAGAAATCCTCCTTCCCAAGCATCTTTTTCAGCTTATTGCATGCAGTTCTTACTCTTTTTCCGACAGTTGAAACGGAAATTCCCAACACACTTGCGATTTCCCGCATGGTCATATCCTGGTAGAAATACAACAGGATAACCTCTTTGTGCTTGGTTGACAGTTTCAGAATCGCCTGTGTCAGATCGTCTGCTTCTTCAAATTCTTGTACCCAGGCGGGCAATGGCAAGCTTTCAACCTCTACACTGCGATCCATGTACCGAAACCAGGCATTCCGTTTCATGTCTCGACAAGTGTTCATGGCGATTCGCATCAACCATGTTTTCTCGCTGCTTTCTCCGCGAAAGGTGTCAAGAGCTTTATATGCTTTCAGGAAGGTTTCCTGCGTTGCATCTTCAGCCAATCCCCTGTCCCGGAGGTACATGTAACATGTGCGCAGCAATGCTACTTCATATTGCGCCACCATGTGCACAAGCAGTTCTTCACCGGAGTTGTTCGGGCCCTTCACAATCTCCAATGCTGCCACCTCCTTTCACTTAGTTAGACGCAGGGAGCTGTGTAATTTCTACCTTTTGAAAAAAGAAAGAGAAAACTTTGTTTGCGGAGCTATATGCGAGAATATTGTACATTACTTTGGACGAAGTGTCATGCATTTGCTTCAACAACGCTATCCGAAAAAAGGTCACTACTGAAAATCACTTGAATGTGGATTGTAAAAATGCTATAATTTAGAAGCAAGATAGGTCAAGATATTAGGAAGGGGGGGACGAAGGATGCTGATTTATGCGAAGATCAACAAATCAACACTTGAGTTTATTCGTGCCAGACTTCAAGTG
>JAZSRK010000102.1:0-7935 GCA_045538465.1 Candidatus Limiplasma sp. | reverse complement strand
GCTGTCCTCACGCCTCGGTTCGTTTTACTCACCCTTCCGGTGGTTTCGGAACCCTTGCGTAGCAAGGGATTCCTATCGCCGTTTGCCGCCCGGCGAGCCGTAGGCGAGTAGGCAAACGGTGCAAACCTCGTCGAAAAAGTGGCCATTGGCGAGTTTTTCGACGACCTGAGGCTGCTTATCATATCACAAGCAGCCTGTGTTTTTCGTATGTCATTCATCGATCATTCCGCTGCCGCAGGGGTTTCCTCCAACGGCGCAGCGTTTTTCGCATTGATGCTCTCCAAAGCCTCCCGCCTTGGGGGCGGGTTGCAGAAGGAGCACGCCCCCAATTCTGCATATTCCGCTTCATGCAGTTGCCCGTAGGTGATCTGCTGCATGGGAAAATAGATACGATCGATATCGTAGCAATTAGATGCGCTATGGTATGCGGAGCTCAATTCCGGCAGAACATAGACGGGTGTATCATCCGCAGGGATGGGCAGCTGGCGGCCGGGAACATCCTCCCAGATGATCAGCTTGGTTCGCTTCTGGTCGAACAGATGGTTCCACAGCCACGACATATTGATGCCCTGCGGTGTACGGCGGCGCTGCACACGGATGCAGCCCATGCTGGCCATTCGCCCCAAAGCGCCTTCGCAGGCAGTATAATCCTTGCTGCCATCACTTTTTACATAGTAGGGAACACCGTGGATCAGGTCGCCATCGTTAAAGCGGATGGCATCTTCGCAAATGCTGTCCCCTTCCGAAACATAATCGCCCACCATGCTCACCAAGTGAAACTCGCCTGCGTTGGTATCCCGCTGGGGTTCATCCTCTGTGGGCTTGCCGGTGGAGACCCGCAATGTGCCGATCAAGCAGCCGTCCTCAAACACATACATCCGCTGGCTCAATTTATCCACCACAAGACCATACTTGGTCTTGCTTTGATAGGTGACCAGCAGTTCGGTGGGCAGGTAGCCGCAGATCAGGTCGCCGTACACCTTGGTGCGGGAAAGACCGTTGGCGCTGGAATAGCACTCCACCAAGCTCCAGCCGTTATCCAATGTTTCCAGCACATGCACGCCCTGCGAATGGCAGGTCACCTCGCCCACAGGCTCGGCCTCCTCGCTGGGCTCCGCACGAACAATGACCTGCACACGCTCCTTGCCGCTCACCACGGTCATGGGCTGAATCAGTACATTCCAAACGGTCTCTGGGTCCGAAATATCCATGGGGGTCTCCCAGTAGCAATACGCCTGACCGCAGTGCCCGGTACCGGGGGTCGGGGCAGTGGCGGCCTGCCCGGCCGCTGGCAGCAGCAGTACAGCCAGCAGACATGCTGCTATACATCGCTTGTTCATGGCTTACCTCCCGCCTTTCTACGATCAGGAGCCCTTCTTTAACACGATCAGGTGGATCTGCGGTGCAGCAAACAGCCGCAGAGGAACAAATTCTGTGCCCACGCCGTTGGAAACAAGGATCTGCGCACGGTTTTCCATCTTCCAGCCAGTGCGGTAGCGGGCACCCATCTCCGTGCGCAGTTTACGGAAGGGCGTGTAGCCAAACAGGTTGATCTGCCCGCCGTGGGTGTGCCCAAACAGCGCCAGATCGTACCAGTGGATGTTGCCGTCCTTATCCCGTGCATCATGTACGGCAGGCAGCAGATTGGGCGAATGCCCGGCGAAGATAACGAAATCATTTTCGCTCAGCCCCTCCGCCAGCTGCGCCACCTTGGGGTAGCCCTTGGCATAATCATCTGCACCGGCCACATAGATATACGTTTTGCCCATTTTGATGGCCGCAGAACTGTTTACCAACCCCACGACGTTCTTATTCTTCATGGCCGATTGCAGCTGCGCCAGCGTGCCGTCCTCGTCGGAACGATCCCGGTCGCCCACCACCGCATACACGCCCTGCCGTGCGTAGATATCCGGCAAGTTTTCAAAAAAGTGCACAGCCCCTTGGGCATCCTGTGCATAGTCGCCGCCAAAGATCACGATATCGGCACTGAGACCGTTTACCATGCCGATCAGCTGATCCACCCGTTTTTGCGAAAACCACGGCCCTTGATGGATATCGCTCAGGTACACGATGCGCACGTTGCGCAAATTATCCGGCAGATCGGCAAGGGTAAGGGTATGTTCCTTTACCTGCACCGAATTGGTAAACACATACACAGCGCCCACCAGGGCCGCCAGCACCAGCAACACCAGCAGTACCTTGATCAGTTTGGCAAAATCAACTCTGCGCCTGCGGTAACGGTAATGATAACGGGGCATGGGCAACTCCTTTCGCCGGTGGCTGCGGCCGGTCACGCTTGTGTGTTGACAGTTCCTTTATCTTCATTGTACACTTTCCCTAATAAGGAAACAAGGGGGAAGTCGAATGTTGCAAAAAAATGAAAGTTTCCGTTCCATTGGCCCTACTACCTATCTAAGCCCGGTTCCCGTAGTGATGCTGGGCTGCGCCGACCCGGAAAACAGCATCGCGCCTAACCTGATCACCGTAGCGTGGGCCGGCATCGTTTGCTCCAAACCGCCCATGGTGAGCGTCAGCATCCGAAAAGAGCGCTACAGTCACGGCATCATTGCCCGCACCGGCGAGTTTACCATCAACCTGACCTCGCAGGCGCTATGCCGCGCAACGGATTATTGCGGTGTCAAAAGCGGGCGTGAGGTAGATAAGTTTGCCGCCATGGCGCTTACACCTATCGCTGCACCTGGTCTCAGCGTTGCACCCGGCGTGGCAGAGGCTCCCGCATTTCTCAGCTGCAAGGTAAAGCAGATCATCGAGCTGGGCAGCCACGACCTGTTCTTGGCGGAGGTGGTGGATGTAAACATCGCCCAGCAGTACTTTACCGAAACCGGCGCCATCAACGAAGAAGCCATGGAACTGGTGAGCTATGTGCACGGCAAGTATCGCGCCCTGAGCGATGTACTGGGCTTCTTTGGCTATTCCATCGCTTCGGATGAAGCACTGGAACGCCGCGGTTTGAAACGCTGACGAAACAAAGGAGAGGGAACAGCCATGGGCTATCAAGTGCTATTATCCGATGCAGACGGCACCCTGTTCGATTTTAAGGCCGGTGAGAAAAACGCCATCGCTGCTGCTTTCCGGCAATTTGGCATCGCAGCCACCGAGGAAAATACCGCCCTGTACCACCGGGTGAACGACGCCCAGTGGAAGAAGCTGGAGCGGGGCGAGACCACCCAACAAAAGCTGCGCATCGACCGTTTTCGGGAATTTTTGGCTCTGTTGGGGCACGCAGCCGACCCGGAGGAAATGGGCGCTTTCTTTGTGGAGGAACTGGGCAAGCAGCGCATTCTTCTGCCCGGTGCAGAGGATTTCTGCCGCCGCATCAGCCAGCATATGCCCATCTACCTGATCACCAACGGCATCTCTGCCGTGCAGCGCAGCCGCTTTACAGGCTGTGTGCTTACCCCGTACATCTCCGGGCTGATCATTTCTGAGGAGATCGGGCACGCCAAACCTCACCCATCCATGATCTACAAAGCCATGGAGCTGGCCGGCATCAGCGACCCAAGGCAGGCAGTGGTCTTTGGCGACAGCATTACCGCGGATATCGCCGCCGCCAACAACGCAGAGGTGGACAGCATTCTCTACACAGGCGGCAGCCAAGCCCCGGCAGAGCATCATGCTACGTTTGTGGCGCACAACTTTGACGAGGCAGCTACTATTCTTTTAGGGTAAGGCCCCGGCGCAAGGTGTCTATCGCCTAAACACCCATTGCGTTTGGGACATAAAAATCGGGAGGCAGCTCGACGGAGCGCCTCCCCATTTTTTACGGTTTTGCAAGCACCACAGGCACCGGCTGACGGATGCTGAGACCATCCGGAGAAACGGTACAATCCAGCGCCAAGACCTGCACGCCATTTTGAGCCGCCTGCAACAGCGCCTCTCCGAAAGCCGGATGAGTGGCCCAATTAGGTGCAAAATCGGTCACGCCTTCCATCTGGATCACAAACACGGCGTAGGCTTCAAAGCCATCCCGCACGCAGCTTTCCAATTCTTTCAGGTGCTTGATGCCGCGCTCTGTAGGGGCATCCGGGAAGCGCACATGACCGCTTTCTTCCAGCGTAACGCCTTTTACCTCTACCCACGCCTTGCGGTTTTCTGCCTCTATGTAAAAATCCAGCCGAGATGCTCCTCGTTTGGCCTCGGCCTTTACCAGCGTGGGTCTTGGCAGCAGCCCGCCCGCCAGCGCCCATTCACCAAATACCTGATTGGGGGCCGCAGCATCCATGTTGATCAGCCGCTGCCCCTTTCGCACGGCGATAAGATCGTAAGCGGTCTTGCGCAAGGGGTTTTCTGCCTTTTGCACATAGACCGCCGCCCCCGGCACAAGCAATTCCCGGCATCTGCCGGTATTCTTTACATGGCACACCACCTCCTGCCCCGCAAGGGAGACCGTGGCGATAAAGCGATTGGGTCTGTTGATAAATATGGCTTCCTCAATTCGTTGGTATTGCATAGGCACCTCCGGTCATCGGGCAATAAAAGCATTCAAAATGCATTAAATAGGTAATCACCCGTGTGTGCATCCGATGATACACGATGCTCCAAAGTCTGTCAACACAAGGGGTTGGCAGACTTTTACCGGCGATATCCCGCCCTTGACCTTGGGCAGTGATTCGTGTTATCTTAAAGGATAAGGAACTCTCCCATTTTTCACGCAGCAACGAGGTGCCTGCCATGAGTAACACCAACCGTACCTATCGCCGCCGCAGCGAACGGGCTGAACAGCTTTACAACGCCCGTATGCTGCCCGATGCCGATGAGACCGCCGCATACAGCGCCGCCCCCGTCAACGAACGAGCTGCCGCGCGCCACGCCGCTTACGAACAGGCCCATAGCGATGCGCCTGTGCAGCCCTATGCCCAAAGCACCGTGCCCGCCGAGCAATCGGGCTACGACCCTTCGCTGTATACCTCCAACGAGCCCACAGGCCAGAGCCTGCCTGTGCAGCCCTATGCACAAAGCGCCGTGCCTGCCGAACAGCCGGGCTACGACCCTTCGCTGTATACCTCCAACGAGCCCACAGGCCAGAGCTTGCCTGTGCAGCCCTATGCACAAAGCGAAATGCCCGCCGAACAATCGGGCTACGACCCTTCGCTGTATACCTCCAACGAACCTACCGGGGAGAGCCTTCTGCCAAACTATGCTGCGTTTATGCCGCCAGCGGATCCTGATGCTGCCTCTGCCGCAGAGACTTACGCCTTCCCGCCGATCCCCGCTTCGCAGTCGGAGCAGACAGAGCCCGACCCTGATACGGAGCGTTCTGTACTGGCCGCCAACCTATCCGCTTATTACCGGCGTGCAGCCAACGTAGCCCCTCAGGAAGAGACCGCTCCCTTTGACCTGCTGGACTGGTCGGAGGGCTACGAAGAAGACAGCTGGCAGGAGGGCGGCGAAGATCCTGCTGTAAACGTATACCGCGTACAGGAGGCCAACTGGGCGCAGGAAGAGCGCCAGACTATGCTGGCCGATGCGGATGCGGAAGGCTATCAGGTAACTGCCGAAGAGCGCCTGAAGCCCGTCAAGCGCCGCCGCAAAAAACGGAAGATGCGCCGCACGGTCATGGCACTAGCCATCGCTGGTGTGCTGGCAGGGGGACTGCTTTGGCTGGCCGGGCAAGAAAAGCCCCAAAGCGCGACCACTGCATCCAGCAGCGCCATTCCCGCCCCCACTGCAACGCCCCAGCCCATTCGCGGGTACGATGCAGCCCCGGCCATGGCCGTATCCGATAAGACCAGTCAGGCCATCGAGCAGATCAGCGGTCCGGTGCAGATGGCTACCTACGCCGTTACCGACAGCAACGTACTCACCCGCAGCATGCGGGCCGACGGGCTGTACGACTACTATCTTTTCGCTTCAGATGGGCGCTTGCTGGCGTATTTTGATCAACTGCCTGCTGATGGCATGTTCCCCGTAGACGGCGGCGGCTTCTACGCCGCCATGGAGCCGTGGCTCATCGATGAGGAAGGCCGCGCCATGATCGACCTGACTCAGCTGGAAAATACGTTGGGCGAAGAGATGACCCTCCACCCCATGATGAACGGCTGGGCGAAGATCACCGATGCCAGCGGCAGCCACAACCTGATCGACCGAGAAGGGCAGCTCATCAGCCGTCTTTGGTTCTGCCGCAGTTTTCCCATGACCGGCTCCGAGACCGTTGCCTATGTGGATACCGGCGTTGAAGGCTCCGCCACCCGCTACACGCTGTATGCCGTTAGCGGCAAGGATGCCGGCACCATCGTCAAATGGCGGGATGCAGCCGACAATAGCGATGTGGTCGCCTCTGCCTTGGGCATGGTCTACCTGCAAAACGGCCAGTTATACCGCATCGCCGATCTGATCGACGACCCTGCGGCTCCACCCCTGCTTGAGACCGCCAATGTGCGCTTCTACACCGACTGTGCCGCCATGGTGGTGCAGGATGCCGCCAGCGGCAAATACGCCCTGTATGTAAACGGGCAGCAGCATTACGATTTTGTATACGACAGCATACTGCCGGTGGAAAGCGATGTGCGCTGGCAGGGCGACATTTTGCCTGCACAAGCTGGGCAGGCCATGGTGCTGGCCATCGGCAGCGCCAGCTATCCCCAGCCCCTCTCCCATTATTTCGTTCTCAGCCGGGACGGCGCAGAAGAATACGTGGCCCTCTCCGCTGTTACCAACTGCCCCATCATTCTGGAATGACCCCCTACGTTCTGAATACTGGAGGTATCCCCATGAAAAGACTTTTTGCCTTGCTTACAGCGCTCTGCCTGCTGCTTACCTGCCTGCCCGTTTTGGCGCAGGAGGAAGTGGTGGATCTGGAGGCCGACGGTGTTACCATCTACCGCCACCACCAAGTGACCAAGACCAAAAACCAGCGCTTTGCGGTGGACTACCCCTCCTTCGTTTGTGAGGATAAAGCGCTGGAACAGTTTCTCACCCAGACGGTAGCTAAGCCCATTGAAGACCGCTGCGCCATGGAGGAGCAAACCGATACCACCGGCTACCAGAACGGTCTGATGGATACCATCTACAGCGGCTATACCGCCAGCATGGACTTTCCCGGTCTTTTGTCGGTAGAGGCTTCCTTCCGTTATCAGGCAGCTGGCTCCAATGTTGTTCAGACCGACTTTTTCTGGGTCGTGGTCTCTTTGGAGGAACAACGCGCCCTCTCTCTCTACGAGTTTTTTACCGACCCCAAGGAGACCGTGGATGATGTTTTGCGCAATGCAGTATTTATGCAGGGCATCGCCGGTAACTACCTCAAAACCGATATTACCGAATCCTCCCATATCCCCATGCCCAACTCCTATTTTTTGATGAAGGACAGTCTGCGGGTCTTCTACGGTGCAGATGCCATCAGTGCAGAAGCACGTTTGGTGGATCTGCCATGGGAACAGCTGGGCTTGAACCTTTCCCACTGGCTTACCGGCGAAGCCGCCCCTGCACAGGAAACGGCTGAGGCCGCTGACGAGGACGACGTCACGACCGCCGATGATACTCTTTCCGGCGATGTGCCCGAAGCCGACGTGCCCAGCGACGATGCCGCCGCCGATGCAGCCGACGATCCCCTTTCCGGCGATACGCCCGAAGCCGACGTGCCCAGCGATGATGCAAACGTGGATGCAGCCGACGCTACCCTTTCCGGCGATGTGCCCGAAGCCGACGTGCCCAGCGATGATGCCGCCGCTGATGCAGCCGACGATACCGCTGCCAGCGCTGCGCCTGAGATCATCGTGGCCAGCGGCGACGAAACCGTGACCGCCGATAATACCGCAGCCGAACCGACCGTACAAGCCGCAGTACCGACCCCCGAGATCACCCCCGCCCCTGCCGCTACCATCGACCCCAACTACACGTTAGCACCGGTCATCACCCCCACCCCCCTGCCCCTGAATGCCGATGACGAAACCATCCTCATGGTGCTGGAGCGCGGGC
>JAZSRK010000136.1:0-20907 GCA_045538465.1 Candidatus Limiplasma sp. | reverse complement strand
TACATCTTCTCCACCTCCAACTGCGCCTACACGGGCCTGCCTCTCAAGCGGTATGAAATGATGATTGATCTGTGGAGGGAATACGGGAATTACGATCATCCTCATGCATAAGGAGTTTTGTATGATACGTATCCTTTTTGTGTGTCTGGGCAATATCTGCCGCAGCCCCATGGCGGAATTTGTGATGAAGGATCTGGCAAAGCAGCACAAACTCTCCAATCGGCTGGAGATCGTCTCCGCCGCCACCTCCACATGGGAAATTGGCAATCCCGTACATCGCGGCACCAGGGAAAAACTGGCGGAGCACGGCATCAGCTGCAAGGGCAAAACTGCCCGGCGCATGTCGGCGCAAGATTACCACGACTTCGACTACCTGATCGGCATGGATGGCGGCAACATCCGCTCCATGACGTACCTGTGCGGCGGCGACCCTGAGGGAAAGATCTTCAAGCTGCTCAGCTTTTGCGGAGACAGCCGGGATGTAGCCGACCCATGGTACACCGGCGATTTCCAGGCCACTTGGCGGGACGTGAACCGCGGCTTATCCGCTTTGATGGATCAGCTATTTCCGCAATAAGCCCCATAGCAAACAAGGAGGCAAACCCATGGCTAAAGAACAGTTTCAACAGGATCTGGAAGCCATGCTGCAGGCCGGCAGCGGCGAGAAGACCCTTGCGCAGGTACTGGACGGACTGATCGTGCTTCTCATTCATCACGAAGACACCTTTGCAGGTGTCACCTACCGTTACCGTCTCTTGGCATCAGATACCGGCACCAGCCGTGCTTTTGCGCTGGAAGACGGCAAATACGCCGCCCTCAGCGATACCGACGAGGTGGATGTGACCATCTCTGCCAAGGAAAAGACCCTGTTGCAAATTTTCAACAAGGAAATAAAGCCCGCTGCGGCTTTGCTGACCGGCAAGCTGAAAGTGAAGGGAAGCCTTGCAGCACTGAACACGCTGGCATCTTTCCTATAAGAATGGAAGCGGCTGCTATGAAAAAGTAGCCGCTTTTCAAATTGATTTTTCCCACCCCATCAAGTATGATCTTGGTGAATGGATATTATCAAAGCAAGCAGACAAATGAATAAAGGACATCGTAACGAAATAGAGCGCTTAGCAAACGCAAAACCGACGCTGTTCACACATAAACAGCGGCGGCTTTGCGTTTGTGATCATTCCTCATCGCTCCACTTGAGCGGGTATTCCTCCACGGCATAGTCCAGCGACTTGCCATTCTTGCTCAGATTGGTGAGTACGGCTTCGATATGGTTGCCCTTATCGTAGGGGGTGGGGATCAAATCGTTTTTATCCGTGCGGCTGGAAATGCGGCAGGGAATGATCTTGATCTCCTCGCTGGTGGCCACACCATCCCGAACGCGCATGCGGATCTGGAAGATGTAGGTGCTCATATCGTCGGGCTTGTTATGCCCTGCAAAGCTGAAATTGCCCAGCGAATAGCAAATATACTTGCCGTTGTAGTATTCGACCGGGTTGATACGGTGGCTGTGGTGACCGATCACCAGATCGGCACCGGCATCGATGGTGGCCCGGCCCAGACGCACTTGGTTATCGTTGGGCTTGTAATCTTTCTCAGCGCCCCAATGGTAGCTGACAATAACGATCTGGCAGCCCTGCTGGCGCAGCTCGCCGATATCCTCCGGCAGCTTTGCGATGATCTCATCATGCCGCCCGCCGAAAGTCTGGTATGCCAGCGAACCGATCTTGACGCCTTTAACGGTGAAGACAGCGGGTTCATCCTCGCTGGCATAGGTGATGCCTGCGCTCAGCAAAGTGGCTTTGGTCTCTGCCAAACCATCCTCACCCATATCCAAAACGTGGTTGTTCTCCAGCGACACCGTCTCCACACCGCCATAGGGCAGCATGCTCACAAAGCTGGGGTCTGCCCGGAACAGGAAGCTGTTTTCCAGCTTATCCCGGTTCTTACCGGCGGTGGTAAGGGTGCCTTCAAAGTTGACCATGGTCAGGTCGTCTTCGTGAAAAATATCCCGCACATTCCTGAAAGGAAAGTTGATATCGCCCTTGTTGGCCTCCAGCTCCTTATCGAAGATGGATTTGCCGCCAGACTGGGTATTGCTGCCGATGGTCACATCGCCAGTAAAGGACATGGTCAGCAATATGGAGCCATCCGCTTCATAAACCGGCAGACTGGGGTCTGGCGTAGGTTCCGGCGCAAGGGTGGGTGTAAGGATCGGTTCGGTGCCATCCTCGCCGCCGCCAGCCACTACATTGCCCTCGGCATCGTAGATGACCAAGATCACTTCTTCCTCTTCTGCTGCAACTGCAAAAATAAGCGTGCACAAAAGCAGGCACATCAGCAGCAGCGGCAGGATCCGCTTTTTCCACATGGAAGTTTCCTCCGTTTTCTTAGCTTCACAGTTTCTGGACGAAACGAGCGATCCGGCTGAGCGCTTCGTTGAGCAGATCCAGCGCGGTAGCGTAGCAGCAGCGGATATGACCTTCGCCGCAATCGCCAAAGGCTGTACCGGGCACAGCGACCACTTCCATCTCCTTAAGCAGCTTTTCGCAGAACTGCTCGCTGGTGAGACCCACCTTGGGTATGGCAGGGAACACATAGAAGGCACCCAGCGGCTCGAAGCATTCCAGCCCCATATCACGGAAAGCCTTCACCATCAGGCGGCGGCGCTGGTTGTAGCTGTTTCGCATCTGCTGTACATCCTGCCAGCCATCCTCCCGACCCTTGCGCAGGGCCTGCAAAGCCGCCACCTGCCCCTGACGGGGGGCGCACATGATAGTATACTGGTGGATCTTGCACATTACATCGCAGAAAGCAACGGGGGCGCAAAGATAGCCCATGCGCCAGCCAGTCATAGCAAAAGCTTTGCTGAAGCCGTTGATGACGATGGTGCGCTCCCACATGCCGGGGAAAGTAGCAATGCTTACATGCCCTTCTTCGGCATAGCACAATTCGGCATAGATCTCATCGCTGATGACGATCAGATCTTTCTCCACAAACACCTTGGCCAGCTTTTCCAGATCTTCCCGTGCCAAAATGCCGCCGGTGGGGTTGTTGGGGTATGGCAGAATGATCGCCTTGGTTTTGTCGGTAACAGCCTCCAGCACGGCCTCCGGGGTAAGGGCAAAGCCGTTGGAAGCATCGGTATGCACGGGCACAGGTTTGCCGCCAGCAAACACTACGCCGGGGGCATAGCTAACATAGCTGGGCTGGGGCACCAGCACTTCATCGCCCGGGCTGACCAGAATGCGCAGCGCCAAGTCGATGCCCTCGCTGGCGCCTACGGTAACCAGCACTTCCTTGCCGGGATCGTAGGTAAGACCGAAGCGTTCCTTCATGTACAGGGCGATCTCCTGCCGCAATTCCAGCAGGCCCCAGTTGCTGGTGTACTGGGTCTCGCCATCCAGAATGCTATTGATGGCTGCATTGCGGATATGGTAGGGCGTAACGAAATCCGGCTCGCCTACGCCAAGCGAAATGGCGCCGGGCATGGTCTGAGCCACATCAAAAAACTTGCGGATGCCGCTCTTGGGCACGTTGACGATCTCTTGATTGAGGTAATCATTGGGGCAAAAACTCATGCCATCACCACCAGCCTTTTATCCTCCTTGCCATCTTCGAAAACGATGCCCTCGCTCTTGTAGCGCTTGAGGACGAAATGGGTAGCAGTGCCGGTAACGGCTTCCAGCGTGCTCAGCTTGGTGCTTACGAAGAAAGCCAGTTCCTTCAGGGTGGGGGCTTCCACCAGCAAGAGCAGGTCGTAAGCACCGCTCATCAAGTAGACAGACTTTACCTCGTCAAAACGGTAGATGCGCTCGGCGATGGCATCAAAGCCCTGATCCCGCTGAGGCGTTACCCGCACCTCGATCATGGCTTCCACCCGTTCCCGGGCTACTTTATCCCAATTGATAACGGGAGAATAACGCAAAATAACACCGTTTTTCTCCATTGCTGCAATGGCGGCTGCAACATCCTCCATACTTGCGCCGGTCATGGTGGCCAGCTGCTCCAAAGGCAGGCGGCAATCCTCCTTCAAAATCTGCAACAGTTCCATCTGCAAATTCTGCATACAGTTCACTCCTTCGTTGCTACATAGGTTTAGGCAGCAAAGATACTTAAACATAAGTAGTATAGCGTAAAGAGGGGTCGGTTGCAAGTTTTTTGAACGTATCGACCCAAGATGGGCCTATGGCTCTGCTGGTTACTGTTCAATTAAAAAAATGCCGGGTGTTAACACACGGCACAAAGTGCAAGACCAGGCACTGGCAGGGTTTCACTCCCTACCCCTTCACTGCCCCCGCCATCACCCCGGATACAATATACTTCTGGCACAGCAGGTACACCAGCACAATGGGCAATATGGCAAGCACCAGCATGGCCATCATAGCGCCCATATCCACTGCGCCATAGCCGCCCTTCAAATACTGCACTGCAATGGGGATGGTCTTGTAGCGTTTCAGATCCAGCACCAAGTAGGGCAGCAGATAGTCGTTCCAGATCCACATGGCTTGCAAAATACCTACGGATACAAAGCACGGCTGCAAAATGGGCAGCACCACCGAAAAGAACACACGCACTGGTTTAGCCCCGTCGATCATGGCAGATTCCTCCATAGCGATGGGGCAGCTTTTCATGTAGCCAAAAAACAGAAACACCGCCAAGCCAGCACCAAAGCCCAGATAGATGGGCACAATGCCGATCGGGGTGTTGAGCCCGAGCTGATTGGCCAGCTTGCTCAAGGTAAACATCAACATCTGGAACGGCACCACCATGGATAGAATAAACAGCCGATAAAGAAGACGCGTGATGCGGTTTCGCACACGGTTCAAGTACCAAGCGCACATGGAGGTAAACAGCAGGATCGCCAACACAGAAAGCACAGTAACAACTGCGCTCCATAGCATCGCCATCAAAAAACCGGTGCGGGAGATGCCTGTCTGATAGTTGCTCAGCCCGGCAAAGGTGGTTTCATTCGGCAGGGCAAATGGGGCGCGGCTGATGAAGATCTTCTTTTTGAGGCTGTTGAGCAAAACCATGATAAAGGGATAGACATACACCAGCGCCACCAAACCCAACCCTAAGCTCAGCAAACCATTGAGCAGGCGATCGCCTTTTTTAAGCGAAATGCCCCTTTGTTTCATGCATCCACCTCCCTTTGGGCTGTCAAACGCTGCTGCAATAGCGCCATTCCCACCACGATCAGGCAAAACACCACTGCCTTGGCCTGCCCCGCCCCTTCCCAGCCGGTGCGCCCGTAAAAGGTGTTGTAGATATTGAGCGCCAACAGTTCCGACCGGCCGGAGGGCATGCCGTTGGTCAGGGCCAGGTTCTGGTCAAACAGCTTAAAGCCGTTTGTTAAGGTCAAGAAGGTGCAGATGGTGACCGACGGCATGAGCATGGGCAGCTTTACATGCCAGAACGTGTGCCACGGAGATGCGCCGTCGATGCCTGCCGCCTCGCTCAGTTCCTCAGGAATGGTGGTCAGCCCAGAGATGTAAATGATCATCATGTACCCAGCCTGTTGCCACAACATCATCAGCATCAACCCCCAGAAGCCGTACCATTCGTTGGTCACAATGGTTACGCCGTAAGGGTTCAAAAACCCGTTGAAGATGACCTGCCACAGCCACCCCAGCACAATGCCGCCGATCAGATTGGGCAAAAAAAGCACCGTTCGAAGCACATTCCGTCCACGGAGAGGACGGGTCAGCAAAAGCGCCATGCATAAGCCGAATACATTGATGATGACCGTAGACACCGCCGCAAATAGCGCCGTATACCATAGAGAATGCAAAAAACTGCCTGCCTCGTCGGCAAAAGCGCGTATATAATTATCAAAGCCAACGAACACCGCATCCGACAGGGTGGTAAAATCGCAAAAGGACAGATAAAGCCCCATAGCAAACGGGGCAAGAAAGCCGATGGCAAACGCCACAAGCGTAGGCAGTACAAAGATCGGCCAGTATTTTCCGATGAAGCGTTCCATGCTGCCAGCTCCTTTCGCAGGCATGCCTGCCCGGATAGCATGACCCGATCGGTACAAAAGCATACCTGCAAAGGAGCTCGGCCACTGTTTTACCGTCCGCTGCCAGTGGCAGCCTGAAACTCTCTCGCCCAGCCATCCACAAAAGCAGTGCGCACGTTTTCCCAGTCAGCAGTACCCTGCGCATATTCCAAAAGTGCTGCACCAACGCCGTTTTTCCATGTTTCCGAAGGAATGGTGGTAAAGCTCCAGCTTACAGGCGTGCGCCCCATATCCAAATATTCAGAGGCCGCTCTCTGCAAGGGATTGTCTGCTGTATACGCCTCATCGAAAGTACGGAAGGGCGTTACAAACCCCATTTGATGCGCCAAGCATTCTCTGCCCTCGTCGCTGGTGATGCACCACTCCAAAAAAGCCACCGTAGCGCTGATATCCTCCTGACTTGCCTTGCGGTTTACACACCAGTAGTTTTCTGAGCCAGTGCACAGGCCTTGGTTTTCTTCGTCCGGTGCACCGATGTAAATGGGCAGCATGCCCAGCTGATCGTCGGTAAGCCCAGCTTCTATCAAGCTATCGTAGACCCATGTGCCGTTCTGATAGAACACCGCTTCGCCCAAAGCAAACTCAGCCAAAGCATCCTCACTGCTTTTTGCGCCGATCAGCGTGGGGGCGCAGGTGGCATTTTGCAGGTAGAGATCCCACACAGCGCGATACCCATCCAAATAGGTGCCCTGTATAGCATCGCTAACATTTACATTCCCGGCTCTGTATTCGTAGTAAATGGGCAGGTTTGCCAAATGGGTCTTAAAGCGCCAGTCGGAGCTGGAATCCATGCCTGCAGAGGTAAATGCCCCCTTCACGCCCAATTCTTCCTTGCGCTTTTGAATATCCTCCGCCACCGCTTTCAGCGTGGCAAAACTGACGATCTCCTCTGGGGAAGCGATCACCGCTCCGGGCAGGGCACAGTAGGCGTTTAGCAGATCCTTGCGGTAAATGAGACCATAGGTCTCAATGGCATAGGCCACGCCCAGCACCTGTCCATTTTCCCGCAGGGCGAATTCGTCGCTCTTCAACTGTTCCACCAAAACGGTGTCGCTTAAGTCGAGGCAATGATCCTGCCAAGTGCGCAGCCCCACCGGACCGTTTACCTGAAACAAGGTGGGCATCTGCGCCTTTTCCATCTCAGAACGCAAAGTATCCTCGTAGGTATCGGAGGCAGCAGTCATTACGGTGACCGGTACACCGGTGCGCTCGGTGTACAGCTTTGCCAGCGCCTCCCACTGCATGGCCTGCTCCGGCTTAAAGTTGAGGTAGTACACCTCTCCCCCATCCACCGTTGTTTGGGCAGGGGTTCCGCCCGCCTGCGCAGAGGGGGCGTTCTTTCCGGTACCGTCTGCCCCACCGCCGGGGGTCTCCGCTGCTGCAAAAATAACCGACAGCGCCAGCAGCAGCCCTGCCGCAATGATGACCGCCAATAGCTTTCTCATGGTTTGTTCCATCCTTCCAAACAATGTAAGCGCCGTATGCTGCAAACACAAAACAGCCGCCGAAACCCTGCTTGTGGGCTTCGGCAGCCGTTTGTTTTGTACGGCTATTGCTATTGTGAGCGATAGCGGTGTTTTTCAGTTTTGCAATGCCTGCCACAGTTGGCAGCGGCGGCCCGTCTTGGAAAAGCTTACGCTTTTTCTGCTTGACGGATCAGCTCCAGAACAGGCTCGGTACCATCCTGAATGGGGTAGGTCTTCAAGCGTTCTTCCAGTTCGCTCCGCTCTGCCAGCAGATCGTTCAGGGCGGCGGCCATGGTGTCAGCCGTCATATCCTCCTGCATGAGCACACGCGCCAGACCCTGCCGCTGATAGCTCTTGGCGTTTTCGATCTGGTCGCCGCGGCTGGCTCCCCGCGGATAGGGCACCAGCAGCATGGGCTTATGCAGCACCAGCAGCTCGCTTAGGGTGTTGCTGCCTGCACGGCTCAAAACCAAATCGGCGACCGCCAATGCATCGGGCATTTCGGCAGAAAGAAACTCCTTTTGACAATAGCCTTTTACATCCAGCAGGCTTTCATCCAGATTGCCCTTACCGCACAAATGCAGCACATCCATCTTGGGCAGCAAGTTGGGCAAAGCTTCGCGCAGGCACTTGTTTACGCTCTGTGCGCCCAAGCTGCCGCCAGTCATCAAAAGCACAGGCTTCTGGCCGTCAAAGCCGGCCAAGGCCAGCCCGGCTGCCCGGCTGCCCTGAAACAGCTCCGGGCGAAGGGGGGTGCCGGTGTTGACGCCTTTCTTTCCTAAAGCTTTGGCACACTCCGGGAAGGTGGTGGCTACCTTGGTGGCAAACTTCGCGCAGATGCGGTTGGCCAAACCGGGGGTCAGATCGCTTTCGTGGCAGACGGCAGGCACCCGGCACAGCCATGCGCCAAACACCACCGGTACGCTGACGAAACCGCCCTTGGAGAAGCATACATTGGGCTTTAGTTTACGCATGAGCCCAATGGACTGGAATGCGCCCCAGATGACCCGGAAGGGGTCGGTAAAGTTTTGCAGGCTAAAATAGCGACGCAGCTTGCCGCTTTTTACCGAGTGATACGTAACATCGGGGATCTGAGCGATCATCTGGTGCTCAATACCGTTTTCTGTACCAATGTAATGGATATCATAGCCCATTTCCTTCAAGCGGGGAATCAGGCTCAGGTGGGGCGTAACGTGACCGGCGGTACCGCCGCCTGTTAAAACGATCCTCTTGCTCATCAACTGTACCTCCCATTGGCGGCGGCTCGCAGCCTGCCTGCCTTGCAGGGGTAGTATACCACAGCGGGACGGTCTCTGTACAGCTTAGCCGATTCTTTTCAGCTCGGTTTGCAGCCTGCCCAGAATGCGCTTTTCCAATCGGGAAATATAACTTTGGGAGATGCCCATCAGGTCTGCCACTTCTTTTTGGGTAAGCTCTTTATGCCCGCCCAGCCCAAAGCGCAGCATAATGATGCGCAATTCTCTTTCGCCCAAATGGCTGAGCGCATCCCGGAGAATATCCCGCTCGATCTCCTTATCCAGATTGCAGCTGACGGTATCCGGTCTTGTGCCCAATACATCGCTGAGCAGCAGCTCGTTGCCATCCCAATCGGTTTTGAGCGGCTCGTCCAAGCTTACCTCCAGCTTTAGTTTGCTGGTTTTGCGCAGAAACATTAAGATCTCGTTTTCAATACAACGGCTGGCATAAGTGGCCATCTTTATTTTTTTGCCGCAATCGAAAGTTCCCACCGCTTTTATAAGCCCAATGGTGCCAATAGAGATCAGATCCTCCAAGGGAATGGAGGTATTCTCAAACCGACGAGCGATAAACACCACCAAGCGCAGATTATGCTCAATGAGCAAAGCGCGGGCGTTCTCATCGCCCAGCTTGAGCCTCGCCGTCATCTCTCGCTCCTCCTCCGGCGGCAAAGGAGGCGGCAGGGGATCCGGGCCGCCGATATAAAACACTTCCTGAGGAAACAACCTGGCCACCAGCCGCTGAAACGCCAGCTGCAGTCCACTGGATGATTGCTGCATAAACACATTGCTCCTTTCTATTTGCGTATGGCCGCCAGCGGCACCAAGGCCTGCGTGCCTTTGTACTCCTTGCCCGCTACCGCAGCCAGCAGCGAGACCTCCCGTCGTGCGCCGTCCATATACAACCAGCAGCGTTCCGGGCGAAACAGCGGCAGAAGCGCATGCCCCGCTGCCGTGCGCACATGCAAAAGCCGAAACCCCTTGGGCAAAGCCCGCATAGCATCGATGGCTGCTTCTGCCGGGTGCAAGGCCAAGGCAGCCCGCATGGGTATGACCAACACTGGCAATGCGGTGATCGGATCCCGCATCAAATTGCCGGTATCCACCATAGCAGGCAGCATGATGTTACGCTCCCCCACCTTAAGCTCCACATAGCGTACATCCTTTACCACAGCTGGCAGCAAACGAATGAGCAGATACAGCGCCATCTCCAGCGCTATGCTGCCTGCACAGGCCGCCCAAGGGGCAGCGCCGCAGGAGAGAAAAGCCGTCATCGTACCGCCCAGCAGCAATGCTGCACATAGCGTAGTGACCACACAGCGCCGCACCGCGGCTCGTCCTTCAGGGCGGTAGCATAGCCAAACGCAAACAGGCAGCCCCGCAAGCCCAGCCAGCGGCGCATATAGACCCAGCACAGCCGCTGCTCCGGCTGGCAGCGTGGCGATAGCCCAGCGCCGAAACCCCGGCGCTTCCACGCCAGCCAATCTGCCGCCCACCGGCAAAGCGCAGCCGCACAGCAGCAGGTTGCAAAGCAGGTAAAGTTCTCCATTCAGCACAGACCCTCTCCTTTCCGGCAGGTGTTGGTTCTCAGTATAGGCGAGGCAGCCAAAAATCAACGTCGAAACCGCCTGCGAAGGATGGCGGATCGTGCCAGGAAAGAATGACTGCCCATATTGTTTCGTATCGCGCTTTGTGCTATGATGGGCATACCGACCGATGCCTTACAGAAATGGAGCGATACCACCATGATGAAGCGTTTCAGCCCCACTTATCAAAACATCAAGCCTTTGGGACGTACTCATTTGCTCAACGATACCCTTTGGATGGCCTATTCAGCCTCCGGCGCAGCCTTTACCTTTACCGGCAAAAGCTGTGCCATCACCATTGCCGGAGACAGCACAGCCTTAAGCGCTGACCGCAAGGA
The DNA here is from genome assembly GCA_045538465.1 of Candidatus Limiplasma sp. Lineage (GTDB taxonomy): Bacteria > Bacillota > Clostridia > Christensenellales > Aristaeellaceae > Limiplasma. Next base: position 10,239 of record JAZSRK010000136.1, on the reverse strand, counting down.
TGATCAAGTACGCATCGCCATCGAGGTAAACGGCAAGCGTGTGGTAGATGATCTGGTGGATGCGATCCAGAAACGCTATACCGTATTCGAATGTGAGGAAGCACAGGCCGTATCCGTGCGCATCCTCAAACTATCAGAAAGCGCCATGTCCACCTGCGCCATCCAATGGATCGAGGTGGATACGGAAGATCGCATCCAGCCCGAGACGCAGCGTCCTCACCTGATCGAGATCGTGGGCGATTCCATCACCTGCGGTTATGGCACAGACGATTTGGATGCCGAGCACCATTTCGTTACCGGCACCGAGGACTGCACCAAGGCCTATGCTTACAAAACTGCGCAAGCGCTGAACGCCGATCACAGTCTGGTCTCCCTCAGCGGATACGGCATCATTTCCGGCTATACCGCCGATGCCGTGGAAAAAGTGCACCAGATATTGCCGGAATACTATGACAAGCTGGGCTTCTCCTACGCCAACTATATAGGCATGAAGCCTCAGGAAATTGCATGGAACTTCCAAAACCAGCCTGACCTGATCGTGATCAATCTGGGCACCAACGATGACAGCTACTGCCTTGACCATGCGGATCGCCAGCTGGACTATCAGGAGAACTACTCTGCTTTCCTGAAAAAGGTGCGTTCCCATAACCCGGATGCAAAGCTCCTCTGCGTGCTGGGCATCATGGGCGATCGGCTGTATCCCTTCGTGGAAAAGGCTGTGGCTGCATACACCGCCCAAACCGGCGATGACAATATTAGCTGCATGCGCTTCCCGGTGCAGCTGGCCGAGGATGGCTATGCCGCTGACTGGCATCCCTCGGTGGTGAGCCATGATAAGGCAGCGGCGTTGTTGACGGGGTGTATTAGGGAATTGATGGGGTGGTAAAGCACTTATGCAAAGCGCCTACCAATTGACGGCAGGCGCTTTACTGTGTTCAAATGTTATATTTCTATGCAGACAAAAACCGCCGCAAAGCAAACGCTCTGCGGCAGCTGTTTTGTTTGAAATTACAGGTTGTAGTACTTATCAAACTCGGCGGGATGGGGAATGGCATTGAGCTGACGGCACTCTTCACGCTTGGCAGCAATAAAGTTCTTCAGCAGCGCTTCGGGGAACACGCCGCCAGCGGTCAGGTAGTCGTGATCCTGCTCCAATGCATCCAGCGCATCTTCCAGACGGGTGGGCAGGTGCTTCAGCTTGGCCTTTTCCTCGTCGCTGAGATGGTACAGGTTTACATCGTAGGGGCCCCAGCCTTCAGCGTGAGGATCGATCTGGTTCTTGATACCGTCCAGACCCGCCATCAGAATGGCGGCGTAGCAGAAGTAGGGGTTGCAGGTAGCATCGGGGTTGCGCAGCTCAAAGCGGCGCTTGTTGGGGGTCTTGGCATAAGCCGGGATGCGGATAACGGCGCTGCGGTTGGAGGTAGCGTAGCCAACGGTCACGGGAGCCTCAAAGCCGGGCACCAGACGCTTGAAGGAGTTGGTGGAGGGGTTGGTGAGGGCGCACAGAGAGTTGATATGCTTCAAAAGACCGCCCATAAAGTAGTGAGCCGTCTTGCTCAGGTGGGCATAATCCTCATCGCTGCCAGCGAACACGGGCTGACCATCCTTCATGAGCAGCATGTGCACGTGCATGCCGTTACCGGCCTCGCCGTACACGGGCTTGGGCATGAAGGTAGCGCTCTTGCCGTACTTGAGGGCGGTGTTGTGGATGATGTACTTGATCCACATGGTGGCATCCGCCATCTTGGGCATCACGCCCAGCTGGGGCTCGATCTCAAACTGACCGGAGGCAGCCACTTCGGGGTGATGGTAGTTGATATCGATGCCAGCTTCCTTCATGAGCATGACCATTTCGCTGCGGCACTCGTAGGTATCGTCAAAGGGCTTGGCGATGTGGTAATTCTTCTGCTTGGCCACAACAGTGCCCTTGCCTTCCACAGCGCTGTTCCAGTAGGACTGCTTGGTATCCAGCGATACGCCGATGCTGTTGCCCTGTACTTCCCAGCCGATCTCGTCAAAGAGATAGAACTCGAACTCAGGCAGGATGTACATGGTATCGGCCACGCCCAGATCCTTCATATACTTTTCGGCAGCCAGCACGATGTTGCGGGGGTACTGGGGCAGGGGACGGTTTTCGGGGTTGTCGATGATCATGGCATTGCCGGTCATGGACAGGGTGGGAATAGCGCAGAAGGGATCCACGATAGCGGTGTCGGGGTCGGGGATAAAGACCATGTCACTCTTTTCCACTACGGCATAGCCATAGTTGGAAGCATCGAAACCGATACCGGACTTCATGGTATCCTCGGAGAAGTTTTCGGCGGGAATGGTGACGTGACGGTACTGACCGTTGATATCCACCATCTTGAAATCGACCATTTTGATATCCTGTTCCTTGATAAGGTTGAGGATATCCTGAACGCTCTTAGCCATGGTTAAGTCACTCCTTTGGTAATGTATGCTGTTAGTATAATGGCATCCGTTCGATGCGTCAATGATTGTTTTGCAAAAAGGTCAGGCGATGCCTTCTTCCAGCGCCGCAGCGGATTGGATCTGATGCATGCGGGCATAGATGCCGCCCTGCGCCACCAACTCTTGATGGGTGCCGGTCTCTGCTACCTTGCCTTCTTCAATGACCAAGATCATATCCGCATTACGGATGGTGGACAGGCGGTGGGCAATGGCAATGATGGTGCGCTGACCAGCGATCCCGGCGATAGCCCTTTGGATCTGGCGCTCGGTCTCCACGTCCACGGAGGCGGTGGCTTCATCCAGAATGATGATGGGCGACTTGCGCAGGATGGCTCGAGCGATGGCTACACGCTGCTTCTGGCCACCGGAGAGGCGCAGGCCGCGCTCGCCCACACGGGTCTCATACCCGTCGGGCATTTGCAGAATATCCTCGTGGATATTGGCTGCCTTGGCGGCTTCCACGATCTCCTGCATAGAGGCTTCCGGGCTGGCATAGCCGATGTTTTCCGCAATGGTGCCGTTGAACAGGAAGGTATCCTGCAAAACCGGCGAAATATTCTGGCGCAGGCTTTCCATGGTCACATCGCCGATATTCTGCCCATCTACCAATATGCGCCCGGAGGTGGGCTCGTAAAAGCGGGAGATCAGCTGGGTCAGCGTGGTTTTGCCAACGCCGGTGGGGCCTACAAGGGCCAACATCTTGCCGGGCTCGCAATGGAAGGAGACATCCTTGAGTACCGGGATGCCATTTTCGTAGGCGAAATCCACGTTTTCGAAGGTGATGCTGCCCTGTACATCCTTGAGGGCTTCCGCATCGGGCTTATCCTGTATTTCATAGGGGGCATCCAGCACCGCCAGCACACGCTCTGCGCCCGCCATGGACTGCTGCATGCTTTCCAGCAGGTTGGCAAGGCCGGAGATGGGCGCGTAGAACAGGCTCAGGTACAGCACAAATGCCACGATATCCTCTACGCTGAGGCCGCCGCGGAAAGCAAGCAGGCCGCCAAAGCCCACCACCAGCACCGTGCCCAGCGAAGAAACAAACTCCACCGAGGGATGGAACACGGCACTCAGTTTGAGAGCGTGGAGCATGGCCTTGATGTGCTCAAAATTCTTGATGTTGACCTGTTCGGTCTCGTAACTTTCCCGACCGAAGGACTGGATCTCGTGCACGCCGGACAGATTATCCTGCAGCTTGCCGTTCAGCTCGCCCATCTTTTTCTGAGAAGCTTGGAAAAAGGGGCGCACCTTTTTGGAAAAGATCACGCCGGAGAGCAAGATGAGCGGGATAGGGGCGCAGGTGATCAACGCCAGCTTCCAGTTGATGGTGAGCAGCACGATGAGCACACCTGCAAAGGTGACGATGTTGGTCATCAATTCCGGGATGATATGAGCGTAAAGCAGCTCAAAATCACGGGTATCGTTCACGATGCGGCTCATCAGATCGCCGGTCTGTTTATCGTGGAAATAGCCCAGATGCAGGCGTTCCAGCTTGTCGTAGGTCTTGGTGCGCAGATCGCCCACCAGAAACCATGCTGCTTTGTGTGCCAGATAGTTGCTCAAAAAGCGGAACACGATCCGCAAAAGGTACAGCCCCACCAGCAACACAGCCAGCAGCGTGATCTGCCGCAGGGCGTTTTCATCCACACCCCGCTCCACGATGCCCGTGGCAGCGGACAGCGCCCGTGGCGCAGCCAAATTGACGCCCGTCAAGGCAAGGGTGGATAGAATGGCTACAATATACAGGTTTTTGTACCGGACGGCTTCCCGGCTCAGGCGCAACAGCAATCGCATACGCTTTCTCCTTTGCATGGGCACCCCATGGCGGGGTACGAAAATCATGCTTCCAGTTTACCCAAAAGAAAAAGAAGCGTCAATACAACAAAGGATGGTTTTGTGTGGTAACACTTGTTATTCTTAGCGTTTATGCACCCATTTTACCGCCAGCGCTCATTCACAAAAATTTCTTGCCCAGATGGAACGTTTTGGGTTGTTGCATCGTCTGCATATGGGGTATAATGTAGAAACATCCAACCAAGAAAGGAGCCGCCATGCGAAAAACCATCTTTTGGCTTGCTTTGATGCTTTGTATTTTGGCAGCGTGCCCGGCTGCTTTTGCGGAGATCGATCTGGCACTTTCCATGGATACAGTGCCTCTGGAAACGCCCCTTGATTTTACCATCACCGGCGCAGAAAGCGATACTTACCGCTACACCTTAACAAGAGAGGGTAAGGAGCTATTTACCACAGAGGCAGAATACGCTTTCGGCTCCTACCTGCCGAGAGAGAAAGGCGGCTATAACCTTACGGTAACTGCCCTTAGCAGCAACGAACAAACCACTGCCGATTTTACTGTTGTGGATAAGCTGACCCTGACCCACCGCCCCATTCCCGCTACGCTGACCGTTGGCAGCGCAGCCGAAGCCGCCCTGACGGCCGCCGGCGGCACACCGCCCTATCGCTATGCCTATGCCGTTACTGCGGGCGGGCAGACCATTGCCGAGCAAACCACCTCCAGCGACCACTGGTACTGGTCGCCCATGCAAGAAGGTCGGTACATGCTGCACATGGCCGTGATCGACAGCATGGGCGCGACCGCGATGCTGCGTAAGCCCTTAACGGTGGAAGCTCACGAAGGACTTGCCTTGGTGCCCACCGGCGGTGCGCTGTGCGGTCATGGCGGGCAAAAGAGCTGGATGGTTTGTTCCACCCAGCCATGGACAGCGGAAACCACCTCCGATTTTCTACACATCGATACCCCGGAAGGGCAGCCGGGAGATTCGTTAGTGGTGACTGCTCTATCCTCAACCGACAGCTATCAAAAAGGCACGATCCTGCTCACCAGCGGCGGCGAACAGCTGGAGTGGCCGGTGAGCCAATCCGCTGAGCACAATGTGGATGAAGAGGTGTTTCTCTTTACCCAGATGCAGCCCTTGTACATCGATAACCAGCAGCATGCCGCCTGGACGCAAGCCACTGGCAGCCGCACTTTTACCGTTGGCGGTGCAGACGATTGGACGATCCTCGTGGAAGGGGACTTTATTGAGGCGGTCGGCAGCGGTGACTCGCTGATCGTTACTGTGGAGGATTCCGACAGCGCTGCCGTGCGCAGCGGGCTGGTCACCCTCATTACCCCAAGCGGCAGCGGCTATTTGCACATCTATCAGTCCCCCGGCGAGGAGGCCGCCGCCCAGACCGCTACTGGCCTTGATTGGCAGGAAATCCACATTTACAGCCAGTTCAGCGGTCTGTGGAAGGAAGCACCCTATGGCGAAAGCACGCTGGAACATTCCGGCTGCGCCATCTTTGCCTTATCTCACGCCATGCAGTGCTTGCAAGCCAACAGCGAAGCCACCTTGCCCCAGCCCCTTGCGGAGAAGTACGCTTTCTGCCTGCGGGATGGCGGCACCATCAACAGCACCTTGGTGGGCAATGCTGGCGACGACTTGGGCTTCAAGACCCGCTTTGAACTGTACACCGAACGGGGAACCATTCGGGATCGATTGGAAAAAGGAGCCGTGTTCTCCTTTGCGGTGGTCAACGGACACATTGCCTTGGTGGCTGAGGTCAGCGAGGATGGCTCCATGATGCGCATCATCGACTCTGCACCCTCCGCCACATGGGAGCGCATCAAGGATGCGCAGCTGTACCAGCAAGAGGAGGATGGTTCCTTCTCCCCCATCGCCTCGCTGGCCGAGCTGGAAGGCATTCGGTTTTACCCGGAGAACAACGCCTTCGGCGGTACCACGTATTGGCTGGAAAGTGGATATGTGGCCAAGCGTGGGGTACGGTTGATCCAATTGAGAGAAGAAGAATAATTACAGAAACGACCATGCGCTGCTGAAACGCATGGCCTTTTCTTTTGAAATTCAATAGCATATCTGGCTGTACTTTTCCCGAAGCGCCCCGACCACCGCTTGCTGCATTATATAAGTTCTACCAGCCGGACGCCAGCGCATCGTTAGCGAATCCTGCACAACCGTTGGTTGAACAGAACCGCAGCCCGAAAAAGCACCCGCCGGTTGCGCAAAAGAACGTTGCGGTTGGTGGCGTTTAGGCAGACAATGGTGTATTCTTTCATCATCAAGCTACGGAGGTACGGATATGAAACTGTCGGAAAAAATCGTTGCATTACGGAAAAGCAGTGGCATGACACAGGAGGAGTTGGCCGCCCTCTGCGGGGTGAGCAGGCAGTCCATCTCCAAGTGGGAGGCGGACATCGCACTGCCGGAAACCGAAAAGCTGCTGATCCTTGGCGACACCTTTCGTGTATCCATGGATGTATTGCTAAGGGATGACCTGAGCCTTGGCGAAGCTATCCCGAAACAGGGCTGCGGACACGATACTGTAGCCCAAAAGCAGCAGGCAGTCTACGAAGGTCTGCTCATCAAGGAAAGCATTTGCGACGACAGCTTGCTGGATCTGATGAACATTCACAAGATCGAACTGTGGAACACCGGCGGAAAACCCAAGTACTGGACGGCTTTGTTCTTCACCTCCGGCCAGCCGGATTTTCCCCGGCAGGCATCCAAGGTGATGATCGCCGACCCTGACCGAGGCGGGAACTGGTATGTGGATTTCAAAGCGGGCAACGAAAAATACATCGTGTTCAAGGATCAGGTTCTGAAATACCACATCGGAAACCAAGCCGAAAAGGAACGCATATGCGCCCAATGCCGACAAATGGGCCTGACCGACGCCGAAATGAACTGGTCGGAATAAACACAAGCAGCTCCGCAGGATCTCTTCCCTGCGGGGCTTGCGTTTCTATACCGCTTATTCCTTCGCTTCCTCGGCGGTGTCTTCTGTTTTGGGATGTTTACCAAGCACACCAATGGCCTCATTCACGGCATACCCCATGCGGATGCTGCTATTTCCATGTTTCAGGCGGATCTTGTCCATGGCTGCTTCCAGCCGTTCTTGCTTTTCCCGGTTCATGGCGGGCTTCTCCCCCATACCGGCAAGGGCAAACAGATCCAGCTGCTCCGTGGCCTGATCGGCGGGCAGCAGGTGGGTGACACCAGCGGTCAAGGCGCGGATGGGGGCTTTCTCGCCAATGTGCCAGTGGGTGCGCAAAATGTCCATGCAGGTATCCAAAATCTCTTTGTGCAAACTGGTGTAGTGATCCAGCGTCACCTGCCGGGAGATGGTTTTCAGCTCCGGGGTTTTGATGTGCAATTGCACCACCGCCCCCTTGAGGCCGTGGTGGCGAAGCTGCATAGCCACTTCGTCCGTCAAGACGGAAAGCCCGCACCAAGCTTCCTCTGGCGTGACCAGATCGCGCCGGAAGGTCATGCCCCGGGAAACGGACTTGATCTCCTCCTTTTCGCCCCACAGGCGCACAGGGCTGGTATCCAGCCCGTTGGCAAAATCCCACAATTGCTGACCGCCCTTGCCCAGCAAAAGCCCTAACCAGCTTCGCTCCCGCGTAGCCAGATCGCCGATGGTCAGTATGCTGTGCTTGTGTAGTTCGCCCACGGTGGCCTTGCCTGCAAACAGCAAATCGCCAATGGGCAGCTTCCACAGGAGCTCCCGGTAATTTTCCCGGGTGATGAGGGTGGTGGCATCCGGCTTTTTGTAATCGGAGCCCATCTTGGCAAACACCTTGTTATCCGACACGCCAACGGAAATGGTCACCCCGATCTCCTCCCGCACCCGTTTGCGCAGGGTATCTGCCAGCTGGAGGGCGGTCAGGCCGTAGTACTCCGGTGCGCCCGTCATATCCAGATAAGATTCGTCGATGGAGGCTGGTTCCAGATAATCGGTGTATTCGTGATAGATGGCATTCACCTGCTTGGAAATTTTCGCATACAGTGCATGGCGGGGCGGCACAAACACGATGCCCGGGCACTTGCGCTGTGCCTGCCAGACGGTATCGGTGGTCTTCACGCCTGCCCGTTTGGCCAGCTCGTTTTTCGCCACCACCACACCGGTGCGGTATTTGGGGTCGCCCGCTACCGCCATGGGAACGTTCTTTAGTTCAGGTTTTTCCAAGCATTCGCAGGAAGCATAAAAATTGTTGCAATCGCAATGGAATATCAGCCTTGGCTTCATGGCGCTCCCTCCTTTCCGGTGCGATATTTCGCCTGTCTCTATTATAAAAAAACGGCTGTGGCTTGGCAAGCAAAACGCAGGAATGCGGTTTGACATTGCCGCCCCCGGTGCTATAATAGACATAGGATGCATGCAACACATTTTTTCGTGTTTGCTCTGCCATTGAAACAATAAGTCAGAAGGGATACAGATGGATCTATTCCAAACATTGTTAGGGGTTAAGGATCACGAAGGAAATCGGATCGAAAAACCCGAACTGAAGCAGCTGTACAAAAACACGCTGGCCATTGCTTGGCCCTCCACCGTTGAGGGCGCTTTGATGAGCATTATCGGCTCGGTGGATACCATGATGGTGGGTACGCTGGGCGCAGCTTCCATTGCTGCCGTGGGTCTGACCGGTCAACCCCGCATGATCATGCTCCTGTTTGCGCAGGCCCTGTGCGTGGGTACCACCGCCCTATGCGCCCGCCGCAAAGGCGCCCACGACCACACAGGCGCAAACGCCTGCCTCAACCAATCCCTGTCCATCATTACCGTGATCGGCATACTGATGACCCTGATCGGCTTTTTCTTTGCCGAACCGCTGATGAAACTGGGCGGCGCCAACGAGGATACCCTCGCCCTGAGCGTGGAATATTTCAAGATCATCTCGCTGGCCTTTCTGCCCAACTGCTGGCAATTGTGCATCTGCGCCGCCATGCGTGCCATCGGCAAGACCCGGGTGACCATGGCTACCAACATCACCGCCAATTTGATCAATGTATGTCTCAACTATGTGCTCATCAACGGCAAACTGGGTTTCCCTAAGCTGGGGGTGCGGGGCGCTGCTATCGCCACCGCCGCCGGTACCATTGCCGCCAGCCTTATCTGCATAGTGGTGGTCATGCGCAACGGCGGCTACTACCATATTGCCAAGCCCCGGTTTGATAAGGTGACCCTCAGCGGCCTTACCAAAGTGGGTGCCAGTTCCATGGTGGAGGCCGTGTGCCTGCGCATCGGTTTTCTCATGCTGGCCCGCCTGATCGCAGGCATCGGCACCAATGCATTCGCTGCTTACCAGATCGTATCGCAGGTCACCTCTCTCTCCTTTACGCTGGGCGATGGCGTTAGTACAGCCGGTACGTCGCTGGTGGGGCAAAGCCTTGGTGCCAAACGCAAAGACCTGGCCATGGCTCATGCCGGGGTCGCCTATCGCATGGGCATTATGGTGTCCCTTGGGCTGATGCTGGTCATCTCTCTGACCAGCCGGCAGATCGCACTTTTGTTTACGCAGGATGAAGCCATCATCAGCGGTGTAACAGCCTCTCTGTATGTGGTCATCCTGTCCATGATCCCCCAAAACGGTCGTGTGGTGCTCTCCGGCGTTTTGCGCGGTGCAGGCGATGTAAAGTTTGTCGCTTACTGTGCCCTGATCAGCGTAGCCATTTTGCGCCCTGTGCTCACATGGCTGTTCTGCTACCCCGTTGCCAATGCTCTGCCCCAGTACCCCAATGTGGCCGTTATGGCGCCTTGGATCGCCTTCCTCATCGACTCGCTGGTACGCGACCGATTGATGGCGTATCGGGTGCGTAAAAAGGAATGGCTGGAGATCAAGCTGAGCTAAAAAATCGAGGGGCTGTCGAGAAACCCCGGGTGGAGTCGGAGGGCCGCAACCCTCCGACTGTGATCCGAAACCAGCGACATGTATTGCGGCCCAAATCCGATTACATC
>JAZSRK010000052.1:0-10925 GCA_045538465.1 Candidatus Limiplasma sp. | reverse complement strand
ACCCGCTGACGGATTGACAAGCGCCCCATCCGGTGCTAAGATAGGCAAGGCATCAAATGTTTGATGCAATCAATTGTTTTGGAGGATACGAAAATGACTGTTAACAAGGAAATGTCCATTGGTCAGGTTTTGAATATGGATGCCACCACTGCCAACATCTTTCTGAGCTTCGGCATGCATTGTCTGGGCTGCCCCCACGCTGTGGGCGAATCCCTGAAGGATGCCTGCGCCGCTCATGGTGCCGATGCTGATGCTCTGGTGGAGAAACTGAACGCTCACTTCGCCCAGAAGGCGTAATTCGACTTAGACCGAAAGGGGTGAATGGCATGCGCATTACATCTGAACAGGAAGCGATGTATATTGCCTGTGCCATGGAAAGCTCCGCTGTACAGCTGTACGAGCGTGCACTTCAGGTCATGGAGGGTCAGGGACGGCAGGAGGAACCCCTCTACCGCTCTTTGGCTGCCATGAAAATGGAGGAAATGAGCCATCTGCAGCGCTTCCGCTCCCTGTATACTGGGCTGGATGCGGAGGCAGAAAAGCAGCTGACGCTGGATGCTGTGGCAGATGGCATCCTGTTTGAGGGCGGTCTGATGGGCGCGGCCCGGGCAGGCTTGCTTAAGGATGTGGATAGCATGCTGCGCTATGCCGCCAGCTGCGAGGCGACCTCGGTGGAGAAATACCGGGAGTTTGCTGCCCATGCCGCCGCTGAGGCCAAGGAGGCGCTGCTTGCCATCGCTGATGAGGAAGACCGGCACTTGGCAGAGCTGACGGAACAAGTGGAAGGCTAAGTCGTTTCGGAAATTGCGCAAACAAGGGACGACGCAAAAAGTTGTCTCTTAAGGATGTCAAAAGTGAGGGGTGCAGGGGGATCATCCCCCTGCCGGGTGTGGGCGGAGCCCACAAACCTTGCGCCGCAGCGCTTTGGAGCAAGCATAGCGAGCGCCGTAGGCGCAAGATATGCGACTTGAACCAGCTGCATGGATTATTTGACAGCCAAAAGGGACGACGCAAAACCGTCGTCCCTTTTGCATGAAACGCTTGACGAAAGAAGGATAATGATATGAGTACGGGAAAGAAGAAGGGGCTGGCGATCCAGTCCATTGCGCTGGGCGGTTTGATGGCCGCCATGGTATGCGTAGCTACCAGTTTTTTTAAGCTGCCGGTGCCCATCACCCAAGGCTATATCCATTTGGGCGATGCTTTTGTGCTGGTCAGTGGAGCCCTTTTTGGCCCGGTAGGTATTGCAGCTGCCGCCATTGGCAGTATGTTGGCTGATCTTTTGGGCGGCTACTTTACCTATATGCTGCCCACGTTGGTCATCAAGGGTCTGGTGGCGCTGGTGGCGTATCTGGGGCTGCGCAAGAACCTGCCTATGTGGGCAGAGTGGCTGGTGCTGATCGCCGCAGAAGCAGTGATGGTACTGGGCTATTTTTTGGTGGAATGCTTGATGTACGGCGCATCTGCCGCCGCTGCTGCCGTGGTGCCCAACATGGTGCAGGGCATCGGCGGCGTGGTGATCGGCGCTGTGTTGATCCCGATTTTCCGCCGTGTTTGGAAGCGGGTCGCGTGATCAAATAAAGAAAAAGCACCGGTTTAGGCGGTGCTCATCGAAGGATAGACCCTCCCGATGGCTTTGGCCATCGGGAGGGTTTTACGTTGCAAAACGCCCAGTTTACCTTGGCTCTCTCTCTGAGAGGGTCTTTATCGAATCAATTTCCACTCCGTCCTATCTCTCCTCAGCCACCAACACCATAAAGCAAACCAAATCAAAAGGCACGGCAAGCATTCAACCTGCTTGCCATGCCTTCGATCGTATCGATACACCAAAACGGAATAAACCAAATCACTCAGCCGTATAAGTGCCGCTCAAATATCCATACCCCAGCAAATTATCCGTGATCCCTTCAACGGGAGCATTTAAATACAGTACATTCTTGGCAAAGAACACATTGTCAGTGTTTAGCTTGCTCTTTAGATTTTCCACCGGCTACTTAAGCGCCAGCATCGAAAGGACAACAGCGATCTTTTGCATCATGGTTCTACACGTCCTTTCAGGTGAGTACGAAATCCAGTCGGGTGGGAAATCCCGTAGAATAGAAAATCCTATGGCGTCAAGCGAAAACATCGGAACCCTTACACATCCTCCAAGGGGTGTCGCTTGCGCTGAGTCTTGCTTTCCTCCTCGCCGTATACGTAGCTGATCTCCATGCAGTCAAAGGGCACAGCATCCACAAAGTGTTCAGGGCGGAAACGGGTCAGGGCGTAATCATCCCAATCGGTTTGATGGCGGCTGAGCCACATGGGCTGGCTCAGATCCAAAGTGGGCAGCACTTGCCGCAGCGCCTCCTGAGGGTCGTCGCGGGTGCAGGGCACCATCAGGCTATGCGTCACCTTGTGTTTGCGAATCAGGCGGATCCACAGCTTGCCTTGGGTATCTTCCAATGCCATGTTTGCATTCCTCCTTGCATATGATGGTATTATACACATTTTCTCCTTTGGGAGCAAGGCACAGGGGCAAATCTGCCCGAAAGGCGGCGGGCATATTGACCTTGCGAAAAAATGCGCTATAATGGTGTAGAATAGCGTATATTATCGGCGTTTATCGCCTGATTGGAGAGAAGTTCCCATGCCCACCGCAATCGCTTACCGCCGTGCCCCGTTAGTCGATGCTGCCTATGTGACCCTTCCCGATAGTGCTGTCCATCTGGAGGGCGAACTTCATCTGCGGTGTCAGCAGGCGCTGAATATGGTAGAACTGGATGAGATGTCTGCCATGGATGCCGTGCTGGCCAGCAAGCTGGGCGGCTATGCCCAGATGCCCCCCATGCCGCCGCTGGAGGAGATGACCGAGCAGCTGCCTGAGCGTGCAGGCGAGCTTGTACGCAGTCTGCTGGCGGGCATGATGATCGCTTCTGCCAATCAGGATAAAGAAGCCATGCTGCTTGTGCTGGATTGTACCCGCACTTTTATGGATGCGCTGCCCCACATCAGCGAGGAAGCGCTCTTTCATACCGGCGCAGATGCGCTGCGTCTTACTTTGGAGCTGTACCGCCGTACCGGTCAGCAGTTTTTGCTGACCCTTCTGGAAAAACTGCGCTCCCGCCTGCCGGATGCCTCCGGCCTTATGCATAGTTTTCCCTTTATTAAGGAATATCGCCCCGAAACCAACGCCGCCAATCCAGATGAGCAAGCATACTACGACCGTATGGAGCGCTTTGCCACCGGTACCGGCGCAGCCGATTCTCTGGCGATGACGGCGCTGCTTTCGCAGTACAGCGGCAGCGGCAGAGATGCCAGCGCTGCCCGTACAGGGCTTGCCTCGCTGATGCGCTACCATGGTATGCCCTGCGGCGCGTTTTCTGCCGATCCCTATCTGGCAGGGCGCGACCCCGCCCGTGCGGTATCGCTGGAAGCCCTCTGCGCACAGATCGAAGCCGATCTGGATGTTCTTCTCACCACCGGCGAGACTGCAACGGCAGATCGCTTGGAAAAGCTCTTTTTGAATGGCCTGTGCGATATGCTGGATGAAGAAGGTCTTCGCGACCTGTCGCCCACCAACCGTCTGGCCAAGGATGATACATGCCAAGTGCACAAGCCGGAGCAGGAGCAGGTATCAGCCTTGCTGCGCGCTTTGTACAGCTTGCGCCGCGGCATCTGGCTGGCCAAGGATGACGAGACCGTTGCCTTGATGCAGCCGGTGGATAGCGGCTGCGTTACCCGCTTTGGCGGCGTGCCGGTACGCCTTACAGCCTCGGTGCAGGGGCTTTGGCAGCGCAAGCTGACCATCCGGGTGGAAAGCCGTCAGCCTGTACGCTTTGCCCTGCAGCTGCGGGTGCCCAGCTACGCCGTAGAGCCTGCGGTGGTTATTGCAGGCACCACTGGGCGCGAAGCTGTGCCCGGCGAGATGTATACCATCAACCGTACTTTCAATAACGGCGAAGAGATCGAACTTGTCTACGATATAACGCCCCGACTTGAAACTGGCTACCGCAGTAGCGTATCCGTCTGGTGCGGCAACCAGCTGATGGCGTTCTCCCTGCCCGATAGCACCGTAGAATGGCGCTACGCCATTACCAAAAACTTCCCCCTCAGCGCCGACCAGCAGGGCAGCGATCCTGTGGTGCTGCTGGCAGCTTGTGCTGTGCCGGAGTGGAAGGAAAAAGGCGGCTTTATTATGCCGCCGCCCCAGCGTGTGGCCATGGGTCAGGCGTATGAGCTTACGCTGCTTCCCTTTGCGGGGGCTAAGGGGCGCATCGCTGCGTTCCCCTGCGCCAATGGGAGCAAAGAGGCATGATGCCAGACGTGACGAATGTGGTAGGGCTTGCCCCCATGGCCGGCATGACCGATTGGCCCATGCGGGTCTTGTGCTACCGGATGGGCGCCAACTATGCCTGCTCCGAAATGGTCAGCGCCATGGGGCTGATGTGCGCGAAGCCCGGTAACATGGTGTATCGCCATCTGCTGGAGGTTCATCCCGAAGAGACCAACACGGCTTGTCAGCTTTTCGGCAGAGACCCGCAAGTAATGGCAGAGGCCGCCCAGCGGGTAACGGCGCTGAACCGTTTTGCCTCCATCGATATCAATATGGGCTGTCCCGCCCGTAAAGTGGTGCATTCTGGGGAAGGCAGCGCCTTGCTGCTGAAACCGGATCTGGCCTACCGCATTATGGAAGCGGTGCGCAACAGCACCCATCTGCCTGTTACCGTAAAGACCCGCCTTGGCTATGATGAGGACAGCATGAACGCCGTCGAGCTGGGCAAGGCTGCCCAAAGCCTTGGTCTCAAGTGGCTGTGTGTGCATGGGCGTACCCGTCAGCAGCAGTACAGCGGCAAGGCCGATTACGCAGCTATTGCCCGCATCCGTGAGCAGCTGGCGATCCCTGTGCTGGCCAACGGCGATCTGTTTACCGGCACCGATGCACAGCGCATTGTAAGCGAAACCGGCTGTACCGGCTTTATGATCGGCCGCGGCGCAATGGGCAACCCTTGGCTCTTTCGAGATTCGCTGGCGGCGCTTCAGGGCAGCGAGCCCCTGCCGGTCTCCCTTGACGAGCGGGTGGAGACTGCCTTGCTCCATGCCCGCTGGATGGTGGATTACAAGGGCGAAAGACTGGGCGTGATGGAAATGCGCAAGCATATCGGTCATTATATCGGCGGGCTGCGGGGCGCGACTGCTCTGCGCCGGGAGCTGAACATGGCCAAGACCTTGGACGAGCTAAACCAATTGCTCGGCAGGCTGCTGAGCTGACCACGCCTCTTGTGACATTTGGGAAGGAGTGACTGCTGTGAGATCGATCCAGAAACGTATAGCGGCTTTGGCGGCGGCTTTGAGCCTTCTTTGCTCCTGCGCCAGCGCAGAGCTGGGCTGGGTGGATGACCGGCTGTCCGACTTTTTGGACATAAACGGCGACACCGCTTTTTCGCTGGGCATTCAGGTGGATACCCTGCAGCCTTTTGGCGAAGATACCACCGCCATGCTCAACGAGACCTTGGCAGAGATCCGCATCGGTGCTCATCTTGTGCAGGATTCCACCCGCATGACCCTTTCTGTGGCGGGCGAGGATCTCTTTACCGTGGAGGAGACCAGCCGGGAAAACGATTCGGTTATGACCACCAGCCTTTTGCCCAACCGTGTGCTGGTATCGCAAACGTCTCCAATGGATGTGCTCAGCGGCAACGAAATGGCGCAGGAGCCGCTTTTCGACCTGCACACAGCGATCATGGATGTGGAGGATTGCTACCTTGAGCTGGCGCAGTCCATCGCACCCTATGCCACCGAGAAAGCCGCCAACTACAAGATCGAAGGCATCGGTTATGCGCGCTGGGTGCGTCTGGCGCGCCTTACGGCGGAGGATAGCACCGCTTTGCTGCCGCAGATCGTGCGGGTGTTGGGCTGCGGTATGGATCAGGCCTTCCGGGAGCAGCTTGCCCCCCTTACCTGTGCCGACAACTTTACCATCGCTATCTATTACGATGAGGAGGGCGGCACGCCCCTTGCCCTGTATATGAAGGGCAGCGTGTATCTGGCGCCCGAACAGAAATGGACACTGGCATACCAGTGGGCCTTCACTCGCGAAGAAGGCGAGACTAAGGATGCCTACCGCTACGAGCTGGTAATGACCAAGTCGCCCCGGCATAAGCGGGTGATCGATGGCAAACTGACCATGAGCACCGGCGATGAGAATACGGTACTTACCCGCAATTGCCAGCTGGCGATCGTGGATGACAGCCACAACCAAACCATTCAGCAAAAGGATAAGCTCACGCTATCCGGCAGCGAAGCGGAGCGGCACCTGAGCGGCTCTCTGGTAACGACGGTAAAGGAAAATATCGGCGGCGATACCGTTACCACCGTAACCACCCTTGAGCCGGAATTGAAGCTGAACAGCCAAGAAGGCAGCGGCGTGCTCAGCGGCAAGATCCGCTTGGAGGAGCACCAAGGCAAAACGGTCTACCGTGATCTCACTTTTGTTTTGGATGAGGAACCAGCGCAGCAGCTGGATGCAGCCGCAGCCAACGGTAGCCTGTTTGCCGTTGCAGCAGACCCCACCGACCCGTCGGTGGCTGGCAGCAGCCTTGCCCAGAATATAGATGTTGTCTGGAGCGATGATTCGCTGGACGGTTTTTTGGTGGGCAACCCGCCGGTGGGCATGGAGGCCTATCCTGCACCTGAGACCATGCAGACCATCCAGCTGGATACAGCGGACGATGCGACCCTCAATGCATTAACAGAGGAGATGGCACAGCGTGCGGCAGGCGTGCTGCTTACGGCACTGGCTCGTCTGCCCGGCGAACCCCTCAGGCTGTTGCGGGATAATATGACCGATGTGGATTATGCAGCATTTCTCTCCCTGTTGGGCGATTGATAGATGATCTGCGCCAAGGAGGCTGGAAGGATGAAAACGAAGGGTATCACCCGTATGGGCTGTATGCTGGTAGCGCTGGTGCTTCTGCTTGGTTTGAGCACGCCTGCACTGGCTGCACAGCTGGATTACACCATGGCATATAAGCTGTTTCGCCAATTGGGCTCCGGCAGCGGTTTCAGCGGCACGCTGGAAGTAGCTCTTTCTGCCAACGAGGCGGTGGAAGGCGAAGCGCTGGTGACCGACAAACCGTTTTTGATCGATTGGAACTATATCTATGTGCGTCCCACCGGCCATAGCCTTTCAGAGCACCGGCTGGATGCTGCTTTGATGAATGATGACGCCCCTGTAACGCAGGCCACCTTCCAGCTTCGGGATGGTGTGCTGGCAGCGCAGTCGCCTCTTTTGGGCGAGGGGTGGTTTGAAGTTTCCACCGACCAGCTGCTCAAGGCAGGGGAAGGCGGCGAAGAACAAACCTTGGGCGCACAGCTATTGCCCGGTATTCGTACTGCCATTGAGAACACAGGCATGCCGGCCTTGGTGGGCTTTGCGCTGCCGCAATTGTTGCGGGTGCACGGCTTTACCGACGAAGCCCAGCGGGAACGCTTGCAGTCTGTTATGGAAAAAATGAGCCTGCGCATGGATCTGTGGATCGAGGACTATCGCCAGAATGCCGAATTGGGCAGGCTGGAGGATGGCAGCGCCATCATTACCGTCACCTACAGCATCCCTCCGGCAAATATCAAGACCCAAGCCATGCAGATGGTGCTGGATATCCTCAGCGACGAGGCAGCACGCCAAAGCCTTGCCGATTATGTGGGCGAAGAGACCGCCGCCTTGCTGCTGAACCCAGATTTTCAGCCCTACTATTTTGCTGCCATTGAAGCGCTGCCCATTACCAGCGAGGCGACCCTGTCCCGCACGGTGGATATGAAGGGCGACACCGTGGCGCTGCACCTGTCTCTGCCTTTTTACGATGCCGAAGGCGGCGAGGTCACCCTGCGCTATACGCGGGAACGGGGCGAAGGCGACTTGCCCGATACCAATACCATCTCTATGGAAAGCGCCAGCCGCACTGTAGAGCTTTCCTTCCTTACGTACCGCAGCATGACCGATGTTACGGTGTATCAGGGCATCTTTACCGTTAGCGATGGAGCAGCCGATGCCTTTGCTGTGCGATCTGAGGAGGAGCAGCCCCTTTTGCCGGATGTGGCTTTCACCCTGAGCCGCCAGACCACCGAAACCAGAGAAGACGACGACCTGAATGTATATACCGACAATTGGAACATGAAGCTGGAACCCAACCCTAACGGCAAAGACCCGGAGGCGTTCCTGCCCATGGAGATTCAGCTGGACAGCTGTTTTGCCAGCAAAACACCGCAAACATCTGCCACCAATGTGACCATCTCCCTCACTTTCTCCGGCGAAGAACGCCCCCAGAAGGTCCACCTGAAGCTGGATGGCCAGACCCGCCGCCAGTGGGAGGTGGAGGAATTGCCCGCAGAGCGCACCGATCTGCTGACTCTGGATGGAGAGGGACTGGAAGCACTGCTGGCCAACCTGCTGACCGAAGGCAGCGATGCACTGAGTTTCTTTATGCAAAACACGCAGGAAACGGTCGATGAAACGGTTCCTTCTGAGGAAAGCACCGCCGAGACCGCTGTGCAGGAATGATCCGTAGTGTGCCGCAAGAGTTTTCTCGTGCGGACAATATGATAGAGCCGCTATGGCGGCAAAGGGGCTTGATAGTATGAACAATCCATTCGATCTCTTTGGGGAGAATGTTTTTGATGACAATGTAATGCAGAAGCGTCTGCCCAAAGAAACATATATCGCATTAAAGCGCACCACCGAGGAAGGGCGTTCCCTGAACCCGGCCATTGCCAGCATCGTGGCCAACGCCATGAAGGACTGGGCTTTGGAAAAAGGCGCCACCCACTTTACCCACTGGTTCCAGCCCATGACGGGCGTTACGGCCGGTAAGCACGATGCCTTTATTTCGCCCAAGAAGGATGGCACGGTGCTGCTCGAGTTTAGCGGCAAAGAGTTGGTACAGGGTGAAAGCGATGCCAGTTCCTTCCCCTCCGGCGGTTTGCGGGCTACCTTTGAGGCACGCGGCTACACCGCATGGGATCCCACCAGCTACGCTTTTATCAAGGATGGCACCCTGTGCATCCCCACCGCTTTCTGCTCCTTTGGCGGGCAGGCGCTGGATCAGAAAACGCCGCTGCTTCGCTCCATGGAGTGCCTCAACAAGCAGGCCCTTCGCATCCTGAAATTGTTCGGCAACACCGGCGTGGTTCGGGTATTCCCCACGGTGGGCGCAGAGCAGGAGTATTTCCTTGTGGATAAGGATCAGTGGCGGCAGCGCCCCGATCTGGTCACCACCGGACGCACGTTGTTCGGCGCTCGCCCGCCCAAGGGTCAGGAGCTGGATGACCATTACTTCGGCGTTATCAAGCCCCGTGTACAGGCCTTTATGCAGGATCTGGACAACGAGCTGTGGAAACTGGGCGTGCTGTCTAAGACCAAGCACAACGAAGCCGCTCCCGCCCAGCACGAAATGGCTCCTGTGTTTTCTATCGTCAACATTGCCGCCGACCACAACCAGCTTACCATGGAGATCATGAAGAAGGTAGCGGATCGGCACGATCTGGTTTGTCTCCTGCACGAGAAGCCCTTCGGCGGCATCAACGGCAGCGGCAAGCACAACAACTACGCCCTCAGCACCAATACCGGCATCAACCTGCTGGATCCCGGCGATACCCCCAGCGAGAACGCCCAGTTCCTTTTGTTCCTGTCGGCTGTCATTGCCGCTGTGGACGATTATCAGGACATGCTGCGCATTACCGTGGCCAGTGCTGGCAACGATCACCGTTTGGGTGCCAACGAAGCGCCCCCGGCCATCGTTTCCATCTTCCTTGGCGACGAGCTGACCGCCATTATTGAGAGCATCGTCAACGCCAGCCGCTACGAGACCCACGAGCGGGAAGCCATGCGCCTTGGCGTGCACATCCTGCCCAAGTTCCCCAAGGATACCACCGACCGCAACCGTACCTCTCCCTTTGCCTTTACCGGCAATAAGTTCGAGTTCCGCAGCCTTGGCAGCGCCCAGTGCATCAGCGCCCCCAATGTGGTGCTGAATGCCGCCATCGCCGATACCTTGCAGAAGATGGCTGACGAGCTGGAAGCCGCTGAGGACTTCACCGCTGCCGTGGATACCCTCATCCGCCGCACCTTGAGCCAGCATATGCGCATCATTTTCAACGGCAACGGCTATGATGACGCATGGAAGCAGGAAGCCGCCCGCCGCGGCCTGAGCAACCTGCCCACCACCGTGGATGCGCTGCCCCACTATCTGGATGAGCACAACATCGCTCTCTTTGAGCGCCAGAAGGTATACACCCGCGAAGAAATGCACAGCCGTTACGACATCCACATGGAGAACTACGTCAAAGTGGTGGACATCGAGGCTCTGAGCATGCTGGACATGGCACGCCACCTGATCATTCCCGCTGCCATCGCCTTCTCCGGCAAAGTAGCGGAAGCCGCCCAGCGCAAGTGTGCCGTCTGCCCCGAATTGACCCCCACTGTGGAGCGCCGCCTCCTTATGAACCTCAACCAGCAGCTGGAAGCCTTGCAGACCGGCATCGACCAACTGGAAGCCGCTCTGGATAAAGCCAACCACTGCTCCGACCTTCTCGCACGCGCTCAGCACACCCGTGATGATGTCATCTCTGCCATGGCAGCCATCCGTACTGCCGGCGATGCCCTCGAAGAACTGGTCGGCAAGCAAGATTGGCCCATGCCCACCTATCAGGATCTGCTGAACGGGGTGTGAGAAAGCAGAGGCGCAATATTGGAAAATGAAGAGCGCAGTTTCCGTTGGTGATGGAGCTGCGCTTTCTCTTTTGGGGTTGACGTTTGTGTTGATAGTGGAGGTGCTGGTATGATTGAGAGCAGC
Organism: Candidatus Limiplasma sp.; assembly: GCA_045538465.1. Classification (GTDB taxonomy): domain Bacteria; phylum Bacillota; class Clostridia; order Christensenellales; family Aristaeellaceae; genus Limiplasma. Next base: position 96 of record JAZSRK010000052.1, on the reverse strand, counting down.
AAGCAGAACAAGGCCGCTTGGGAGTACAATGCGTATGACTTCTGGGTGCAGCAGATGGGGTTGCCGGAGCAGCGGGCGCAGGCTGTTGTTGCCGAT
>JAZSRK010000088.1:0-52512 GCA_045538465.1 Candidatus Limiplasma sp. | reverse complement strand
GTGTCGCCGCCACTTTTGCGCCATGAAATGGCGCAATGCGGAGGTGCAGGAGGCACTGCCTCCTGCCGGGGCGTGGGGCGGAGCCCCACACTCGTCCCCTCCCCCGTTACCGCAACTGGCTCAGCAGGCGGGCGTCGCCTTCGTAGAGCATGCGCAGGTCGGTGCTGCCGTAGCGCTTCATGGCGATGCGCTCCAGACCGATACCGAAAGCGAAGCCGGAGTACTTGGTGGAGTCGATGCCGCACATTTCGAGCACTTTGGGGTTGACCATGCCGCAGCCGAGAACTTCGACCCAGCCGGTATCCTTGCAGATGCGGCAGCCCTTGCCATGGCAGGCGCTGCAGGTGAGGTCAACTTCGGCGCTAGGCTCGGTGAAGGGGAAGAAGCTGGGACGGAAGCGGGTGGAGATGCCCTCGCCGTAAAGTTTCTTAGCGAAAGCTTCCAGCGTGCCGCGCAGGTCGGACATGCTCATGTTTTCATCCACCACGAGGCCTTCCATCTGATGGAACACGGGGCTATGGGTGGCATCCAGCTCGTCGGCGCGGTACACACGGCCGGGGCAGATGATGCGGATGGGAGGCTTACGGGTGAGCATGGCACGGGCCTGCATGGGGCTGGTATGGGTACGGAGCACGATGTTATCGTCCATGTAGAAGGTATCCTGCGCATCACGGGCAGGATGGTTCTTGGGCAGGTTCATCAGCTCAAAATTGTAGTGATCCAGCTCCACTTCGGGGCCTTCCATCACCTCGAAGCCAAGACCGGAGAAGCACTCGATCAGCTCATCCATTACCAGAGTGATGGGGTGGGCACTGCCTACCTTGGGCAGCTTGCGGGGTTCGGTCACGTCGATGGTCTCGGCCTTGAGGGCGGCTTCCCGCTCGGCCTTTTTGATGGCGGTCTCCTGCTCAGCCATCAGGCTGGTCAGATGCTCGCGCACCTCATTGATCTGAGCGCCTACCTTGGGGCGCTCTTCGGGGGCCAGCTGACCCATACCCTTAAGCAGAGCGGTCAGTTCGCCCTTCTTGCCCAGCACCTTCACCCGCAGACCGTCCAAAGCGGCAGAGGTGTCGGTGGCTTTCAGTTCACTTTCCACCCGTTGGGTCAACTCCCGCAGGGTATCCACGATTGCCATGTAAGTTCCTCCTTTTATGTTGAATGCAGTGATATGTTACACGTCTTGCCTGAGCAAGTCCGGAATATCCTCCTCGGCGTAAACAGGCAGCCCATGCTGGCACAGCAATTGTGCAAACACGCCTTGCCCGGGTATCACTTTGCCGGTAAAGCTGCCGTCGCACACGCTGCGGCTGCCGCAGGATGGGCTGCGCTGCTTGAGCAGAGCACCGTCGCACCCCAGCAGCTTGCCGATGCGAAGGGCTTCCTGTGCACCGTTTTGAAAATGCAGCGTTACATCTGCCCCTTGGTTGGAAAGCACCCGCTCGCCCACCCGCTCGCTGGGGGCTCTGGGGGTGGTCAGGCCGCCCAACTGCTCCGGGCACACCGGCACCAGCTGATACCGCTGCGCCAGTTCCTCTATACCGGGCTGGGGCTGGCTTTTGCCATCGTAACGGCAGCACACCCCCAGCAGGCATGCGCTTACCAGCAAACGCTTCATGGGGGCCTCCTCCTTTAAGACAGGGCGTGAGCGTTGTTTAGCGCCCGTTTCCTGATAATAGAAAAAGCCTCCATCCCCATGGGACGAAGGCCTATTGCCGCGTGTTACCACCCAAATTCCGCACGGGGAAACAACTTTCCCGATGCGCTCTATGCCGTTAACGGAGCCACCCGTTTCCTCTTACTACTGTTTCGGAGGAAAAGCTCGGAAGCGAATTTCCCGCGATCTACCGGGGCGGCTTTCAGCATACGCAGGGCGCATACCGCCTTCTCTGACGGACGATCGTACTTCGGGCGTTGTTCTTCCTCATCGCCGAATGGATGTATTATAGCACGACAGAAACCACATTGCAAGCAAAGAAACGCACTTGCGACTCATGCCTTCGCGAATGAAGAAGCGATCATTCCTGACCAGCGTTCTCCGCATCGTCAATGTACTCATTCATGCGGCGGATCACATCCAAGCGCTCGATAGCGCCTTGATGGCCTGCATTGGCTGCCAGCTGGTAGCATTGCATGGCGGTATTGTTATCCACCTCTACGCCAAGACCCTTTTCAAAGCAGATGCCCAAGAAATAGAGAGCATCCAGATCGCCTTGGTTCACAGCTGCCATGAAATATTCCACAGCCTTTTCGTACTGCGGCTCCACGCCCTGTGCGCCCAGATAGTAAGCGCCCACGGTGGTCTGTGCTTTGGCAAAGCCCAGATCGGCACCGACGGTATACCACTCAATAGCCTTTTGGGTATCTGCTGCAACGCCCTGACCGTTGGCAGTCATCACGCCCAGATTGTAAGCCGCTTCGCCGTTGCCGGCATTGGCTGCTTGCTCGTAGAGCTGGTATGCCTTCTCGTAGCTCTGCTCCACACCATCGCCATTGTAGTACATGGATGCCATATCGCAATAGCCGATGGGCTGCCCCAGATCGATGGCTTGCTGATAATACGCCATTGCCTTCTGGGGGTCTCTTTCCACACCGTGACCGGCGCGGTACATGGTGCCCAGATTGATGCAGGCCTCAGCGCTGCCCAGCTGAGCAGAGCGTTCAAACCAGCGGGCTGCTTCTTCGTAATCGGGCTCGCCCAGATAGCCAAAGTAATGGTATACGCCCACATTATATACACCGATGGGCTGATCCTGTTCGGCGGCCTTGAGGAACCAGGCATAGGCTTCCTCCAAGTTCTGCTCTACACCATTGCCCTGATAGTAAGCCACAGCCACCCGTACCTGTGCAATGGCATCGCCGCCCTCGGCAGCGGCCAAAAGTTCCTCGAAGCTTTCTTCAGCAGCGGGCGCAGCCGCTTCCTCTGCCACGGCGAAGGGAACCAGCATCAGCAGCATAGCTGCCAGCAAAAGGGCAAGTAACTTTTTCATAGCGGATCGTTCCTTTCTAAAATAAATGATCGTTCGTTCACATCCGGCTGAGGGAATGCAGCCATTAACGCTGCTTTTCCCATTGACGGATGACATCGCAGATCTTTTCGGCAGCGTGACCATCGCCAAAGGGCTGGTACGCCGGGTCGATCACCTGCTGCAGGGACAGCTTCTCCAGAATATCCTGCGTATCTGCCTTGGCCAACTGGTTGCGGTTGCCCACCATGGTCTCAGGCCAGACCACATAATCCAGCACAAACACGCACTGCACCCCGGCATAAAACGCCTCGCACTGCAAGCCGCCGGAGTCGGTAACGATCTTTTGGGCGTGCTGGGTAAGATGCACAGAATCGGAATAGCCCACCGGCTGGGTGAGCAGAATGCGGTCAAACCCTTTGCTGCGGCAAATGCGTTCTGCACGCTCCCGGTTGCGGGGATGCACCGGATAGACCGTGGGCGCATCCAGCTGATGCATGGCTGCCAAAATGGCGGTAAGGGGCTCGTCGCTGTAGGTGTTTTCCTGCCGGTGGCAGGTCATGTAATAGTATCGATCCGGCACGGTGACCGGGGTGCCGTCCAGCGCAAGGATGTTGGGCTGTTCCCAAGGCTGGTTGGCAAAGTAAAGAAAGGAATCGTACATGATATTACCCACGCAATGGGCGCGGCTGCCCAAGCCCTCTGCCTCCAGCTTTTGCCGTGCATCCTCGGTAGCGCAGAACAACAGCGTGGAGCAATGGTCGGTCAGCTTGCGGTTGATCTCCTCCGGGTTGTTCAGGGTGCCCAGCCGGTTGCCCGCCTCTACATGGAAAACGGGAATGCGCAGCTTCGCTGCCGCCAGCGCCGCCGCAAGGGTGGAGTTTGTATCGCCGTACACCAGCAGCGCATCGGGTTTTTCCTTCTCTAAAATTTCCTCAATGCCGGTGAGCATGCGGGCGGTCATCTGCCCGTGGCCGCCGCCGGAAACCGCCAGATTGTAATCCGGCTGGGGAATGCCCATCTCCCGGAAAAACACGGCAGACATGTTATCGTCAAAGTGCTGCCCGGTGTGGATGAGCACCTCCTGATGCTCCTTGCGCAGCTGACGGGAACCCGCCGCCGCCTTGATAAATTGGGGTCTTGCCCCAACAACGGTTACAATTTTCATTGGAATACCGCCTTTTGCTTGGTTGGTTGATGCTGCGGTCAGCAGCGGCGGCGTTACACGCTCTTTTGCCGCTGAATGGCCTGCACCGTCTTTTTGCCCAGCAGCTTGCGGGCCAGCTGGATCAGCTTTTCCTGAGAGAAATAGTCGCTGTTGGGGGTGACGGGGGCTTCCAAGATCCGTTTCCACTCTGCCGGGTCGATCTCCAGCTTTTCCAGAATGTACTGCTCGTCCGCCTGCTGCTCCTCCACGGGATAGGCGGGGCGATCCAGTTCCGCCAAGGCTTCCTCGCGGGTCATTTCCCCGTTCATCACAAGGCAGCTCAGGTGATAGCGGCGCTTATCGTAGCCGCATTTCAGGGGCTGATAGACCGATTGGAGATATCGGGTGAGCCGGGATTCCAGATGCTTGCCGCCGTAGTACTCCCAGCCAAACTCCTTCTCCAAGGTGTCCATGGCCATCTGCTTGGAATAGGGCACATGGTTGAGAATATCCACCTTGGTGATGCCGGGGAACTTCCACCGGGCTTCCCAGAAGCTGAGGTGGGGGTACTTTTTCAGGCTCATGCCCCGGCCATTCTTTTTGTAAATGCTGCGCATGTGCCAAAAGTCCATGTAGCTTTGCTGGCCGGAATAGGGGGCGGAGGCGCCCTCGGTGGCCAGATTGTTGCCGTTGAGCACGTAGTTGATGCCCGCATCCCGGGCAAACTTCATCACGGCCGCCATGAAGACGTGATCCTGCGGCACATCCAGATTGGCCACGCCGGAAAGCATGTAAGCCCGCTGCAATTCCCGCATGGTGGGCCAATCGATGGTGATGGTATGCAGCTTGAGATCCAGCTTCTCGCACACCTTGCGGATGTTGTTCTCAGCGCTTTCCATGTTCCAGCCGGTATCCACATGCACCGCCATGATGCGCAGCCCCAGCTGATTAGCCAAATAGGCCATGTAGGCGCTATCCACGCCGCCGGACAGGCCCAGGATCACATCATAGGGCTTGTCCTTACAGTCTTCTTTGATTTTGGCTACCAGCTTATCCAGCTCCTTTTCGCTTTCGCCGGGACGGTAACCGATGATGTCTTTCTTCGCCAAATATTCGTTGCACAGGTGGCAATGCCCCTGCTGGTCAAATGCAATGCCGGGGTAAGTGGTATCCATTACGCAACGGGTACAGATCTGATAATCCGCCATTTAGCCCACTCCTGTTCTGCAGCGGCGGGAGCCTCCCGATGGCTGCACAAAAATCCAGTATTACTGTATCAAAAAAACAGGGGAAATGTCAATGCAAACCCGTTGGAAGGACTGGCTACCGCCCAGCTTTACCATCGTTTTTTGCTGTGTTATAATCAGTGACAGGAAACCACGGAAAGGAGCTGTCCTTGTGAACCGTATCCTTATCTCTACCGGCGCACTCTTGGGGCGGCCCAATGGCAGGGACTACCGGCTTTTGGAAAAGCTGACCCCGCAGCTGCGTTGCGATGGCTACGAGCTAATGATCTATGAAGATTGGTACAATGACCCGGAGGCCTTGTGCGCCCTTTTAGAGACGGCGGGTTTGACCATCCCCTCGGTGCATTGCCAAAAGGACATCGGAAAGGATCTGGCCTATGGCGAGGAAGAACTGACCGCGCAGGCGCTATCCCATTTTGCCCTGAATTGCCGGTTTGCCAGTGCAGCCAAAGCGGAAAAGCTGGTGATCCACCTGTGGAGCGGGCGGATCTCCGACCAGCACATCGAAAACAACCTGAACGCCTACCCTGCCCTTTTGCAGATCGCCCAAGACCATGGCCTTGACCTGACCATCGAAAACGTGGTCTGCGGCCGGCAGGATCCCTTTACCCACCTGTGCAGCCTGCGCCGCCGCTACCCGGATGTGCACTTTACCTTCGATACCAAGAATGCAGCATTCCACAGCCAGCTGGAGGGGCTGTACGCCCCGGAGAATGCTTGGCTGAAGGAGCACATTCGGCACTATCACGTGAATGATTATGCTGGCGGCCATATGGAGTGGGATAAGCTGCTGGGTCGGGTGCTGCCCGTGGGCAAAGGCCATATCGATTTTGATGCATTTTTTGATTTTGTTAAAACCAGCGGGTACGACGGAGACTTCACCCTTGAATCCACCGCCCTCGGGGATGACGGCATCGTGGATGTACATATGCTGAACGAACAAGTGCTATCCGTGAAAAAGCTGCTGGGGCAATAACTCCCAGCAGCTCTTTTTTGTTTTGGTTCTGAGGACAAACCCGTAAAACGCTTCCCTCCCCCTCCACTCGTTACTCACAGGCGATGTAGATATCCATGCTATCTCCATCCGTTTCAAAGCAGGGAATAACCCCGTCTTCAACATGCTTTAAACCATTTATCTTCATATATTCGTCGATGGTTTTGTAGCCGTTGGGAATGATGACAAACGGATTTTCAAACGGTTTTTCAATATGCACAGCCGCATATTTCTGCGCTTTCTGCTCCTTGATCTCACGACCCTCGGGGGTAATATGATCTGGCAGCACCCATGCGGCAGTGTAGCCATGCATGTTGTACACATTGACCTGTTCCGGTGAAAGATGCGGAAAATCCCAGCCGATCACTTTTGGATGTTCAACACCGTTTTCCTTTGCGATTTTGAATATTCTGTCCAGCGCATCCCCCTCGGGCTCTACACTGATCGCCGTATGGGTTATATAACGGAATGCAGGGACTGTTTCCACTCTGAGATTCGTATACGCCTCATCAAAAGCACTGAGGTCATCTCGAAAGAGATTGTCAAGGGAACAGCTGAAAAGTCCGCATAGCTCTATGGCTTTTTCCATTTCGGGCTTACATTCATCGTTCTCCCACTTGGAAACCGTCTGACGTGAAACCTCCAGCCTTTCTGCGATGGTCTCCTGTGTCATATTTTTATTGAGCCTGCGCAAATGTTGAAGATTCTTTCCAAAGCTCATATCATCCACCCTTTTCACGATATACTGTAAGCTTACGTTTACAGTATATCGTCAGCCATACAATCTTTCAACCAACGCACGTTTGCCATTTTTACCACATTCGCAACCAGAGGTTGACAACAAAAACCTTCACAAAAAATCAAGGCCACTTTGGGCACCCTCAGTCGCCTAACGGCGACACCCTACGGGCCGGTCGCAGGCAAAGCCTGCTCCCCGCTCCCACTAAAAATGTGCCACTGGCACATTTTCTTAACGCGTCGCGCCCACGCTTCGCGAAGGAGCCTTTTGTATGCGCAGCCAAGCTACATCCGTGCAAGGAGGCGTTGAGCCGCAGGCGATAAGCCCCCACACCCTATTCCCTCCCCACGGGGAGGCGTTCCCGCCAAAGCGGGAAGCCCAAACACCCAAGCCCCGCCCAGCGGGGCCCGCACCGCAGCGAAGCGAGGACGGGCCCTACGCGAGCGGCCTGAGGAAGGGTTGGGGCCCCTCCTCAGAGGCCGCGGCTTCTATCCGTCCCGCACCTAGGACGAACGCACCCGCCCCGCATTAGCGGGACGGGGCGGACGTCCACCGCCACCCTTGACTTTTTTGTGGTTTAGTGCTACCATAATCAAAGCACAAACGTTTGCACATCCTCGTTACGCAAACAGCGAAGGAGAAAAACATGAAAATCACTATTAAAGACGTGGCAAAAGCGGCTGGCGTCTCCCCCTCTACCGTAAGCCGTGCTTTGCACGACAATCCCCGCATCAGCGAGGAAATGCGCAAACAGATCAAAAAAATCGCTAAGGAGCTGGACTTTCACCCCAACCAGATGGCCCGCAGCTTGGTAAGCCGCCGCAGCCATATTATCGGCGTGGTGTTTTCCGGTGAGGGCAGCGATAGCCTGAACCACTCCTTCTACCCCTCGGTGTTGCAGGGGCTGGGGCACGTAGCGGGTTCGCGGCGCTACCATGTGCTGCTGGGCACCGGCACGGAGGGCGACTCCACGCAGGAGGCTGTACGCCAGCTTACCGCCAGCGGCTTTGCGGAGGGGCTGATCGTGCTGACGGCCGAAGACGTGCCTGCTGATGATGCCGCCGGGCTGCCCGTGGTCACGCTGGGTCACCCCATCAATGCCGAAAATGCTTACTATGTGGATAACGACAACATCGCCGCCGGTAGGGCTGCCGCCGAGTACCTGCTGAACCGAGGGCACCGCCGCATCGCCCTTTTGGGCTATGATAAGCAGTTTATGGTGACGGTGGATCGCCGCAAGGGCTACCAGCAAGCGCTGGAAGAAGCCGGACTGCCCTTTCGGCGGGAGGATGTGGTAAGCAGCCGGTATTTGTACAATACTACCGATGAAAGCCAGCTGCGCAACCTGTTTGCCTCTCCCGATCATCCCACCGCTGTGGTCTGCATGGACGATGCACAAGCCATCACCCTTTGTCATATACTGACCGATATGGGTCTTACCGTGCCCGGAGATATCAGCCTGATCAGCTTTAACGATACCCCCGCCGGGCGCATCAACAACCCGCCCCTTACCTCCATCAACGTGGATCCCTACCAGCTTGGCCAGAAGGCCATGGAGCTGGTCATCAAACTTGTCAAACACCCGGACACCCCGCCTACAGGGCTGATCGTGCCCTTTACCATCGTGGAGCGGGACAGCGTCCGCACCATTTAAGCGCCCTTCGCAAGGGTCATATTTCAGGAGGTCATATTCCATGCGCAACATCCATTTTGATGCCGTTTACCACATGCCGTGGCTGGAGTACCGCCACGCCACCCCTGAAGGCAAGGTAGTGCTGCGGCTGCAGACCGGGCGAGGCGATTTCAGCCGCATCATCGCCAAGGTGACCAGCAACTATAACTACCCCGAATACTTCGAAAAAGCCATGCAGGTAGAAATGCAGGTGGCTTATCGGGATGAATTCCACGATTGGTACGAGTGCATCTTTACTCCCGAGGATGTGCGCGTGAAGTACCTATTCGTTTTGGAAAGCGACGAGCAGGTATTCAAGCTGGACGCCGCCGGTCTGCATTTCGGCAGAGACTACTACGAAGATATCAGCGAATCCTTCGCCTTTGCATATGCTTATGCCGCCCCCGCCATGCCTGAGTGGGCTAAGGGCTGCGTGGGCTACCAGATCTTCCCCGACCGTTTCCGTCGCGAAGGCGAGATGGAGCCTGGCTTGGAGCCTTGGACCAGCGACCGGGTACAGAACGAGTTCCGCTACGGCGGCAACCTGCGGGGCATGATCAAAGCCGTGCCCTACCTGAAGGAGCTGGGCGTACAAATGGTGTACTCCACCCCCATGTTCCTCAGCGATTCCTCCCACCGCTACAACACCTTTGATTATTTCCAGATCGATCCCCTGCTGGGCACGGAGGACGACCTGCGCGAGCTTTGCGACGAGCTGCACAAGAACGGCATGAAGCTGATCATGGACGGCGTGTTCAACCATAGCGGCGTGGAGTTTTCCCCCTTCAAGGATGCCAAGGAGAAGGGCAAAGGCTCCAAGTACTATAACTGGTTCTTCTTTGACAACACCGAGGAATGCGGCTATCAGACCTTCGGCCACTGGCCCTACATGCCCAAGCTGAATCTGCAAAACCCGGACTGCGCTGAGTACTTCCTCAACGTTGGCCGCTACTGGATCGAAAAATGCCACATCGACGGCTGGCGGCTTGATGTAAGCCCCGAAGTATGGCCGGATTTCTGGCGGCAGTACCGCAAGATGATCAAGACCGCCAACCCGGAAGGCATCATGATCGCCGAGTGCTGGGATGACAGCCGGGAATGGCTCACTCAGGGCGACATGTTCGCTGCCACCATGCACTATGTACTCTCCCGCAACATCTGGAACCGCTTCTGCCACCACAAGATCAGCTTGGAGCAGTTCGACAGCTGCTTGAACCGCTCCCTGATGCTTTACCCGGAGCGCATCAATCAGGTGCTGTGGACCTTCCTTGGCAGCCACGATACCGCCCGCCTGCGCACCCGCGCCGGTGGCGATCTGCGCATGCTGCATGCGGCTTCCTTCTTCCAGTTCACCTTCCCCGGTGCGCCCATCATCTACTACGGCGATGAGCTGGGCATGCAGGGCGCGGACGACCCCTTCTGCCGCTTCCCCATGGAGTGGCACAATGTGGAAGGCAACCCCACCCATGCCCACTACCAGAAGCTGGCCCACATGCGTGCTGCCAACAGCGCTCTGCGGGTAGGCAATTTCCGCACCCATGTAGTAGAGGAAAATGGTCTGTACGGCTACCTGCGCCAGAGCGAAGAACAGCAGCTGCTGTGCCTTATCAACACTGCACTGGAGCCGGTAAGCGGTCTGGTGCGCCTGCCGGATGGTCTGGCTCAAGTCGAGACCGTGACCGACCTGTACGCTGGCGTAAGCTATCCTGTGCAGGATGGCATGGTGAAGGTCAGCCTCGAGGTGGGTCAGGGCTTGGTGCTGGCAAAAGTGTAATCCCCCCCTTATGTAACATTCGATAAATAACAAAAAACGAAAACGTTGCATCACCGTCGTGTGTACGCAACGTTTTCGTTTTTTGATGTGCAGGGCAGCGTCCCGCAAAAAAACCGTATATATTCCCTCTATTTTCATTCTTGCTTTTCCCCCGCAACCCGTTTACAATATCCCCATACCAACGAAGTACAAGGAGGACGCACCCATGAAAGAGCTGGTGGAAGCCGTACGGGCCCGTGGCATCGGTATCGGCACAGATATTGTCAAGGTGGATATGTTTCTCAACCACCGGATGGATACGGAACTGTATGTGAAGATGGGTCAGGCTTTTGCCGATGAGTTTGCCGCAAAGAAGCCCGATCTGGTTTTGACAGTGGAAGCCAGCGGCATCGCCGGTGCCTTGACCACAGCCATCGCCTGCGGCAATATTCCTGTGGTGTTTGCCAAGAAGAGCCCCACTCGTAATGTGACCGGCGATGTATACCAAAGCAAGGTTTTCTCCTTTACCCACGGGGTGGAGAACCACATCCGTGTGGCCAAGCAGTATTTGCCCGAGGGGGCCAAGGTGCTGATCGTGGATGATTTCTTGGCCAATGGTGAGGCCGCTGAGGGATTGTGCGATCTGTGCCATCAAGCCGGGGCCGAGGTGATCGGCATCGGTGTGTGCGTGGAGAAGAGCTTCCAGCCCGGGCACCAGAAATTGGTGGATGCAGGGTACCATGTGAAGGCCTTGGCTCGGGTGACGGGGATCGAGGATGGGAAGTTGATCGTGGAGGAATAAGGAACGAAATGGTATTTATTCGAAAAGCAAAGAAACAAGATATTTCAAGAATTGCAGAGATCCTTATCTTCACTAAAAGAATGAATTACCGTTCCATCTTCCATAATGACATGGTTTCGTTTGGAGAAATGCAAGTTCTTCCGTTAGCGAATGCTTTTCTTGAAGACTTATCATTGCTGGATACTTATTGGGTCTATGATGATGGATTTGTGAAAGGCGTTATTCAAATTGAGGATCAGCAAATATCGAAATTGTATGTGGATGTGTTTTTCGAAAGACAGGGAATCGGAAAACTGCTGCTACAATTTGCGATCAACGAAAAGAATGCCGATCATTTGTGGGTATTGGAGAAAAACACATTGGCGATTGCCTTCTATACAAGAAATGGTTTTCAATTGACCAATGAAAGAAAACTTGAAGAAGGAACCCCTGAATACATCGTTAAAATGGTCAGATAACACGGGAACAAATAAGCCGGAGTGCACACTCGCACCCCGGCTTTTGCTTATTCCGATCAATGCAGTTCGGTTTTTCCACATCGCTTACAAGATTTCGCCCTTCCGCTTCACCATCTCATCGTAGCACAGCACATCGCCGTTCTCTGTCTCAATACAGTAAAAGCCTATCTCCCGGTAGCCCCTTTTCCGATAGATCGCTTTGGCGGGCAGGGAAGCGCTCAAGGTCACTTCCCCAAAGGCAGCCAGCAGGGTATTTTCCGCAAAGTCCAGCAGCTGCTTGCCATAGCCCTTGCCCTGATGCTCCGGCAGCACGAACAGCCGGTTCAATTCCTTGCCGTTCAGGGTAACGGTGCCCACCGGTTTTTCCTCCGCCAGCAGCAGATAGACGCACCCGGCCTCCAGATCCCGCTGGATAGCCTCATCACTATGATGGTGCAGGAAAAAATCCACTGCGCCCTGCGGATAGTAATGGGGATATACCGCCGTGATGGTGCTACGGGTGATGGTTGCAACGGTCTCGAAATCCGCTGGTGTAGCTTTGACGATCTGGCTCATTGCCCTCTGCCTCCTTTTGCTATCCTTGGGTTTTTCCCCTCAATGCGTGTCTCCCTCAAAGAAGCCCCGCCAAGGCAAAGCATCCGTCAAATGCAGGTGTTTTTCCATCCAAGCGGAGCAGCGCCCGATCATCCAGCCATTCACCAGTGCGCAGACGATGGTGCCCCAGCCAATGCCCACAAAGCGCCCAAACCCGAACACCAGAAAACTCAGCACCACGCTCAAAAGACAGCTGGCGCAATCGTAACCGGTTTTGAAACGGTGTACCTCCACCCCGAAATGCTTTGCACCCACTTTGACGAACAATTCGTACACCTCCGGGGACAGGTAGGTGTGGAACATGCACGCCACCCCCATGGAGCCCAGCACCATGCCCGGCACAAACCACAAAAGCCGCAGCGCCAGTGTATCCGCAGGCAGGTAAGCACCCAGCGCCAGCAGCCCATCCAGCACAAAGCCGTATATCACCGCCGTCACAAAGCTGAACAGCCAACTAAGACGAAAGCGACGCAAAAGCAGCGCCAGTAGCGCCAACAAAATCGCTTGAAAACAATACTCTGCCGTACCAAAGGTAAACCAGCTCCAAACTGGGCTGAGCCAACGGTGCAGCAGATACGCCGGCGCAACGATCATGGATAAGCCGAAGTTCGCCTTTTCCATTAGAACAACGCCGCTGGCTAGCAGTAACAGGCCAAGCACATAAGCCAATTCGGTGTAGAAATTTCGTTTGGTCGGTTGATTGGATGGTTGGTTCGTCATTGGTGTTGCCTCCTGTGGATTCGTCTTGTTGACGGAGAGGATGAGGGCGTGTCATCCACACACCCGTTTGTGTTTGCGAAACATCTTTCGAAATGAAAACAGCAGCCCAGCACGTTTGATACAGAAACGTGAAAAGCTGCTGTTGAAGTATAGCATATTGTGGTTATGAGTTGCAAGCATGCTTGAGCTGTAAATCATACACTTCTATTCAAGCCGCACATCTTGCGCCTTTGGCGCTCGCTGTGCTTGCTGCTTTTGCGCTGCGGCGCAGGTTTGCGGGGCGCTGCCCCGTACCCCGGCAGGGAGCTGAGCTCCCTGCACCCTGCACTTTTATCTCTTTCCCTTATACCTTCAATTCCCCCAGCGTCTGATAACTAACCAGCCGCTCCGTAAGCATCGTATACCTTGCAGCAATATGATTATTATCCACCATCTGCCGGATAACCTCTTCCCTTCCCACCAGCACCACCAAGTGCCGTGCCCGGGTCAAAGCCGTATACAGCAAATTACGCACCATCAACATAGGCGGCCCGCCCACCACCGGCAGCACCACCACCGGGAACTCACTCCCCTGGCTCTTATGCACCGTCAAACAATACGCCAGCTCCAGCGCATCCAACTGCTGCTTCTGGTAGGTCACATAGCGTTCATCGTCGAAACAGACGGTGAGCAGATGCTCTGCCGGGTCAATGTGCTCCACATAGCCCACATCGCCATTGAACACGCCAGCGCCGTCCTCCCAGCCAAACTGGGTGCGCCGCTTAAACTCCAACTGATAGTCATTCTTGGTCTGGATCACCTTATCGCCCACACGGAACTCCGTATCCCCATGGGCGAGGCTATCCTGCCCGGGTTTTTCCGGGTTGAGGGCTGCCTGCAACAGCTGGTTCAGATTGATAGCGCCGCAATCGCCCTTCTTGGTGGGGGTAAGCACCTGTATGGTGCGTACCGCCTCACTGCGCCACCGATCCTCGGGAAATCGCAGGTACTTGGGCAAGCGCGTTTGCAACAGCTGGCAGATGGTCTGCGCCGCCTCACTTTGCAGCATTTTCTTTTCAAAGAAGAAATCCGTATCCCGGTTTTTCAGCATGGGCATTTCGCCGTGGTTGATCCGGTGGGCGTTGAGCACGATCATGCTGCTTTCATCCTGACGGAAAATGTCGATGAGGCGCACATTGGGCACAGCGTCGCTTTCCAGAATATCGTGGAGCACATTGCCAGCACCCACGCTGGGCAACTGGTCGGCATCGCCTACCAAAATGAGCCGGGTGCCGGGGGTGATGGCACGGAGCAACCCCCGCATCAGCACCACATCCACCATGCTCATCTCGTCCACGATCAGGCAGTCGCATTCCAAGGGATAATCCTGACTGCGGGCAAAGGTTTCCGAATCGCCGCCGTATTCCAGCAGCCGGTGGATGGTCTTGGCCTCCTCGCCGGTGGCCTCGCTCATACGCTTGGCCGCTCGGCCTGTGGGAGCGCAAAGCAAGATCTCGTTATCCTCTTTCAAGAGGGAGAGAATGCAGCGGATGATCGTGGTTTTACCCGTGCCGGGGCCGCCGGTGATCACCAGCACGCCCTCCTCCACCGCACTGCGGATGGCCTTCTTCTGTCGATCGCTAAAGGAAACGCCCTGCTCATTTTCGTAGGCAGCAATGCGCTCATTGAGGCCGGTGACACGCTTGTAAGGGCGGGCGGTCATCAGGTAGTGCAGCCGCATGGCGATCTCATTTTCCGCATGAAAATACAGCGGCAGGCAAACAGCATCCTCCTCGCTGGGCATGGAGAAGCCCACCATCATTTTTTGCAATAGGGCTTGGGTGATCTGCATGTCCACCAGGTCTTCATCCGCCCGCAGCATGGCGGCGGCCCGCTGCTTGAGCAGCTCATGGGGCAAATAGGTGTGCCCGCCGTTGGCGGATGCTTCCGTCAGCAGGTAAAACAGCGCCGCCCGGATACGGTGCTCGCTCATGGGGTCGATGCCCATGCTCAGGGCGATGCGGTCAGCGGTCAAAAAGCCAACGCCGTCGATATCCGTCACCATGCGGTAGGGGTTCTGGCGGATCAGCTGCACGGTATTTTCACCGTAGTACTTGGCTACTTTCATGGCCAGATTGGGGCTGATGCCATAGTTTTGCAAAAACACCAGCGCCCGGCGCATGCCCATCTGCTCGGTGTAGCTTTCCAAGATCATGGCAGCCTTTTTGGGGCCGATGCCGGGGATCTCCGTCAGCCGCTCCGGGTGTTCGTCCATGATGTCCATGGCGCTTTCGCCGAAATGCTGCACGATCAGCTTGGCAGTACTGGGGCCGATGCCTCGAATGAGACCGGAACCCAGATATTTTTCAATAGCGCTTTTGCCGGTAGGGGGCGTGATGGTGCACTTGCTGGATGAAAACTGCCGCCCATACTGGGGATGCTCCGTCCAGCGGCCTTCGAAGGTGACGTTCTCGCCGGGGCTTAGTTCCGGCAGGATGCCCACGATGGTATGCTCCGTGCGCCCCACCACTGCATGCAGCACGGTGTAGCCGTTTTCATCGTTGCGGAAGGTGGTATCCTGCACGACAGCTGTTAATTGTTCCAGTTCCATGAGCGCCACCCTCCTTTTCTGCATTTCTTATTCGATAATGGTTTATGCTTTGCCTGTTTGCTTTTGATCGCTTTGCTTGCGAAGGCCGGTCAGCCCGCTGTACAGCCACGGTATGAGCCAACGGAGCAGCGCCGCCAACAAAAGCGCCAAGAACGCCGTAAGCACCGGCAGCGCCACATGCCCCAGCAAAAAGGCTTTTCTCCCCTGCCCTGCTATGGCAAGGAACAGGCGCACGGCGTACCGCTCCACCAGCAGATGCCCGCAGTAAAGAAAGAAGGATGCCTGCACCCACCATACGGGCTTAGGCAGGCAGGCAAATGCATCTGCCAGCACCCACAGCATAAGGGGCGCACCCAGCCAGAACAGGTCGTACAAACAGCTGTTCACCCGGCGCAGCCACGCCCACGCCATGTACAAAAGCGCCGCCAGCACATAGCCCCACCAGCGCGTACACTGGGGCTGTTTTTCCAGATAAGGCATGCCGTTAAGCCCTGCATAGCAGCCCAAAAGAAACACTGGCAGCCAATACAGCGGCGATTCGTATGCAATGTACACATTGGGCAAAAGATCGATGGCCAACGCCCCGGCAAACAGTAGCAGCCCCGGCCAGCGCTTGCGAATGCACCACACCAAGATCGGGTAGATCGCCGTAAGCGCCAGCAAGGTAAACAGAAACCAAAAAATATAAAACTCTGAGCCGGTGGTGTACCATTGCCAGACCAGAGATAATTCCGGCCATTTCAAACTTCCGGCTGCTATACATTCCCGCACGATGCGGGCCAGCATGTATACCGCCACCCATAACACATAGGGCAGGAGAATGCTCCTTGCTTTGCGCAGCATGATCTGCCCCCAGCTGGCTCTTTTGGCGCTTTGCATCAGCAGCACCGCCGACAGGAAGAAAAACGTGCTGATGGCGCCGTCAAACAGATCCCGCACCCATGTGTGCAACCGCAGCAGCCATGCATCCTCCACAAGAAAATACGAGGCGAATACCGTGTGCAGACCGATGATCATCAGCGCGCACAAAAACTGCAAATAGCTGATCTTTTGCGATGTGCTCGGCTGCATAGGCTTCCCCTCCTTTTCTGCATGTTCGTCTGCAGGTCTTATTATCCCCTCATTCCATTGGAAAGTCAACCATTTACGCAAACATGCGCCTGCCCGCTGCCCTTGCCAAGCACAGACCTTTCTCATCAACTTCTAACTATTTCGTATGGCATAGTACCTTGACAGGCGAAGTACTATGCATTACAATGAAGCCATGGAGGTGAGCAACATGGCGCTCAGTGCAGATCTTCTGCGTGGATACACCGACAGCATCCTATTGCGCCAGCTGAGCCAAGGCGACAACTACGGCTACGAGCTGGGCAAACAAATCAGCCTATTGAGCCAAGGCGGGCTGGATATGAAGGAAGCTACCCTGTATACCGCCTTTCGCCGTCTGGAAGGCGCAGGGCTCATCCGCTCCTACTGGGGCGATGCCCAAGGAGGCGCAAGACGGCGATACTACGCCATTACCCCCGAAGGGCTTACGCGCCTTCAGGGAGACATTGAAAACTGGCAGCAGACCAAGCATTTGCTTTCATTGCTTTTGGAGGAGGAAGAATAGATGAACCCCACCATTGTCAAAATTATTGATATGATGTTTCGAGGCATGCCCCAAAACGACGAGACCGCAGCCATGCGGGAGGAGCTGCTCACCAATAGTCAGGCCCGCTACGACGACCTGATCGCCGCCGGCGAAAGCCCCGACACAGCCCTTGGGCAAGTGCTGGACAATCTGCGTGGCATGGAAGACGTTCTGGATGGCTACAAGCAAGGCAAGCGATCCCCCCTGCAAACCGAAAGCAGCGACCCCTTCGCTCGCTTCGAACAGATCGCAGAGGAAATGGAGGATAAGTGGGATGCCTTTACCGACAAGGCAGAGACCACTGCCAAGAACGCCTTCGAAAGCGCCATGACTGGTTTCCGCTCTGCTATGGATGAAGTCTCCGGTTTCTTTAACGGCGAAAAAGCACAGACAGAGCCTCAAACCAGCGCCGAGCCTTACCGTGCCGCCGCCGGCTACACCAGCGCCCAGACCACCCGCAGCTGGGTGCCTGCCTACGATGCAGAAACACACACCATGGTTTTTGCCCCTGGCGAGATCACACGGGTCAACATCCAGCTTACCGGCGAAGATATTCAGGTAGAGCCTTCTCCCGACGGACAGGTACATCTGGAGATCGACAAGGACGATGAATCTTTGTACCTTGTTGATCATACCGGCGGCTGCCTTGTGCTACGCCACAAACCTTTCGCCAGCGCCGCCATGGATCAGTCCACGCAAAACGAAGAATACCAAGGGTTAAGCGGTATTCTCAGCGGCATTGGCCGAGCGGTACGCAATGCGCTGCAATCTGTACGCTCCTGCGGCGATACCCTGCGCCTGCTGGTGCCAGACGGTCTGGAGCAGATCACTTTGCAGACCACCAATGGCGATATCGAAATAAACAGCCTGCGCCAGAAAGCGTTTTCCATCTCCACCGCCAGCGGCGATGTGGAGATCAAAGACTCCAACTTTAGCGGCCCGGTGTACCTGAATGCCACCTCTGGCGATCTGGAGATCAAGTATTGCCTCTTTGAGGCGCCCCTCACCATCAACACCACCAGCGGCGATATCGAGTTCAGTGGCAACGCACCGCAACTGACTGTGAACACCACCTCTGGCGACGGCGAGATAAAGGGCGAGCTGCCTGCGATTCATGCAAACACCGTCAGTGGCGACTTCTTCTTCGACATCACCTGCCCAAAGACCCAGCTGAAAGCCAATGCCACCAGCGGCGACCTGACCGTTGTGCTGCCCCATGGCACCGATGCCACCGTACATACCCGCACTGTTTCCGGCGATGTGTCCGTTACCTGCGCCACCTGCGAGGGCGCAGAGGCCAACGTGCAGCTCAGCTCTGTCAGCGGCGATCTGGCGGTTCGCAACTTCTGATGGCAAAAGCCCTCCTTCCCGCTTGCCAAAACATTTTCGCTGGTGTATAATGCAAGGCGTAGCAAATGTTACTGTATCGTAAGGAGGACGAAAACCGATGAAATCCGTCAACATCAAGCTGAGCCTTGCAGAGAATGTAAAATCCTTCGTAAATATCGTCTGTCGCCATCCCTACGATGTGGATCTGCGCGCAGGCCGTCACGTGGTGGATGCCAAGTCCATTCTGGGCATCTTCAGCCTTGATCTGAGCAAGCCCGTCACCATGGAGATCTATTCCGACGATTGCGACCAGCTGCTGGAAGAGCTGAAGCCCTTCTTGGCCTAAACGACAAACAAACCGAATTCTTGCCTTGATGGCATAGAAAAAACAGCGCCGCGACGCGGAGAGCAGCCCTCAAGGGCGATGACCCGCCTGTTGCGGCGCTCTTTGTTTCGCTCAGAAAGGAGGACCCATGCCCGATCCCTTTACCCGCAAACGGGTATCCGATATGGAGCTGCGTTTGCGGCTGCTGCTTTGCATCCAGCAGATGGAGCCCATTGGCCCGGATCAGCTGTGGCCCTTTGTGGCGCAGCTGGAACTGATGGATTATGTATCCATGTGCCTGTATCTGGATGAATTATGCCAGAGCGGCGCACTGACAAAGGGCGAGCACGCTCTGGAAGGGCAGCTTTACCTGACGGAGGATGGTCACAACCAATTGCAGCTATTTTTGAGCCGCATGCCCCAAAGCGAGCGGGAGCGCATCCGGCAGGATGCGCCAGCCTATGCCCAAGCGCTAAAGGAGCGCCAATACCTGCGCGTGATGTGGGAACCGGTAGGCGAAGGCCGCCATGGGCTGTTTTGCACCGTGCAGGAGAACGAGACCCCCACCTTGCTTTTGCGCCTGAACACCAGCGACCGTGCCTTGGCCGACAAGATCGCCTGCAATTTTCGCCAGCGGGCTTCCCGGCTGTTGCTGATGCTCTACACCCGTGGACTGATGCTGAATGTGGAGCAAGCCGATACACTGGGTTCCCCTGCCCCTTCCCTGCCCCAACAACCCACGGCCGAAGCCGCCCTATCCGCTGCCAATACGCAGCAAGCCTATCTGTGCGCCTACGGTCTAAAAGAACAGTTAGCAACCATTTGCCTTGGGGCTGAACCCCAGCTGAAACTGGGGCTGCTGCTGCCCGGTCAAACCGAAGCCATGCAATGGGCTCACGCCGCCCAGAACGACCCCGATCTTTTGTACGATGTGCTGGATCTGCTCACCGGGGAGGACGAGCAATGAGCGCCCTCCTTACCTTGGAATCCATCCGCTCCTGCCTTACGCAGCACGGGCTTTTCAGCCCAGATACCCGTCTGGTGGCAGCTATCAGCGGCGGCAGCGACAGCATGGCGCTGCTCTACGGGCTGCACCTTTTGCAACGGGAAGCTGGCTTTACCCTATCTGTCTGCCATGTGCAGCACGGTCTGCGGGGCGAGGCCTCCCTTGCCGATGAGCAGCTGGTACAGGATACCTGTAGGCAGCTTGGTACCCCCTGCACTGTCTATACCGCACAGCTGGGCGGCGACTTGCACCAGCCCGGTATGGAGACCCGCGCCCGGGATCAGCGCCGCAAGTTTTACGCCAAGGAAATGGCAGCCCAGCAGGCACAAGCGCTGCTGCTGGCGCACCATTTGGATGACCAAGCCGAAACGCTGCTTTTGCATCTCTTACGGGGTACAGGCGGCAACGGTCTATGCGGCATGCAAGAATCAAGCCCCTTTGCGGATGGCATCATGCTGCGTCCCTTTTTAGCGCTTAGCAAGCAACAGTTGCTGGAAGCCTTGGCTGCATGGGACGTGCCCCACCGGGAGGATGCCAGCAACCAAGAAGCCCTTACCCTGCGAAATACCCTGCGCCTTGCTATACTGCCCCAGCTGGAAGGCCTCTGGCCCGGCTGCACTCAACGGATGGCGCAGACTGCCCGCCTCCTGCGCCGGGATGAGGAAGCCTTGCAGCAGCAAGCGGAAAGCCTATATGAAGAGACCAAACTTTGCAACAGCGGCGGGCTCCATGCCCTCTCGCTACACGCCTTGCAAAGAGCACCCAAAGCGGTGTCCATTCGCACGCTGCGTCTTTGGTACACCGCCGGTGTAAAGCGTGCAGGCTTCACCCCGCAGGAGCAGTCCCTTTCTGCTGAGGACAGTGAAGCCTTGCTCACCCTTGCCTTAGCAAAGGAAACGACCGCAGCTGCTCTGAATCTGCCTTTTGATCTGCAAGCCAGCACCAGCGGGAGTTTCCTGCATTTGCAAAGGCAAAACGGCAAGCCGCTCTTTGCCTGCCCGCCGCAAGCCATCTGCCTTGAAACGCTTTGCAAAATGGCTATGGAGGCTCCCTATACCCTTCCCTTGCCCGGATGGGAGATCTCGCTGGGCTGCCAACCTTTGGAGCTGCATGCTGCCCTCGCAATGCCCGAAACCAAGCCTTCATCCGCTATGACGGTCTACCTGCCGCTGCCCTTGACCGACGGCTGCCTGCTGCGCACCCCTCGCCCCGGCGATATCATACGACCCATGGGCGCACCCGGACACAAACCCCTGCGCCGCTACCTGACCGATCGAAAGATCGCCCCGCCTTTCCGACCGTTGCTGCCGGTATTGGCCAAAGACAATACCATCCTATGGATCCCCGGCTTATGCACAGCCCAAGCGCTGGTCTACCAGCCCGGCGTGGCCTGCCTATGCCTGAGCCTTACCCAGCCCCCGCCCTACCTGCCCTCTACCACCTGCAAAGGAGACGATCACCATGGATAAGAAATGGACACTGTACGAAGATCTGGACAGCATTCTCTACACCCAAGCGCAGCTAAAAGAAGCAGTTGCCCAGCTTGGCGAGCGCATCACCCGGGATTATCAGGGCAAAAAGCCCGTCATGGTCTGCATTCTCAAGGGTGCCAGCGTGTTTTTCTGCGACCTGATCCGCCAGATCGACCTACCCTTGGAGATCGACTTCATGGTGGTCTCCTCCTACGGCAGCGGTACCTCCTCCACCGGCGAAGTACAGCTGGTAAAGGACTTAGGGCGTTCCGTCAACGGTCGGGATGTGATCGTTGTGGAGGACATCGTAGACAGCGGCACCACCCTCAGCTACCTCAAAAAGGTGCTGGACAGCCGCGGCGTGGCCAGCCTGCGCATCTGCTCCCTGCTGGATAAGCCCGCCCGCCGCCGTGTACCGCTGACGGTGGACTATTCCTGCTACGAGATCCCCGATGCTTTTGTGGTGGGATACGGCTTGGATTATGCCGAGCGGTATCGGAATTTGCCGGATATCGGTGTGCTGAGCCCCCGGATCTATGAGGGGAAGTAAAAAGATGAACATGCGAGGTGCAGGAGAATGATCTCCCTGCACCTTTTGTGTTTCAGCTTAAAGAAAAAGCCATGCACCTTAGCTGGATGCATGGCTTTTTCTATTTACTTTACAGGCAAACGTACAAGTTTTTCTTACTTGCCGCTCTTACGGCTGGAAACAACGTCGAAGATAACGGCTACCAGCAATACCAGACCCTTGACCACGTACTGCCAGGAGTCGGTAATACCCATGATGGACATACCCATGTTGATAACGCCCAGCAGCAAGGCGCCGATCACAACGCCGCCGACCGTACCAACGCCGCCGTAAGCGGAAGCGCCGCCGATGAAGCAGGAACCGATAGCATCCATCTCAAAGGAAGTACCGGTCTGACCGGAAACAGAACCGACGCGGGCAAGGCACAACAGACCGCACAGACCAGCCAGCAGACCCATGTTGGCATAAGCCAAGAAGTATACCTTATTGGTATTGATGCCAGACAGGCGGGTGGCCTTTTCGTTGCCGCCCACAGCGTAGAAGTAACGGCCAAAGGAAGTCTTGGACGTAATGAAGTTATAGATGAGGCAGATGGCCAGCACCCATACCAGCATAACAGAGATGCCCTTGTACTGGCTCAGCAGGAAGCAGTACCACAGCAACACAGCACCAATGATGGCGCTCTTGCCGTAATCCAGCAAAGCGCTGTTCTGATGATAGCCATTCTTCTTCTTGACGGCACGGCTGCGGAAGGTCATGAACAGAATGACCACCACGGCCACAGCTCCGATGATCAGGGGAGAGAAAGCTTTGAAGGTACCGAGACCGGTCTTCACATTGTGGTAGACCCACTTGGTCACTTCTTCGCCCTTCTTGTTCAGCTCCACCACCATGTTGCCATCCAGACCGGGGATGGTGATGTAGGAAGTAAACAAGTTTTTGAAGGTTTCATTCTGAATGGCAACGGTCTTACTATCCAAAATAAGACGACCGATACCACGGAACACGAACATACCGGACAGGGTAGTAATGAAGGGAGGAATGCGCACATAGCCGATCCAGAAGCCCTGCCAGATACCTACCAGCAAGCCGATGCTCAAGCACAGAGCAATGGTCAGGTATACGTTCCAGCCAAAATTGGTAATAAGCACTGCCGCCATACCGCCAGTCAAGCAGATAACGGAACCAACGGACAAGTCGATGTTACCGCCGGTGAGGATGCACAGCAGCATACCGCAAGCCATAACCAGCACGTAGCCGTTCTGCAGCAGCAGGTTAGACATGTTCTGCGCATACAGCAGGCGGCCTTCCGTCAGGAAGTAAAACAGAATGAATACGACCACAAGGGCAATGGTCATGGTATTTTTCGTAAGAAATTTGGCAACCTTGCCCTTGCTGTTGTCCTTAGCAATAGCAGCAGTATTTGCATTTGCTGTCATTGTGGATCTCACTCCTTTGATATATTTTCACTTGCTTTTGATGTAGAAGATCATTTGCTGTCCCTAAGGATGTAGCCCATGATGCTTTCCTGCGTTGCATCCTTGGTATCCAGCTCAGCAAGCAGTTTGCCTTCGTTCATAACATAGATGCGATCCGTCATGCCCAGCAGCTCCGGCAGCTCGGAGGAGATCATGATGACGCATTTGCCCTGCTCTACCATCTGATTGATCAGGCAGTAGATATCAAACTTAGCGCCAACGTCGATACCTCTGGTGGGTTCATCCAAAATCAGCACATCCGGCTCGGTAAACATCCACTTGCCCAGCAAAGCTTTTTGCTGGTTGCCGCCGGACAGGTTGCCGATCTTCTGCTCGATGCTGGGGGTCTTGGTACCCATCTCATTCTTCATCTGCTCGGCACTGAGGCGTTCCTTTTCCACATCGATGATGCCATTCTTGGATACCTTATCCAAGCGGGCCAATGTGGTGTTCATACGGATACTCTCATTCAGCAGCAGACCATTGGTCTTACGGTCCTCGGTCACATAGGCAAGACCAGCGCGGATGGCTTCCACCGGGCTCTTGAGCACCATCGGATTACCACCGATCTCCAATTCGCCGCTAATGCCGGTGCCGTAGCTCTTACCAAAGATAGACATAGCCAACTCGGTACGGCCAGCACCCTGCAAACCGGAAAAACCGATGACCTCGCCCTTATGCACCTTGAAGGATACATTATCCACGACCACCTTCTCCGGGTAGAGGGGATGATGAACGGTCCAGTTTCTTACTTCCAGACCCACTTCAGGCTGCACATTGGGCTGACGCTCGGGGTAGCGGTCGTCCATAGAACGGCCGACCATGCCCTTGATGATACGATCCTCGCTCAGATCATCCACACCCTTGACCAAGGTCTCGATGGTGGCGCCATCGCGCAGGATGGTGGCCTTGTCGGCACAGTAAATAATTTCGTTCAGCTTATGAGTGATAATAATAGAGGTGAGGCCCTGCTTCTTAAACTCCATCAGCAGGTCCAGCAACATTTTGGCATCCTCATCGTTGAGGGAGGAGGTAGGTTCGTCCAGAATAAGCAGCTTAACGTTCTTGGAGAATGCCTTAGCAATTTCGACCAACTGCTGCTTACCTGTACCAATATCCTTGATAAGCGAGTGGGCACTTTCCTTCAGCCCCACCTGCTCCATGTGTTTCTCCGCTTCGGAGTAGGTTTTTTCCCAGTCGATCACACCGGCTGCATTTTTAAACTCATTGCCAAGGAACATGTTCTCGCCAATGGTCAAAAGCGGGATCAGAGCCAGCTCCTGATGAATAATAACAATGTTTTCAGCTTCGGAATCCTTCAGCGTTTTGAACTGGCAGAGTTTACCGTTATAGTAAATCTCACCTTCGTAAGTGCCGTAGGGATAGATACCGCTCAGCACATTCATCAATGTGGACTTGCCGGCGCCGTTTTCACCGATCAGTGCGTGGATCTCGCCGCGTTCCACAACCAAATTTACGTTATCCAGCGCTTTGACGCCCGGAAATTCCTTGGTGATCGACTTCATTTCCAAAATGATGTCTGCCAAGTTCGTTTCCTCCTTTCAAATACGCTGTTTTTCAAGAAAAGGGCGGGGCGTTATGCCCCGCCCAAACAGCGTAACTGTTTATGTTAGCATTCCCTTATCGGGTTTTACCAACGTTTTTAATTACTTGGCTACCAGATAGCCATCAGCGCCCATTTCGTACAGGCCGATGTCAACCAGGTACTGCAGGTTGTCCTTGGTCACAGTGGTGGGAACCAGCAGGAAGGACTCAACCTTGTTGCCAGGAGTCTTTTCGTAGGACTCGGTGTCGTAAGCGCAAGCAACGCCGAAGGTCTCAACCAGAGCAGCGCCGTCCACTTCGCCAGCGAACATGGCCTGGACCAGAGCCAGGGTAACAACAGCTTCGTCCATAACGTTCTTGTAAACGGTCATGGTCTGCTTGCCATCCACGATGTTAGCCAGGTTGGCAACGTCGCCGTCCTGACCGGTCACGATAACAGCGTTGGTGCCAGCATAGTCAGACTCGATAGCCTGAGCAACGCCCAGAGCGGTGGAGTCGTTGGAGCACAGCCACACATCCAGCTGAGTGCCGTCGGCATAGTAGGAAGCCAGCACGTTGGAAGCGCGGTTCAGAGCGTTGTCGGTGTTCCACTGAGCGGTAGCAACCTGCTGGAAGTCGGTCTGGCCAGACACAACGTTCAGGGTGCCAGCGTCGATGTAGGGCTTCAGGGTGTCGAAAGCACCGTTGAAGAAGTAGGTAGCGTTGGTGTCGGCGGGATCGCCAGCGGTGAACTCGATGTTGTAAACCTTGTCACCAGCGTTGGCCAGATCCAGAGCGGTTTCAACGTACTGACCCTGCAGCTTACCGACGGTGTAGTTGTCGAAAGATACATAGTAGGTAACAGCGTCGTTGAGGATGAGGCGGTCGTAGGCGATGACGGGCACGCCAGCGGAAGCAGCTTCGTCCATAACGGTGTTCAGAGCTTCGGCATCGATAGCGGAGATAACGAGAACATCAACGCCCTCAGCCAGCATGTTCTGAATGTCGTTGACCTGACGGCCAGCGTCGTTGTCGGAGTAGGTCAGGATGGCTTCGTAGCCAGCCTTTTCGAATTCGGCCTTCAGGTAGGAGCCGTCACGGTTCCAGCGCTCGAGGGACTGGGTGGGCATGGAGATACCGACCTTCTTGGTTTCCTCGGCGGTAGCGATGGAGAACACGCTCAGGATCATAACCAGAGCCAGCAGCAAAGATACGAACTTTTTCACGATAAACACTCCTTTTTTATTTATTTTACGGAAAAGTTCTGGACATATTATACACATCTCACAGAGGTTTGTAAAGAACCTTTTGCAACTTTTTAATTCCAAATTTTTGAAAATCCAGTGTTTTCAATGCATTCTTGTACCTGTCTGAAGACAATCAGATCATTTTAGCTCATTTTCATCCTCGTTTTGCTCCGCCCGTTTGCCATCCTGATATATTTTATACGCATACCAAAGTACGCCGATGCCTGCCAGCCCAAACAAAACGATCGCCGCCACAGCCAGCCCAAAGGGCATCTCCTGTGCGCCGGTGCGCAGCTTATCAAACAGCAGGTAAGCCGTGTACAGCAGATAACCGCCTACCAGCGCCAGCATAATGGAATGTACAGAAGGTTTTTTCATCATTCATCAACAGCCTTTCATACCGATCACAAAGCCGACCGCACGTTCTTTCTTCAGCATTGCAAATCGCCTATCATTGGGTATTTATTGCTTTGAGCATAGCACATCTATTCATTCGTGTCAAAACTTTCATTTATAATATATTTATAATATGAAGTATTCCTGTTCAACTAAAAGAAGTTTTCTTGTTAATATTGTGAAGGCACTTTTAATCAAAATGACATCTCTTTTTTACCCCTTTCAAAACACGTGTGCCACACGAAAAAAGCATCTGTTTTTCATGCTTTTCTGTCATTCTTCCACCCTTGACACAGACGCATGCTACCTATATAATATCTCTGTCGGCACATGAACTTGGCGCATCCGGTGCGCGGGTTCCGCTGTTTTTCAGATATATCCAGCATGGGTTTTGATTTTTCCGCCGCCCGCATACCTTGGTGGTCAACCAGCGGGCAGGGATCTTTTGAGCGTATGGTCTGTCCTGCAAAGCAGGCTTTCAAGGATATAGCGGCACTGCATCTATCTGTAGCTCGTACGCCACAGGTGTACCTACCATAGGTGTATCCATCTGTATCAACAGCTGCCGAACGAGCTTGGCTCCTCGGCTTTTTTGCGTTGTCAGAAGAGCCCGTCAAGCCGTACATACCCGAGAATCAACAGAGCATGAAACGCCAATCACAGAAAGGAAAGGAGCGAAAAAGAGCCTATGGGAATCGTATGGACGATCCTGATCGCCCTGGCAACGGCTGCTGCCGGTATCGTGGGCGGTTATCAATACCGTAAACAGGCCAGCGAAAAGCGTATCGGTCGCACCGAAGAATACGCCCGCAACCTGTTGGAAGACGCTCAGCGCAAGGCTGACGAAAAGAAAAAAGAGACCATTCTCGAAGCCAAAGAAGAAGTGCTTCGCCTGAAGACCGAGTTGGACCGGGAATGCAAAGAACGCCGCGCCGAAGTGCAGCGCAGCGAGCGCCGCATCCTGCAGCGCGAAGAGTCCTTAGATAAGAAGCAAGACAATCTGGAAGCCCGCGAAGAGACCCTCAACCAGAAGCAGACCGAGCTGCAGAAGGAATGGGACGAGCTGGAAAAAGGCAAAGACAAGCAAGTGCAGGAGATGGAGCGCATCGCCGGCATGACTCAGGACGAAGCCTGCCAGATGCTGGTGAGCCGCATCCAGAAGGATGCCTACCATTCCGCCGCCGCCATGGTTCGCGAGATCGAGACCAAGGCCCGTGAGGAGGGCGAAAAGAAGGCCCGCAACATCATTGCGCTGGCCATTCAGAAGTGCGCTGCCGACCACGTTGCCGAGACCACCGTTTCCGTTATCAACCTGCCCAACGATGATATGAAGGGCCGCATCATCGGCCGTGAAGGCCGCAACATCCGCGCCCTTGAAACCGCC
Source organism: Candidatus Limiplasma sp. (assembly GCA_045538465.1). GTDB lineage: Bacteria > Bacillota > Clostridia > Christensenellales > Aristaeellaceae > Limiplasma. Next base: position 24,489 of record JAZSRK010000088.1, on the reverse strand, counting down.
ACCGGCGTTGACCTGATCATCGATGACACCCCCGAGGCCGTCATCGTCAGCGCTTTTGATCCCGTCCGCCGTGAGATCGCCCGCATCGCCGTGGAGCGCCTCATCATGGATGGCCGCATCCACCCCGCCCGCATCGAAGAGATGGTGGAAAAAGCCCGCAAGGAAGTGGATCAGCAGATCCGCGAAGCTGGCGATCAGGCTGTGTTTGAAACCCATCAGCACGGCATCCACCACGAGCTGGTCAAGATCCTTGGCCGTTTGCGTTACCGCACCTCCTACGGCCAGAACGTGCTCAAGCACTCCATCGAAGTCAGCCATCTGGCTGGCATGATGGCTGCCGAGCTGGGCGCTGATGTGGCTCTGGCCAAGCGCGCCGGTCTTTTGCACGATATCGGCAAGGGCGTAGACCATGAAGCCGAAGGCACCCACGTTACCTTGGGCGCCGAGCTGGCCCGCAAGTACCGCGAGAGCCCCGACGTGATCCACGCCATCCTTGCCCACCACAACGATGTGGAGCCTCAGACCATCGAAGCCGTACTGGTGCAGGCCGCCGACGCTATCTCTGCCGCCCGCCCCGGTGCCCGCCGTGAGTCTCTGGAAAACTACATCAAGCGCCTCGAAAAGCTGGAGGAGATCGCCAACAGCTTCCAGGGCGTTGAAAAGTGCTTTGCCATCCAGTCCGGCCGTGAAGTTCGCATCATGGTCAAGCCCGAAGACGTTACCGACGAGGGCACCAAGGTGCTGGCCAAGGAAGTGGCCAAGCGCATCGAAAAGGAACTGGAATACCCCGGCCAGATCCGAGTCAACGTTATTCGTGAGACCCGGTCTACCGAGTTTGCCAAGTAAGCAGGGGCTCCGACCCGCAACCTCAGTGGGCGTACAGTCTCCTACCGTGGCCTGTACTTGCTTCGGTTGACGACTGCGGGTCGCTAACGGCTACGCCGTTGTGCCCACTGGGCAGGGGCTTCCCTCCGTCTCCCTGCACCCGCTCCCTGCGCCGCAATGCGGCGCAGGGATTTTTGTTTATGGAGGGAAAGAAGACCGCCGGGGCATTTTTTCAATGAAATTATGAACAAACAGCAAAGTTGCATAAAAATGTCCAAAATAATATGAGGTATTGACACATAGATCGAAAATGTGTAAAATACACTCAAGCAATCCGGCTATAGATAGAATAATCAAAGTTAGGGAAACGACTTTGTTTTTTTCATCTGCAGCCGATCCAATCTTTTGGGCGACCAAAAGAAATATGGATACTGAATATGCATTAAGATGCATCAAAATGGTCTTCTTTGAATCTAGCTGTAGGTAGATTCATTGAAAATATCAATCCGAAAGGAAGGAATCACATGTCCAAGAAACTCTTTACCCTGGTTCTGGCCGTGGTTATGCTGCTGTCTGCTGTTAGCTTTGCCAGCGCTGAAACCGTGGACCTGCCTCGCAACGAAACGCTGTACTTTGCTGGTCAGCAGTGGGGCACCGTGAACTCCTGGAACATTATCGGCACCAACCAGAATAACGCTATGGCTATCGCCGGTGGCGCTTCTGGCTATCGTACCCTGATGTTCGAAACTCTGTATATGTACAACTTCATGGATGGCTCCATGATCGGTCTGCTGGCCAATGACGATTATGCCTGGAACGAAGACATGACCGCCCTCACCCTGACCATCAAGGATGCTGCCAAGTGGTCCGACGGCACCCCCGTCACCGCTAACGACGTAAAGCGCACCTTTGATATCGGCGTTGAAATCGGCAACGGCACCGGCACCGGCTACAAGGCTTATGTGTCCGAGATCGTGGCTGAAGGCAACAAAGTTACCATCAAGGCCGCTCTGACCGAAGATGGCAAGCCCGTGAACCCCCTGAAGGTTCTGGACTTCCTGACCGGCACCCCCATTGCTCAGGCTGCTTGGATCGACACCGTGGTTGCCCGCAACAACGGCGACGCCGTGGCTATCCTGAACGATGCCGGTGAAGACGTTGTCTGGTCCGGCCCCTACACCAAGTACTATGCCGACGATCAGAAGGTCGTTCTGATCCGCGATGACAACTACTGGGGCCAGGATGCTTCCATGTGGGGCAAGCTGCCCGTTCCCAAGTACATCGCTCACGCAATGTACGCTGACAACGCTGCAGGCGAAGTTGCCCTGAAGGCCGGCGAAGTTGACGTTTGCCAGCAGTTCATCGGTAACGTGCAGAACCTGTGGCTGGAAGATGGTCTGCCCATCTCCACCTATTATGACGAAGCTCCCTATGGCGTGTGCTTGACCATGCCCACCGCTTGGTACAACATGAACCTGCCTGTGCTGGCTGAAAACGCCGCCCTGCGTAAGGCCATTGCCATGGCTGTTGACTATGACACCATCATCGCCAACGCTATGACCAACCAGTCCCCCTCCTTCGCCGATGTGCCCCGTTCTCTGATGAACCCCACCGCCGGCGAGCAGGCTCTGTACAACCAGGCTGAAGTTGCTGATCTGCAGTGGGTCGGCATGCAGTACGACGAAGCCAACGCCCTGCTGGACGAGGCTGGCATCGTTGATACCGATGGCGACGGCTGGCGCGAGTGGAACGGCGAGAAGATCTCCCTGAACGCTGTTTGCCCCAACGGCTGGTCTGACTGGCAGGCTTCCATGGAAGTGGTTGCCGCTGCTGGTAAGAACATCGGCATCGAAATCACCACCCTGTATCCCGAATACAGCATCTACCAGACCGTGTTCGTCAACCCGAACCAGACTGAGTATGCTATCTTCATGTGGTCTCCCGAAGCTGCTGCTCCCTCCAACCCCTGGACCCGCGTGAACCAGTTCCTGGGCTCCGAGTTCGTTGGTGTTGAGAACAACTGGAGCGGTAACTGGGGCCAGTACGTCAACGCAGAAGCCGACGCTCTGATCAAGAAGATCCCTCTGACCACCGATACCGAAGAGCTGAAGGGTCTCTACACCGAGCTGACCAAGATCTACCTGACCGAGGTTCCCAGCTTCTCCCTGATGTATCGTCCTTCCGTGTTCCACGCTGTAAACGAGAGCGTGTGGACCAACTTCCCCACTGGTGACGACGGCCGCAACATTCCTCCGGCTGACTGCACCGACGGTTACGGCATCGCTGCTCTGTACGGCCTGGAGCTGGTTGCTGAATAATTTAGTCCGTGAAGCGGCCATGCTTCGTTTTTCGGAGCATGGCCGCTCCTTCATTAGAGGAGAGATGTACTATGAAGGGCTACCGCAAATACTTTGGCAAAAAGATTATATGGTTCTTGATCACGCTGGTAGTTGCGGTGATCCTGAACTTTATTTTGCCTCGTTTGATGCCTGCAGATCCTGTGGCTGCCATTACCGGCAAACTGGCCCAAGGCATGACCGATGCCAGTGCTGTGCAGGAAGTATACAAGCGCTACGAAGCTGAATTCGGCACAAACAAGCCGATGATCGAACAATTCATCATCTTTGTCAAAAACATGTTCAAAGGGGATCTGGGCACTTCTTTCAGCCAGTATCCTCGTAAGGTTGGCGATATTATTTCCAGCGCTATTGGCTGGACGATCGCATTGCAATTACCGGCCATCATTGTTGGTTGGCTGATCGGTAATTTGTTGGGTGCATTGGCTGCCTATATTCGTAAAGGTTTCGATAAGGTACTGATGCCTGTTTCTCTGTTCCTGAGCAATATGCCCGCCTTTGGTATGGCTGTCATTTTGCTGGTGTTATTTGCTGTAAATCTGAAAATTGCGCCCATTGGCGGCGGATATGCGTTTGACATGATTCCTAACTTCAGCTGGAACTTCGTCAAATCGGTTATAGCGCACTATCAATTGCCTTTCTGGTCCATCGTGCTGATCTCCATTGGCGGTCAGGCTGTGGGTATGCGTTCTATGTCCATATACGAGCTCAATGCCGACTACGTCAAGTATGCCCGTTTTCTGGGCATCAAGGACAGAAAGATCGTCGGATATGTTTTCCGTAATGCAATGTTGCCTCAGGTAACTGGTCTGGCCCTCTCCATCGGCACAATGATCGGTGGTGCTCTGGTAGCAGAGATCATTTTCAGCTATCCCGGCTTGGGTTCTACCATGTATGCGGCCGTTACAGCGGCAGACTATCCGCTCATTTCTGCTACGACGCTTATCATCACCATCATGGTGCTGATCGTTACATTCCTGCTGGATTTGATCTATGGCTTTATTGACCCGCGCGTTAAAGCTGCGCAGTTCGACTGAGGGGAGGCGTAAAGAATGAAACATACATTGCGACAGATCTTTCACTCTCCGAAATTCGTTATTGGTTTTACCATCTTCGTTTCCATTCTTGTGTTTATGTTCCTTTACCCACTGTTCAATCCCGGCAGTCCCTTGGAAATGATCGGTGTGGGTACCTTTGCAAGACCCGGCACCTACGTTTCTGTGTATGATGCTGTGGATGCGCCAAAGGAAGTTCTGCGTCTGCCCGATGCAGATGATAAGCGCATTGCCAGCCGTCTTTCCGCAGAAGATCGTGTAAAGATGGTCGCTTGGTTTGAAAAAGCCGGTGTTGATGTGACCGGTCTTGACATTAACGATACGGATGCATTGGTGGATATGTGGAATGCCAATTATGAGGATAAGAAGCTCAAAGGCATGACCAATGCTGACCGCCGTAACTATCGTTTGCTGGATCAAAATGTTAAAAAGCTGCAAGGCAGCGATAAACTCGTGCTGGCCACGATGAACGAAGAGACCCAGTTGCTGGAGGAGACCGGCGCGATCCAAAAGACAGACTACGTTAACATAAACAGCGTAGCCAATGTAAAGACGCTTCCTTTGGGCACGGATAACTTTGGTCGTGATGTTCTTAAAGAACTGGTTTCTGCTACCGGCACGTCTATTCAAATCGGTCTGATCGCCGGTGCAGTAGCAACGCTGATCGGCTTGGTTTTAGGTTTGCTGGCCGGTTATCTGGGCGGCTTTGCAGATGACCTGATCATGTTTGTGACCAATGTATTTACAGTCATTCCTGGCTTTGTGTTGCTGATCCTGATCTCCTACTCCATCGGTCAGGAGCAGCGAGGGGCAGCTGTAGTCGCTTTGGTCATAGGTTTAACCAGCTGGACATGGACCTGCCGTTCTGTGCGCTCTCAGGTTATCAGTCTGCGCAACAGAGACCATGTTAATCTCTCCCGTTTGTCCGGGCATAATCTGGTGCGCATCATCTTGACGGATATTCTGCCCTATATTGCCAGCTATGTAGTAATGGCTTTCATCCTGCAGGTTTCCAGCGGCATCCTTTCCGAAGCACAGCTGAGCTTGCTGGGTCTTGGCCCCAAGACTACCGAAGTGCCCACTCTGGGTCTGATGATGAACTGGGCAATGCTGTATTCTGCACATACCAACGGTTCTTGGTGGGCTTATTTCCCCGTGATCATTACCATCACACTGATCTCTTTCTCCCTGAACCTGATGAACACGGGTCTGGATCAGGTCTTCAATCCCACGCTTCGAGACTAAGGAGGGTTGACACATGGCAAAAACAATGCTGGAAGTCAAGGAATTGACGACCAAATACATCACACGCTTCCATGAAGATGTGTATGCTGTGGATCATGTTTCCCTCAAGATCGAAGAGGGAAAAAGCCTCGGCATTGCAGGTGAGAGCGGTTGCGGCAAATCCACTTTGGCGCTGAGCTTGATGGGTTATTATTTCGCCCCCCTGCATTATATGAGCGGCGACATCATCATTGATGGCAAAAATATATCCGGTCTGGATCCGGACACCGTTCGTAAAAGCGTTCTTGGCACAGAGATCGCCTATATTCCGCAGGCAGCAATGAACGCCTTGAATCCTACCATTCGCATACGCAAATTTATTGAGGATGTTATTCTGGCGCACGACCCCAAGGCTAACAAAGCACAAATCTACGAAATGGCCAAGGAACGCTTTGCCACGCTAGGCCTGCCGGTAGATGCACTGGATAAGCATGCGGTAGAGCTTTCCGGCGGTATGAAGCAGCGCGTTGTTATTGCGATCTCCACTATTTTGAACCCCAAAGTGCTGATCGCTGACGAGCCGTCTTCTGCGCTGGATGTAACGAGCCAGAAAATGGTCATCAAAATGCTTCGTGATATGATGGAAGCTGGCTTTATCAAGAGCATGATCTTCATCACTCACGAACTGCCTCTGCTTTACAATGTGACCGACGATATCATGGTAATGTATGCCGGCCAGATCGTGGAGCACGGCACCGCCAAAGAGATGGTGTTTGATCCCATCCATCCCTATTCCCGCGGCTTGATGAAATCCATTCTCGTTCCCGAAGAAGGGACCCGCAGCAACAAACTGACAGCCATTCCCGGTACGCCTCCCAATTTGAAGCGGCCTCCGGCCGGTTGCCGCTTTGCAGAGCGTTGCAAATATGCCACGCCCGCCTGTCGATCCGACAACATGGTCATGGTCGGCTTCGACAACGGACGCGAATATCGCTGCAACCGTGCGGTGGAACAGCTGAGGGAGGTGTACAGTCATGAAGAATGAGAACATGAAGGATCGTCCCTTGTGCCTGAGCGGTAAGGGCGTTACGAAGATCTTCGGTTATGGCAATAAGACCACCGTTGCTGTAGACCATGTAGACTTTGAATTTCACGAGGGCGAACTGGTCAGCATCGTTGGCGAAAGCGGTAGCGGCAAGACCACTCTGTCTAAGATGCTGCTGGGTCTCTTGAAAGTAAGCGAAGGTGAGATCTGTTTCCAAGGCAAGCCTCGGGACATTTCTACCCATGCGAAGAAGAAGAAATACTGGCAAGGCATTCAGGCCATTTTCCAGGATCCATTCTCTTCCTTTAATGTATTCAACAAGATCGACACCGTTTTGTTGGATTGCATCAACATGCGCGGCGGCAAACATCTACCCATGGAAAAAAAGGTGGAGATGATGACTGAAGCCTGCGCATTTGTGAACCTGAAATTTGCAGAGCTTACCAACAAATATCCCTTTGAGCTTTCTGGCGGCCAGATGCAGCGACTGATGATCGCCCGCATCTTCCTGCTCAAACCCAAGATCCTTTTAGCGGATGAACCCACATCCATGATCGATGCATGTTCCCGCGCAACGATTTTGGATATGCTTCTCCAGCTGCGTGATGAAATCGGCATGACTATCATTTTCATCACCCATGATATCGGTCTGGCCTATTACATTTCCGATAGCGTGTATATCATGGAGCATGGTAAATTTGTGGAAAGCGGCTCTGCAGATGAAGTGATTTTGACACCCAAGGCAGATTATACCAAGCGCTTGATCAGCGATGTTCCCAAGATCCATGAGCCTTGGGATTTGAGTACTGTTGGATAAGGAGAAGACCATGGACATCAAGAAGATCATTTCTCAGATGACACTGGAGGAAAAGTGCTCCCTGCTTTCTGGTCTGGATTTCTGGCATACAAAGCCCATTGAACGGCTGGGCATTCCCAGCGTGATGGTTTCGGACGGCCCTCATGGTCTGCGCAAACAGAATCAGGAAGCCGATCATCTGGGTGTAAACGAAAGTATTCAAGCCGTTTGTTTTCCAACCGCATGTGCTACAGCAGCAAGCTTTGACCGTGATCTGCTCCGTCAGATCGGTGAAGGCGTAGGCGATGCTTGCCAGCACGAACAGGTAGCTGTAGATCTGGGGCCTGCAGTCAATATCAAGCGCAGCCCTTTGTGCGGCCGCAACTTTGAATATTTTTCCGAAGATCCTTATCTGACAGCAGAGCTTTCCACCGCATTGATCAACGGCATACAGAGCCGCAACATTGGCGTAAGTGTAAAGCACTTCGCTGCAAACAGTCAGGAGCATCGTCGTATGTCATCTGACAGCGTAGTGGATGAGCGCACGCTTCGTGAGATCTACTACCCTGCCTTTGAAAGCGCGGTAAAAAAGGGCAAAGCATGGACTGTTATGTGCTCTTACAATAAGCTGAACGGCGAGTTTGCTTCCCAGCATTATCCCTTGCTGACAGAGCTGCTCCGTGATGAATGGGGCTTTGATGGCTATGTGGTCAGCGATTGGGGTGCCGTGAGCGACCGTGTTAAGGGTGTTCATGCCGGTTTGGATCTGGAAATGCCGTCCTCCGGCGGCAGCAACGACCGCCGCGTGGTGCAGGCTGTTCGTGATGGACTATTGGACGAAAAAGATGTCGATCTTTGCGTAGAACGCATTCTGACCGTTCACCAACGCTATCTTGACAACGCCAAGCCCGATACTGTTTGGGATAAAGAAGCGCAACATGAGCTGGCCCGTGAGCTGGCCGCAGAGTGCATGGTATTGCTGAAGAATGAAGACGCCATTCTTCCCCTGAAGGCAGATGAAAAGATCGCCGTGATCGGCAAATTTGCCGTGGCTCCTCGTTTCCAAGGCGGCGGCAGCAGCCACATCAACTGCTTCAAAATCGAAAGCCTGATGGATGCCTTGGCAGGGAATGAAAACATTACTTATGCGCAAGGCTATGATGTGGTAACGGAGGCCTCAGATGAAGCGCTGATCGCGCAGGCTGTTGAAGCAGCTAAATCGGCAGACAAAGCCGTTATCATTGCCGGGTTGCCTGACTCCTTTGAATCTGAGGGCTATGACCGTACGCATATGCGTATGCCCGCTTGTCAGGTAGAGCTGATCGAGCGTGTCGCTGCTGCGAACCCCAATACCGTTGTGGTACTCTATAATGGTTCTCCCATCGAGATGCCTTGGCTTGGCTGTGTGAAGGGCGTTATTGAAGGATATCTTGGCGGTCAAGCTGTCGGTGGCGCCACCAAGGCTGTGCTGTATGGCGATGTATGCCCCAGCGGTCGTCTGCCAGAGAGCTTCCCGATCCAACTGGAAGACAACCCTTCTTATCTGTCCTATGGCGGTGAAGGCAATGTAGCCGTATACAACGAAGGCGTATTTGTTGGTTATCGCTATTATGACAAGAAGAAGATGAACGTTCTCTTCCCCTTCGGCTACGGCTTGAGCTATACCACCTTTGCTTACTCCAATCTTAAGCTGAATGCCAAGGAGATCAGTGATACGGATACGCTTACCGTTAGCGTGGATGTAACTAACACTGGTGCTGTGGCCGGCAAAGAAGTTGTGCAGCTGTATGTGCACGACTTGGAGAGTGAAGTCTTCCGTCCAGTACGTGAATTGAAGGGCTTTGAGAAAGTTAGCCTGCTGCCAGGTGAAACAAAGACCGTCTCCTTCATTCTGGATAAGCGTGCTTTCGCCTACTGGAATACGGCACTACACGATTGGCATGTAGAGAGCGGCGAGTTTTCCATTGACATCGGCCATTCCAGCCGAGAGATCCTGCTGAGCGAGATCGTAAATGTGAAAAGCTCCGTTGTTGTTCAGGAGCCGCTATCTGTCAATACGATCGTGTTGGATCTGAAAAAGAACGAAAAGGCCATGCAGTTCTTTGGCAATCTTTTGCAGCAGTCGATGCTCGGTGTCGGCGGAAGCGATGTACAGTCGGATGTGGCCTCCAGTGCTATTTCCAGCGACATGGCAGAAGCGATGATGCGTTATATGCCGCTCCGTTCTCTGGCTAGTTTCTCCGGTGGCCAGATCACCTATGATATGCTGGCTCAGATGATCGAGCAGCTCAATCAAAAGTAAAGCAAATGGAAGATACCTTCCAACCAAAAAGGCTGATGCCATGGACTTCGTCCAAGCATCAGCCTTTTTGACTATCAGATTTTACGAAACGATCTATTAGCATTACTTCCATAGAACCGGGTGTAATAAACAGCTTACCAAAACGGACGAAGCGAAGCAGATGCAGCGGAACCTACTACCGAAGTGCTAGCACTATGAATCGTTGACCAAAATGAGAATCGGCTACACAAGTAGGTAAGGCGGCGATCAATGGTGTGGGGATCATCCCCTGCATCTTACTCCAAAAACGTCTTGTAATCCTCGTAGTTCTTTTTGAGGAGATTGGGCGTATCCAACCCATAGGGGCACTTTGCTTTGCACTGGCCGCAGTTCAGGCAGCCTTCAATTTTGCTCATCATGTCCTGCCCGGCTTGGGACAGGTGCCCTTTCGTGGGGGAGCGGCGCAGGAGCAGGCTCATGCGGGCGCAGGTGTTGATCTCGATGCCAGCGGGGCAGGGCATGCAATAGCCGCAGCCGCGGCAGAACTCGCCCACCAGCTCGCCCCGTTCGCGAGCGATATAGGCGATGCGTTCCTCGGTCATGGCAGGGGGATCATCTTGATAGGACAGGAACTCATCCAGTTCGTTTTCCCGCTGGATGCCCCAGATGGGCGCTACGGGGAACTGGTTCAGGTAGGCATAGGCCGCATCCGAACGAGTGATGAGACCGCCTGCCAGCGCCTTCATGCAGATAAAGCCCACGTCCTTTTCCTCGCACAGCCGCACGAGGGCTTCTTCCTTTTCATCCGCAAGGTAGGAAAAAGGAAATTGCAGGGTATCGTACAGGCCGCTTTCCACAGCCTCCTTGGCTACGGCAAGGCGGTGGTTGGTAAAGCCGATAAAGCGGATCTTTCCCTGTGCCTTAGCCTCCAGCATGCACTCGTACAGGCCGGTACCATCGCCGGGCTTGGGGCAGAAGGAGGGGTTATGGAACTGGTAGATATCGATATAATCAGTCTTGAGCAGGCACAGGCTCTCGCCAAGATGCTGCCAGAACATCTCCGGGGTGGTAGCGCCAGTCTTGGTGGAAATGATGATATTCTGCCGCACATCGCTCAGGGCAACGCCCAGCTTTTCTTCGCTATCGGTATAGGAGCGGGCGGTATCGAAGTAATTGATGCCGTTATCATAGGCTCTGCGCAAAAGCTTGGCAGCATCCTCCAAGTTGACCCGCTGCACCGGCAGCGCACCGAAGCCGTTTTTGTTCACCACAAGATCTGTGCGTCCCAATCGAATGGTATCCATTTTCATCTGCCTCGCTTTCACGATGGTTTTGTATAAGTATAACATATCAAATAGCATACAAGCAACCGCGGCAATGCGGCGTGACCGTGCAGACGGTGCAGTATTACGATACGCGAGACATTCTTATCCCCAGCCAGCTGAGCGAGGGCGGCCATCGGCTCTATTCCGAAGAGGATGTAAAGCGTATGCGCATCATCTGCTTTCTGCACGGAATGCAGCCATGCGGTGTGTCATATCGTTTGCGGGTTGGTATGGGGCTTGTTTATCTGATCACAAACGGGTTTTCAAACGGAGTTTCGATATGTACAGCCGCATATTTCTGGGCTTTCTGTGCCTTGATCTCAAGTTTTCGAGGCATAACACCGGGCGCCGGGCATAGGATAAAGCAACGATCCGAAGGGAGCAGTTTACCATGAAAACAACAGCCATATGCTACGCCCGCCGCTTGTTGCTCGCATCGCTGGCGCTGATGACCGCCTTTCTGCCCGCTCTTGCTTGCGCTGCTCAAAGTGCAGCTATGTATCAGGACGGGGTGTATCAGGACATCGCCCCCGGCCACGGGGATGATGTGATCGTTACCGTGACCGTTCGGGGCGGGCGCATCCTGTCGCTAGATGCCAAAAACCGAAACGGCGGCGAAAGCGAGTATTTCCTCAAAGCCCGGGACGGCATTGCCGCAGCCCTTGTGCAAACGCAAAGCCTGACCGGCTTGGAAGCGGTCTCCGGCGCTACCGGCACCTCTAACAGCATTCTGACAGCGCTTGCCCAAATGCTGGAGCAGCTTACCTACGACGGGCTGCCCCAAGCTGTTTCCCACGCCAAGTGACCATCTGCCCCCTAGATGCGTCCCGTCCCTTGGCTTGAAAACATGCCTCCGCTGTGTTACGATAGTACACAAGGAGGATGATACCATGAACATCCGCGAATCGGCAGAGGATTATCTGGAAATGATCCTGATGCTATCCGAAACCAAGGGCGAAGTTCGCTCTGTGGATATCGCCGCTGGGCTGGGGGTCACCAAGCCTTCGGTAAGCGTTGCTATGAAGCAGCTTAGGGAGAACGGCTATATTTTTATGGATGAAAACAACCTGATCTCCCTGACGGAGGATGGCATGGCCATTGCCCACAAGGTGTACAACCGGCACAAGACCATCACCCGCTTTTTGGTGCAGCTGGGCGTGGATGAAGCCACCGCCAAAGAGGATGCCTGCAAGATCGAGCACGATCTATCTCCGGCTACCTTTGCCGCTATTCAGAAACACACCCGCTGAAGCCTTTATTGACCGAGTGACTATTACATACCGCGCTTTCGCTGGGGTTGGTTCTTGCTTTGGGAGAGGTGCCTGAGCGCACGCGCCTTTCTTGCCTCTCCCTCTGGGAGAGGTGCCTGAGCGCACGCACCTTTCTTGCCTCTCCCTCTGGGAGAGGTGCCTGAGCGCACGCACCTTTCTTGCCTCTCCCTCTGGGAGAGGTGCCTGAGCGCACGCGAAGGCGGAGAGGGTCTGCGCCGATGGTGACCCTCTCAGTCAGGCTTCGCCTGCCAGCTCTCCCAAAGGGAGAGCCAAGGGGGGATGCCGCTTCGCCTGCCAGCTCTCCCAAAGGGAGAACCAAGAGGGTATGCCGCTTCGCCTGACTGCGCTCCCAAGGGGGAATATATCCTCGGCGGTTTCAGAACCCTTGCGAGGCAAGGAATTTCCATCGCTGTTTACCACCCAGCACCCACAGGCGAGTAAGCAAACGATGCAAATCTCGTCGGAACGATCGCCATAGGCGAGTTCTTCAACGATCTAGCGACCGCCCCCGGGCGGTCGTTCCTTCTATACCAAAGGAGGTTTCTGCCATGCCCTACAACGGCCTCATCCGCACCTTGCACCTGATCGAAGGCGCCAAACAGGCGCGGGGACTATGCGTTATTATTGATGTTTTCCGGGCATTTTCGTTGGAATGCTACCTGTTTGACCGTGGGGCAAAAGAGATCCGCCCGGTGGGCAGCGTGGAAGAAACTTTGGCGCTTCATGCCCGCATGCCCGGCAGCCTGCTCATCGGCGAGCGGGGCGGTGCAAAGATCGAGGGCTTTGACTACGGCAACTCCCCCTCTACGATCCCACGGGAAGCTGTGCAAGGCCGCACCGTGCTGCACACCACCAGCGCCGGAACCCAAGGCATTGTCAATGCCATCCATGCTGCGGAGATCCTCACCGGCAGTTTGGTAAACGCAAAAGCCATTGCGGAATACATCATCCGCACAAAGCCTGCGGAGGTCTCGCTGGTATGCATGGGGAACGCCGGTATCGCCCCAGCACAGGAGGACGAGCTATGCGCTGCCTATATCGAAAGCCTGCTTCGCGGCCAGCCCATGGAGGATATCGACCTGAAGGCAGCAGCCCTTGAGCACGGCGGCGGCGCGCATTTCTTTGATCCAGCCCGCCAGCACATCTATCCGGAGGCGGATTTTCATTTGTGCATCCGCAGGGATGTGTTTCCCTTTGTTTTGCGTGTGGAGAAGGATGCGGTAGGCTTTTTCTCCAAACGGATCGACCAACACCTTATATGACCTATACAGAAGGAGGATCTTCCCTTGGCAAACGACTTTCGTTCCGCTCGTTTCTGGGCGCAGGAGATGATCGAAGCAGCGCTCTTCGAAGGGGCTGTCGCCGTGGATGCCACCATGGGCAACGGACACGATACCCTCTGGCTGGCTCGTCAGGTAGGCGACAGCGGGCATGTGTATGCTTTTGATGTGCAGCAGCAGGCGGTGGACAACACCGATGCAGCCCTTACGGAGGCAGGGCTTCGCCACCGGGCAGAGCTGTTTTGCATCGGTCACCAGCATATGGCGCAGCATGTAAACAGACCGGCTGATGTGATCATGTTCAACTTGGGCTGGCTGCCGGGAGCGGAGCACGGGGTGACCACCCTGCGGGAAACCACCCTCGCCGCTGCAAATGCCGCCCTCAGCCTACTCCAAAAAGACGGGCTGCTCTCCATCTGCATCTATCCGGGGCACGAGGAAGGCCAGCGGGAGCTGGAAGCGCTGATGGACTGGGCTGCTCAGCTTGACCCCAAGAAATACGATGCGCTTCTAAAGACCTATCTAAACCAGCCCAACCACCCGCCAAGGCTGCTGGCGGTTCGGCGGGTGAAGTAGCAAGCCCCGTCAAAACATTCCGCTTCGGGCGTGCACTTGCATCAAACGCGTGTGAAAACCCCATCAAACATTCATGCTCCGTTCATTTTGTCACCTTGCCATTCCTATGTAGGAATGCTATAATATGCCCTGTATGATGTTGGCACCAAGTGCCGCTTATGGAGGAGGAAAAACCTTGGATATCCTTGCTATTCTCAAAGAGCTGTTCGCTGGTGTGATCTCGATGGTCTCCGTGGACGGTCTCAAAACGCTGGCAATGTTCGTGATCGCCGGTGTGCTCATCTATCTGGCCATCAAGAAGGACTACGAACCCGCTTTGCTTTTGCCTATTGGTTTTGGCGCTATCCTTGCCAACCTGCCCGATGCTGTGGTGCTGGAGGAAGGCACCGGCTTTTTGAGCGTACTGTTCAACGCCGGTATCGCTAACGAGCTGTTCCCCATTCTCATCTTCATCGGCGTTGGCGCCATGATCGACTTCTCCCCCCTGCTGAAGGATCCCAGCATGATCTTCTTCGGCGCTGCTGCCCAGTTTGGTATCTTTGCTACCTTCCTGGTCTCTTTGGTGCTGATCCCCATCGTGCTGCCCGCCACCGCTGGTGATGAAAGCCTCATCCTGCGTCTAGCCTCCGCTATCGGCATTATCGGCGCTGCTGACGGCCCCACCACTCTGTATGTGGCCAACCACTTCGACTTAAAGGACTATATGGCCCCCATCAGCGTAGCTGCCTACAGCTACATGTCGCTGGTGCCCGTCATCCAGCCCCCGGTCATCAAGGCGCTCACCACCAAGAACGAGCGCATGATCCGCATGAACTACAACGAAGAGCGTGCCTCTAAGGTGGCGCTGATCCTCTTCCCCATCATCGTTACCGCCATCGCCGGTATCATCGTGCCCATGAGCGCTCCCTTGGTCGGCTCCCTTATGTTTGGTAATCTGATCCGCGAGTGCGGCGTGCTGGAGCGCCTGTCCAAGACCGCCCAGAACGAGCTGGCCAACTTGGTCACCATCCTGCTGGGCATTACCATCGGCGGTACCATGGTAGCCGAAAACTTCCTGCGGCTGGATACCCTGCTCATTATGGGTCTGGGTCTGTTCGCTTTCGTGTTCGATACCGCTGGCGGCGTGCTGTTTGCCAAGCTGCTCAATGTCTTCCGTAAGGAAAAGATCAACCCCATGGTGGGTGCAGCCGGCATCTCCGCCTTCCCCATGAGCGCCCGCGTCATCCAGAAGCTGGCCAAAGAGGAAGACCCCTACAACTTCATCCTGATGCAGTCCATCAGCGCCAACGTTTCCGGTCAGCTGGGCTCCATCGTAGCTGGCGGTATGGTGATCACTCTGGTCACCATGATGCTGGGCGGTATTTGGTGATCGCTCTAACACAAGCGCAACTTACTTGAAGGAAGGGTAATAACTATGATGAAATGGTTTATGGCGCTCACTGAGAGCGCTGCACCTACGGCTGAGGCCGCCGAGACTGCGGCCCAGCAGAGTGCACTGGTGGATCTGCCCCTGATGGCGAAGGGCCTGCTCACCACCGCTATGGGTCTTTTGGGCGTTTTCCTCGTGCTGACGCTGTTCTTTGTAACCATCAAGCTGATGCAGAAGATCGGCGCTAAGGAGACCTCTGAGAAGTAAGGAGGGATCGCTGGTATGTACACGCGAGAGGATCAGCATCAGGCGCAGCGCCAGTCCACCCAGCGCCTGATGATCACCATTGTTCCCGCTGCCATCTTGTTTGCCGCTGCCGTTGCAGTTTTCATCATCGGCCGTGTAAACCGCAGCGAGAAAGCTTGGATCATTACCGCTGTGCTAACGGTTTTGGCCGGCGTATACGCCATCTTTTTCTACGGCGTGTATGCCAAGCCCATGCTGTCGTACCGCAACCACATCAACTACATGCTGGATGGCCGCCACCGGGAGGCCACCGGCTACCTGATCAATTTTTCCGAAAACGTATCAGATCGCAACGGCATCGAATGCCATGCCATGATGATCAACGTCGGGGAGAAAGACGACCGGGAGGACGACCGCCTCTACTACTACGATGTGAAAAAGCTGCCCATCCCCTTTGAGATCGGCACAAAGATCACCGTGGTAAGCAACGATATGATGGTGGCCGAACTGAAACAGGCGTAAAACGGCAGAAGCTCTGCCACGGCGCCCGACCTAATGGGCTTTCACCCCATAGGGATCTCACCCTCTGCAACTGCTATGCGGGCGCAGGGGGTGAAGTTTTATTCGCGGAACCACTTAGGTCGGCTGTGCCATTTTTCGCCGCCATCAAAGGAGAATGAGCAATGAAGACAGGTCTGCAAAAGAGCAACAAATATCCCTTTATCAAAAGTGCGCTGAACAAACACTTTGGTAAAAAGGAGGCTGCAAAGCTGCTTAGCGCGGCAGAAGCCCACTATATCCGCCTTGAGCAGCAGTGCCAGGATGCGACTCCCGGCGAATGGACACACCTGCGGGATACCATTCTGCCCACAGCCGCTACCTATCTGGCCTTGCGCAGCCGGGAGGAAGCCACTGCGCTCAGCACCACCCGCAGCATCATTATCGGCATGTGCGAGAAGATCTCCAAAATTGCCAACAAAATTTTAAAGCTGCCCGGCATGGCTTCGCTGTTTATGCAGCTGCTGCCCAAAATGGCGCTGAACCTGTTCGGCGAAAAGTGCGGCTTCACTTATGAGGGCTATACCGCCACAAAGACCCAGCTGACCATGAACATGACCTCTTGCCCCTATTGCCGATATGCGCAATTATTGGATGTGGCAGAGTTGGTGCCCATTTTTTGCGAAAGCGACTTTGCCACCTACGGACATCTGGAATGCATCCGCTTCACCCGCAGCCAAACGCTGGGTACCGGCGGCGAGATGTGCGATTTCCGGTTTGAAAGAGTGAAATAAGCACATGTAAGAACGAATGGGCTGTCTCAAAACAAGAAGATATTACCAATTCATCGTAAAAGACTGTCAAAAAAGGCATGGAATGCTGCCGGATGAGCAACATTCCATGCCTTCACTTTTCTCAAAATTGTATTTTGAGATAGCCCCTTTTCGTCTCTTCAAGAGTGGATCGGTCGCTGCTTTGCGGTATATTCGCTAACTGTGATCTTGATAACAGCCACCACATTCACCATGGCATCGGTAAACTCAAAATCCTTTTCGGTCTGGGTTTTCATCATAACAGAAAGCCCGCGTTTCTTCTCCTGCACATCCTCGACCACTTCTGCTTTGCCCTCGCCCATCACAGAAGAATACGAAGTGCCGTATTGGCAAGCCTGCTTTCCTTCAAAAGGCACGATATCGGTGTCGATCTCAATAAATACATTGGGATTGTTCCGGATCACATCCAGCTTTCTGCCTACCTTTGCGCCGTGTACATACAGCGTCAGCACGCCGTTTTCCAGTATATAGCCGTAATTCATGGGGACTACATAGGGCATATCCCCATCGATCATGCCGATATGAACGATCTTGGCTCTGTTTAAAATGCCGACGATCTCATTACGGTCGGTCACTTCCCGCTCTCTTCTTGTAATGCCTCTTTTCATTGCTGACACCTCATTTGCTGTATTTGTCGATCTGTTTTCCATGCGGTCAAGCCAAGTCGGGAGAAGGGGCTGCATCCTCGCAGCCCACCAGCACCAACAGAGTGCCGTCCTTCACGGTGATCACCGGCCGCTCCGCTTCGTAGGCATTGCTCACACCCAAAGGCCAGTCGCAGCTGAGAGCACCATCCGTCAGCGGATAGCTGAGCCCTTCCAGCGTAACGCCCTTGGCCTGCGCGCCGTGACAGAACACGCTTACCAGCGTGCCTGCCTTGGCTGGGGGCAACTGCAACTGCCCATTGGCGATGGCATAGGCGGTGTAGCCCGGGTCGATCAGCTGCACTTGTGCGCCCATGGCCGCATAGCGCCCCATGCTCTGAAAATTCGCCAGCAAATGGTCGATACGGCCGCCGCCGCAGCCATACAGAGCAAAATGGCGAAAGCCACGCTCATACCCCACCGACAGCGCAAGCCCGGTGTCGGTATCATCCTTGCGTACCGGGTGGCGGATCAGCTCTACCCCCTCCGGCAAAGACGGAGGCACACGACCCAGAGAATCAAGATCCCCCAGCAGTATATGGGGTATTATGCCCAGCTTGCCCAAATAGCGGTAGCCGCCATCCGCTGCAATGACCAGATCATCCGGCGCAGGCTTCAGGCCACGGGGCGTAAACTCTCCCGCCCCTACAATAATGCAAGTTGCCATGGCGCATCCCTCCAAACAGGCTGAGTATAGCGCCTGCAGAGCTTTTCGTCAAGAAAGAAAGGCGTTGCATCTTGCCAGAACCTCTTACTCACCCTATTTGTATATTACTTTTCAAGTATTATGTCACGTATAATATTATTTTTAAAATAATACTTGACATATAATATCTGGTATGATATGATATGCCCAACATGATGAAGGAGGTGCTCTCCATGAGCGAAAAGAAAACAAACCTTGTAAACGAGACCCTGTGTCTGCCTCTGGCCGACCAATGCGACCGAGACCTGAACGAAATGATGGCCCAGGGAGGCAAAGCCACCCTTGTAATGACGGATATGGACAGCTTTATGCGGGTGAACACCGAGTTTGGCCATCAAGAAGGCGACAAGGTGCTCATTGCCGCCGGTGAATACCTGAAGACCAGCCTGCCGAAGGATGCCGCTTTGTACCGCTACGGCGGCGATCAGTTTGCAATGGTCTTTCCTGCCAGCTACGAAAAAGAGGATGTATTTCTGCAAATGGAGCGCATCCGCGCTGGATACGATCATGCCCTGCCCGACGGCAGCAAGCAGAGCCTGTCCATGGGCATCGCTTCCAGCCCCGAAGATGGCGAGCTGCCCGGCGAGATCGTTCGCAAAGCCGATGCTGCCATGGTGCGGGCCAAGCTGAGTGGCTACAACCGTGTCTGTCTTGCCCGGGAGGAAAAGATGGTGGTAAAGACCGTGCATTATCCTCAGGATATGCTGCACCGGCTTACCAAGCTGAGCAAGCGGGAAGGCACAGGCGAGGCCATACTGCTTCGCGAAGCGCTGGAAAACCTGCTGCGCAAATATGATGCATAACCCTATGCCCCTGCCAGAATTTATTTTGGCAGGGGCTTCTGTTCCGTGCTATGCAAGGGATCCCGAAACCACCGGAAGGGTGAGCGAAGCGAACCGAGGCGTGAGGACAGCCTGAAAGGCTCCACAGCGCCGAAGCCCAAAGCCGATGTAATCGGATTTGGGCCGCAATACATGCCGCTGGTTTCGGATCGCAGTCAGAGGGTCGCTACCCTCCGACACCTCCATGGAGTTTTCAACATTCCTCCCCTACTCCGTCCAAAAGATCGATGTCTGGTTTTCGGTCATGCTTTCCACCGCATCCTCGTCGTCGTCATCATCCCAGCCGCGAAACAGATCCCGCAGGCCGTTCCAAAGGCCGCCATTAGCCGAATGCTTGGTCTGCCCCACCTGTACTGCCTGCATGCCCTCCAGCAAAATGCCGTTATTCAAAAGTTCCGCATGTACAGGAATGACCCGGTAGGTGTACAGCACCCCCGGCTTAGCGGCGGTATCGGTGTAGTAAAGCGTCTCGCCGGGCGTGCCGTAGAGCTCGGTAAGAACAAAGCTTTCGCCGTAGGCATCCCGCTGCACACGATAGATGGCTTCATCTGCCGGCTGTATGATCAGCAAGGGATAACCGCTGTCGCTGTGCCCCACGGAAAAACGATTGGGAGAGCGAGGCGGCGTCCACACGTCGCTTTTCTTGGTGGGGTGGTTATCCTCGGTAAAATACTCGGTGTAACGATACTTTTTGGGGGTCAGATCCACCGCCAGCATAGGTTCGCCCCGCCATTTGATGGCCTGCTTATCGATCTCCAGCGATATGATGCCGCCCGGGCGAGTGAACTGAGGCTTATCCCGGTCTTTGTACAGGGTGCGGAAGTAGTCCCTCGCCATGGCGGCCGTGTTGTCGCCGCCGCTTACCCAACCTGCAAGCTTGTGGTTCTGATCCGGCTCATCAAACCCCATCCAGAAGGCACAGGTGATCTCGCTGTTGTAGCAAGCCATCCAGATA
Organism: Candidatus Limiplasma sp.; assembly: GCA_045538465.1. Lineage (GTDB taxonomy): Bacteria > Bacillota > Clostridia > Christensenellales > Aristaeellaceae > Limiplasma. Next base: position 4,361 of record JAZSRK010000088.1, on the reverse strand, counting down.
TCCCGGTTGCCGCCGCCAGTCATATTGACAGTGCCCGTCTTACCAGCCACCGGCGTGCCTGCGCCGGAAAGCTTGGCTCCTGTGCCGCTGGAAGTGACCGACTGCAACAGGCTGGTCATCAAGAAAGCAGAGGTGGCTTTGAGCACCTGCTGCCCTTGGGATCGGTGTTGGTACAGTACTTCGCCGGAGGGGCCGATGATGCGGGTGATCATGTGGGGCGAATAGAAGCTGCCGCCGTTGCCGAAGGGCGCGTAAGCCGCCGCCAGCTGTACCGGGCTCACGCCATAGGTCATCGCCCCCAAGGCCAGTGCTAAGTTGCTATCCCGACTATCCAGCGGAATGCCCACTTTTTTCAGATATTCACGCCCTGCAGGCACGCCGATCTGATCCATCAGCGCCACGGTGGATACATTCAGGCTGTTTTGCAAGGCGGTGCGCATGCTCACATTGCCGTAATAGGTATAACTGGCGTTACGGGGCTTATAGCCGCCAAAGTTGGTGGGCTCATCCTTCAGAACGCTGGCGGTCATGTACCCGAACTGGTCGATGGCGGGCGCAAAAGCCACCAGCGGCTTCAGGGCAGAGCCCGGCTGCCTGCGCAGATCGGTCGCCCGGTTGAATCCCCGTCGCACCAGATACTCCCGCCCGCCCACAATGGCCAGCACCTGACCGGTGCGGATATCCACACAGGCAGCTGCACCCTGCACCTTGGTGCCGTCGCTGGCATCAGCCGGGAACAGATCTTTGGCAAACTGAGCATCCAACGCGTTCTGATGGGTTTGGCTGAGGGTGGTATGAATGGTAAAACCGCCTGTTAATACCTGATCGCTGCTCAGCCCCAACAGCTGCTCTGCCTCGTCCAGAGCGGCATCCACAAACCAGCCGTAGCGCAGCTCCTCCGGGGGCAGCTCTGCCAGCACCAGCTCCTCGTTGGCAGCCGCGTCGTGCTCCTGTTGGGTGATCATTCCCTCCCTTAGCATGGTGGACAGGATGTAGCCCCGCCGATTGAGATTGTTTTCCCTGCCAGAATGGGGCGCATAGTAGCTGGGTGCTTTGATGGAAGCAGCCAGCGAAGCCGCTTGCGCCAGCGTTAAGTCGGCTGCGTCCACATCGAAATAGGTGCGGGCAGCCGCTTGGATGCCGTAAGCGCCATTGCCGAAATAGATGTAATTCAGATACATGGCAAGGATCTCATCCTTGGACATTTTGGCTTCCAATTGCAGCGCCAGTGCGATCTCCTCTGCTTTGCGGGCGATGGTTTTGCGGGTACTCAGGTGGCTTTGACGGATCAGCTGCATGGTAATGGTGCTGCCGCCCTGCGCATAGCTGCCCTGCCGGATATTGGCGGCCAGCGCCCCCACAAGGCGCACCACATCCACCCCCCGGTGCTGGTAAAAGCGCAGATCTTCAGCTGCAATAAATACATCCCGTATTTGTTTGGGGATCTGCTCCAAGGGCACCACCACCCGGTTCTGGCTGCCCCGAATGGTGGCGATCAGCTCCCCTTGGCTGTCAAACATGCGCCCTGTCTGGGGCGCAGCCGTGATCTTGCTGATATCCAACCGCTGCCAATGCGGCACATCCAGCACATAAAAGGCCACCGAACCCGCCAATGCAAACAAACACAGCATGACTGCTGCCATACGCCGCAGAGGATGCTGTATCTCCGGCAAACCAGCCCGCCGAAGCCCCGGCGTGCCCAGTTTTTTGCCCTGATGTTTGCGCTGCCGGGCAATACGCCCCGCTTGGCGGCCGGAAATATCCGGTTGGCGGTTTTTGACAGCCTGTGCCTTATGCGACCGCTGCTCCTGCCACTCCAAGCGCTGCGCTTTCCGCTGGGCAGTCTCCTCCTTGCGGTGTGCCCGTTCCTGCAGCCGCTGAGCCTGCGCCGCCTGCTTATCTTGGCGCTTTTTGAGGCGCTTCGCTTCGCTTTTTGCTGGTTCCTTTGCCTTTTTCATCCGTCATCCCTCCAGAGGCGGCGGGGCACAAGGCTTCGTTTTTCGTGCGATCACCCGCCTTTGGCTACTATGTGCGTTTTTTCCCTTCAAAAACCGTGGAAAACACGCCAATATGCACCATTTACACAGCATTCACCCCTCCTGTATACTGCCAGTGCAACAAACAGGAGGTGGACGGAATGCCGTCGAGCATCAGGCGAAGCCGGGCACTGCTGCCCGCAGGCCTTTGTATTGTGATCCTATTCTTTTTTCTATTGATGGGCAGGCTGCAAACCGCAGGAGATGCCCTGCCCTATGGCTTTTTGATCTTGGCGCTGCTGATGCTGATGCTGCTTGGCAACAGCCGGGAGAAGCAGCGTGAACGCAGCTTTGCACAGGCTGCCGAACCCCTTTCGGAGATACCGGCCGTGCGGTTTTCGGATGTAGCCGCCAACGATGAGGCCATGGAAAGCCTGCGGGACTTGGTAGATTTTATTCGCAGACCAGAGGCTTTTTGCCGCATGGGGGCGCAGATCCCTCGAGGGGTGCTGCTGCACGGTATGCCTGGCACAGGCAAGACCCTGATGGCCCGCGCATTGGCCGGAGAAGCCGGTGTGCCATTTTTTGCCGTAAACGGCGCCGATTTTGTGGAAATGTATGTTGGCGTAGGCGCCAGCCGCATCCGCAGCTTGTTTGCCAAAGCACGCAAAGCCGGTCAGGCGGTCATCTTCTTTGATGAGATCGATGCCATTGGCAAAAAGCGGGATAACCGCAGCGACGAGCGGGATCAGACCTTGAATGCGCTGCTTTCGGAAATGAGCGGCTTTCACCCGCGGCAGGGCGTAGTGGTGCTGGCCGCCACCAACCGCATCGACACCTTGGATGAAGCCTTGCTTCGTGCCGGACGCTTTGACCGGCACATCGAAGTGCCTCTGCCTAGCCTGCGGGAGCGGGAACAGATCCTTGCGGTACACGCACGGCAAAAGCCCATGGATGACAGTGTGGACCTGAATAGTATCGCCGCCCAGACGGCACTTTTCTCCGGCGCAAGGCTGGAAGGGCTGCTCAATGAGGCCGCCATTTTGGCCGTAAAACGCGGCAGCAGTGCCATTAGCCAGCAGGATATCTACAAAGCCATGGATACCCTGCTCTTTGGGCAAGAGCGCAGCCCCATGCGCCACCGGCAGGAGCGAGAGCTGACCGCCGCCCACGAGGCTGCCCACGCCCTTGCCACTGCCCTCCTTCTACCCGAAAGCAACATCCGAAAGGTATCCATCATACCCACCGGCAAAGGTGCTGCGGGCTACAGCATGGCCATACCGCCGGAGAAGCTGTTCCACCGCAAGCAGGAGCTGCTGCACCACATCGCCGTGGCCCTTAGCGGTCGGGAAGCAGAGATCCTGCTTTGCGGCAGCGATCATGTGACCAACGGCGCAGCCAACGATATCGAGCGCGCCGCCATGCTGGCCCAGCGTATGGTATGCGAATGGGGCATGCTGCCCGGTACAGAGGAAGCCTACTACTTCTCCCAGCCCCAAAAGGATGCAGCAGCCCAGCAATGGCTTACCATGGGGCAACAACTGGCTGCCAGCCTGCTGCGTACCCACCGCCGGTCGTGGGAACGTCTGACCCGGCTGCTCCTCGAGCGGGAAGTGCTTGGCGAGGAAGAAGTGCGGGAAGCGCTGGGGCTGACAAGCCCAGCGGCAGAGTAAGCAATACGCCCCGTTCTCGGTAGAGAACGGGGCATGATTTTTTTACAGGGACGGAACATTCGCCCCGAACTTGTTATGCACCTGCTGGATCTGCTGCTGGTCTGCCTGCTGCATGGGGTACCAGCCCTGCTGCGCCATCTGGTTGTATAGCTGGTTTTGCATGCACAGGCTTTGGCTGAGTGCATCGTCGAAGGTACTGTGCACATTCTGGGTGGATGACTCAATGGCACCGTGCAGGTACAGATCGCACACGCCTTTGGTGGTTTGCAGCAGGTTCTCCATGATCTCCTTGTCGTTCATCACGCATTCCTCCTTTACACCAGCTGGTACAGCTTTTGGAACAGCTGATGATGGTCTTGCGCCATCTGGCTGACGCAGGTTTTCAGCTGCGGGTTTTGCAATGCCTGCGCTGCTTGCTGAAACTGGCTTTGCAAGAACTGTTCGTGGTTCAGGGCATCCTCGATGTACATCAATTCCTTGGGACTCATGGTTATCGATCACCTCCGGTGGATAGGCTGCCCCATGATGGAAAAACCATGCATACAAAAAAGCTGTATTGCGATCAATACAGCTCAGACTGTCGAAAAAGTCCAGCGAAAGCTGGGCTTTTTCATATAAAAATGGTAAAATAGAAGAAAAGAGGGAAAGAAGAGAAGAAGCATGTTGAATCAGCAGCAGGAACTACGCCGTCGAGTGGTAGAGATTCTGAGCA
>JAZSRK010000064.1:0-11085 GCA_045538465.1 Candidatus Limiplasma sp. | reverse complement strand
CTCGTTTCGCTCCCCGGCTTCGGGTCGCTTTGTGCTTCGCACAGGCGCCCAGTGGGCACACGCTTCCCTCCGTCCCCGGTCGCTCAATCGTCGTCTTGGCTACTGCCGTAGCCAATCCTCGTTTCGCTCCCCGGCTTCGGGTCGCCTTGTGCTTCGCACAAGTGCCCACCGGGCACACGCTTCCCTCCGCCGCCCCACCAAAAGGGCTGCGGAACTATCTGTCTATAAACTAAGGCGAACGGCACGCTCCGCGTTAGCGGTGCGTGTCGGACGTCCACTCAACCCCGCGCCGCAAACCCGATCTTCTTCTGCACCTTCCGCAGCGTCCGGGTAGCGATCGCGTTGGCGCGCTGGGCGTTCTCGTCCAAAATGCCTTGCAAATAAGCCTTGTCGGCCATCAGTCGCTTCTGCTCCTCCTGAATGGGGGTCAGGGTCTCGATGATGCAATCGCTAACACGATTCTTCAGTGCGCCGTAGCCCAGACCGGACAGGTCATTCACCACGTTCTCGATGGAATCGTTGGTCAATGCGGCGATGATGCTCAGCAGGTTGCTGACGCCGGGCTTGGTCTCCGGGTCAAAGCGGATCTCGGCATCGCTGTCGGTCACCGCGCGCTTTACCTTGCGGCGGATCACATCGGCAGGGTCGAGGATGGCGATGTAGCAATCCTCGGGGTCGGACTTGCTCATCTTGCGGGTGGGATCCTGCAGGCTCATCACGCGGCTGCCCACCTTGCCAAAGTAGCCTTCCGGCACGGTGAATACATCGCCGTACACGCCGTTGAAGCGCTGGGCGATATCACGGGTCAGCTCCAAGTGCTGCTTCTGGTCCGCACCAATGGGCACCAGATCAGCCTGATACAGCAGAATATCCGCAGCCATCAGCACCGGATAGGTGAACAGACCGGCGTTGATGTTGTCCGCATGCTTGGCGGCCTTGTCCTTGTACTGGGTCATGCGCTGCAACTCGCCCATGTAGGTGTAGCAGTTCAAAATCCAGCCCAGCTCCGCATGGCCGCTGACGTGGCTCTGGCAATAGATGATGTTCTTCTTGGGATCCAGGCCGCAGGCGATGTAGGTGGCGGCCAGCTCAAGGCAGCGGCGGCGCAGATCGGCAGGGTTCTGGCGCACGGTGATGGCATGCATGTCCACCACGCAGTAGATGCAGTTGTACTCGTCCTGCAACAGCGTGAAGTTGCGCAGCGCACCGATATAGTTGCCCAGCGTTAGCGTGCCCGAGGGCTGGATACCGGAGAAGATCGTTTTCTTGGGGGCAATGATCTGGTTTTCCATGGGGGATTCCTCCTTTATGCGTTGGGGGTGGGGACGGAGGGCAGGGGCTCTGACCCGCAACCTCAGTCAGCGTACAGTCCACTACCCTGGCCTGTACTTGCTTCGGTTGACGACTGCGGGTCGCTAACGGCTTCGCCGTTGTGCCCACTGGGCACGCGCTTCCCTTCGTCTCCCTGCACCCCGCTTAAGGGGCATTGCCCCTTAAGAATCCCACAATTGTGCCTGTTTCATAGGCACAAAGGGGGATGTATAAAGTACATATTGACTAAAGCAACCGCCGGGGTTCACCAGTAGGAGCCCCGGCTCGCAATGCGGGCCGGTTGGTAAGTGGGTTGCGCCACTACCATCTTTTTTTGAGGCCGTGAAACGGCCTCAATGGTGGGATTCCTAAGGGATGAAATCCCTTAGGCAGGGTGCAGGGGCAGCGCCCCTGCACCAGGTCGTCGAAAAACTCGCCTATGGCGTCTTTTTCGACGAGGCTTGCACCGTTTGCCTACTCGCCTACGGCTCGCCGGGCGGCAAACGGCGAAAGGAATCCCTTGCTACGCAAGGGTTCCGAAACCACCGCACATGTCGCTGGTTTCGGATCACAGTCGGAGGGTTGCGACCCTCCGACTCCACCCGGGGTTTCTCGACAGTCTGAACAAAGAATGGAGCCTCGGCAAAACTGCCGGGGCTCCATTCTTTGTTATGTTAACCTCAGTTTGCAATACCCAACCGTATCTTCTTACCTTCCGGCGGTACCTTTGCCTGCAGGAAGCTCACCTGCACATCGCCACTCAGGCGCAGGGTCAGGCTGCCCTCCGTTACGCCCTGCGGCAGCATAAAGTCGATATCTTCCCAGATGGGCTGGCGCTCCTTGGCTCTGGCTTCCACCATCTTGTAAGCAAAGCGATCCATGGGCGGTGCACTGCGGTGCTCGCTGGTGCGGGTATCTCCGGCCCAAGCGTCAATCTCCTCGCCATTTACCAAAACGGCGATCTTGCCGCCCGTGCGGCTCATGACCCGCAGCGATAGCATGCAGCGTTCCTCATCGAACAGGCAATCCCGGTATACGGCCTCAGCCTGTGCGGCCTCCGGCAAAAGGGTGATGCTGCTGTAACCAATGGTGCCTTGCAAAATAGCAATGCTGCTGCAATCGTCGTAATGATCCGCAGGGATGATCTGGCACAGATCCCGCTTGCCCACCTTCTCGCCCTGCACAGAGCAGCAAACGCTTACGGCCTCCACTGCACTGGAAGGACCTGCGAAGAAGCGGTATTCCCCTGCCTCCACCATCAAACGGCGGCTGATCACATCGTAAAAGCGAAGTTCCTCAACAGGTACAACGAACTCCACCCGGCGTTTTTCGCCCGGCTGTACATCTTTCAAGCGCAGGAAATCCAATAGCTGCCGCCGGGGCTTCTGCACCCGAGAAGCGGGAGCGATGCCGTACAGCTGCGCTACTTCGTCGCTTGCCACGCTGCCGGTGTTGGTCACCTGAAAACGGAACATCAGGGAATCGCCCTGTTCCTTGACGGTCAGATCGCTATAGGCAAAGGTGGTATAGGTAAGCCCGTGACCGAATGCATACAGCGGTTCCCCTGCAAAGTAACGATAGGTACGCCCGCCACGAATGATGTCATAATCATCAATAGAGGGCAGGTCATCGTCGGAGCGGTACCAAGTCATATTCAGTCTGCCAGCAGGCGAGAAGCGCCCATACAGGGCGCCAGCAATGGCTGTGCCCATATCCTGACTGCCGGTGGCGCTGAGCAGAATAGCCGGTACGTGCTCCGCTGCATAGCACGCCGCATAGGGATAGTTTGCCACCAGCACCAAAGCTGTGTTGGCATTGGCTTGGTGCACCGCCTGAAGCAGCTTTTCCTGATGTGCAGGCAGCTGGATGGTGTGACGATCCAATTCCTCCTTGGCGGGAATGACCGGGTTGTTGCCCAAGGCAAGAATGGCTACATCCGCTGCCCTGGCCAGTGCTGCCGCTTTGGCTGCGCCATCCTCCACCAATTCAATCACCACAGGGGTGCCCTGATGGCTGCTGCCGGAGGTAAGCTTGCCGTCAACAGCTTCCACAGGCCAGTGGAACCGGTTGAGCAGCACGGTTTTTCCCGCTTGTTCCTCCAAATGGAATACCTCGGTAACAAACCAATTGAAAGGCAGTTTGCGGTCTGCTCCCAGCGGACTATCAGCCATATCGGATCCGTTGGGCATGCGCATGGTCAGATACGTCCCGGTGCGCTCGCAGCGGAAGGCATAGCAATCGTCGCCCCAGCATTCCATGGCGAACACATCGCCCTCTTGGCTAAGTACAGCCTCGTTATCGTTGTTTTCATCAATGCGCAGCATCCCATCACCAAAGCGAAGGTGCACCCTATCCCAGCCATCGGCATAAGTAAAGGAAACCCCTTGCGCCTTGAGACCATCAGCGATGGTGCGGCGATAGGGCGGCTCGCCGCCGTACCAATCTTGGTACCAGCTATCTGCCATGGGGCCCAGCAGCGCCACCGTCTTGCCTGCATCCAGCGGCAACAGACCGTCGTTCTTCATGAGCACCAGCGATTTTTCTGCTGCTTTTTGCGAGATCTCGGCAGCTTGCGGGGTGCAGATATCAGCCTCGGTAATGGCGGCGTAGGGGCATGCATCTCCGTCAAAACGCCCCAAGCACATGGCTACCATCAACTTAGCCGCAATAGCGCCATCCAGATCTGCTTCGGTGATCAGCCCCTGCGCGTAGGCATCACGTGCCGCTTTTTCTACCATAACAGGGTTGTCGCTCATGCCATCCACACCTGCATGGAGAGCATCGGCAATAGCCTGGGCATGGTTGCCGTACACATGCTGCCCGGTTACCACCAGGGTAAGCGCACCGCCATCGCCCACGGCGTGGGTGAGGCCGTACTGCTGTTTGAGAATATCGTTTACTTCGCTATTGAGGATGCCCACCTTGCCATTGATGCGGTTGTACGCCGTCATAATGCCCTGCACGCCGTAGCCTTCGATGCAGCGGCGGAAGGGTTCCAGATACAGCTCGTACCGGTTGCGGGGATCAATGGTGGAGTTTTTCCATGTACGGCCTTCCTCGGTATTGTTGCCGTAGAAGTGCTTTAGCGTAGCAGCTGTGCGGATGTACTTGGGATCATTGCCCTGCATACCGCTCAGATAAGCACCGGCCATACGTCCGGTGAGCACAGCATCCTCGCCATAGGCTTCCTCGTTGCGTCCCCAGCGGGGGTCACGTTCCAGATCCACCGTAGGCGCCCAGCGGCTAAGTCCTCTGCCCGGATGCCTGCCGAATACCACGCGGGCTTCGGTGCCCACCACTTCGCCGCAAGCGCGGATGGTTTCCGGATCCCACGAGGCGCTCATGCCAATGGGCTGCGGGAAGGCCGTGGTCACATCCGGTGCACCCAAACCATTCTGATCGTTGCGCCCCTCCACGCCATGGGCTGCTTCGCCGCCCAGAGAGAAGGGTTCCAGTCCCAGCCTTTCGCACCCGGGCATACGGGAGGAAAGCCAGCTTAGTTTCTCGTCTATTGTCAGGTTTTTTAAGATCCAATCGATGCGCTCCTCAAAACTACGGGAGGCATCAAAAGCAAAATTTTTCGGTTGCATAGCAGACCGTCACCCTTTCTGTATAAACGTAGGTGTCTTTCTTATGCGCGATCGTAGGCTTTGCTCAAGCGATGCAGTTCTTCCAAAAAAGCTCCGTCAGGCTTGCCGATGTGGCTGCCTGCTTTACTGAGGCAATTCCAGCCCGCCCAGCAGCAGATTATCCCGCCAGATAACATTTTGATGATCGCCCTTGTAGAGGGTAGCGTTGGGGCTGGTTTTGCGGAACATGCAGCCGGTAATGAGCAGCTCGCCGCCAGTATGCTCCAGCACGGTCACATCATCCATCTGATAGGTGTAGTTATTGAAATAGCTGCAGCCGATCAGCCTTGCAGGCTGACCGATCCGGTAGCCGACCATGCCGGTATCAGCATAGCAATCGGTCAGGATGGTATCGTAGGATTGGATGTTGAAATTAACGGAATCGATGAGCATTTCCGGCAGTTCGCCTTCGGCCTTGGGCGGGATGGGGCCGCCCCATACATGGCAGCGGGTCAAACGGTTGGAGCCGCCGCCCAGCATGTCAAAACCGGTGGTGTAGTCCACCACCACGCAATCGATAAAGTGGCTGTCGCCGCCGTTGGAGCTGATGCCTGCATTACCAGAAAGCCCCGGCATGGTGCACTTCAGGTACAAGTTTTGCGCCACCAGTTCATACGTCCACATGCTGCCTGCATCCTCGATGCGCAAGCCGTACTTTTTACCGTTGCGCAGAGACATATCCCGCATGGTAAAATGTTTGAAACTATTGAGGCAGAGGCAGCTGGCCAAACCGGAACCGTCGATATAGCCGCCGATGATGTACAGATTCCAATCCTCGGCATCGTAATCGCCGGAGGGCACCAGATGCCCGTCGCACTCCTGCAGATCCGGGTAGGATGCTGCGGCATCGTACTTTAGCACAAAGTCCATTTCACAAACAGCTTTCAGCACGGCCGATTTGTGCAATAAAAGCGAGCAGCAGTTGGTGATCTCCAACATATTTGCGATCTCATAAACACCCTTGGGAATATACAAAACGCCGCGCTCGCAAGCAGCTACAGCACGCATAATGCGCTTATCATCGCTCTTTTCGCCTTGAAGGCGGGGATAATCGCTCAGGGTAACATCATAAATGCCGTTCACGTTTCAGCCTTCCTTTCTGTGTAAAGGAACCCGCCGCTTTCAAAACGGCGGGTCCATTTGCAAGTTTAGTCCACACGCAAAAGCATGGTCAGAATATTCTTTACAGCTGTCTCCATGGCTTCGCGGGTGAGTACGCCTTTCTCCAGCGCTTCCATCAAGCGATGGGGGTAGCCGGTAGCCATCTTCAGGTCGTTGCCAGCCATGGCTTCCTTATAGTGCTCGCCAAAGGTCCACCAGTCGGTGGTCACCATGCCGTCAAAGCCCCACTCATCACGCAGGATGTGGGTGAGCAGATCCTTGTTTTCGGAAGCGCGGTGGCCGTTGATGATGTTGTAGGAGGACATAATGCACCAAGGCTTTGCTTCCTTGACGATGATCTCGTACTGGCGCAGATAGATCTCGCGGATCGCGCGTTCGGAAGCACGGGCATCGCAGTTGCGGCGGTTGGTTTCCTTGTTGTTAAGAGCAAAATGCTTGGGGGTGGCAGCGACACGCTGGCTCTGAATACCCTTGACCAAAGCGGCAGCCTGCTTACCGGTAAGCAGCGGATCCTCGGAGAAATACTCGAAGTTGCGTCCGCACAGCGGATTGCGGTGGATGCACACGCCAGGGGTGAGCCATACGCCGATGTTGTTTTCCTTTACCTCCAAAGCACCGGTAGCGCCCACCTGATAGGCCACCTCAGGATCCCAAGCGCAGGCGATGAGCGTGGCGCAGGGGAAGGCAGTAGTGGTAACGCCCACATGCGGCAGAATGCGCAGGCCTGCAGGGCCATCGGCGGTCATTACATTGGGCACGCCGTACTGCGGCATATTGCCAATGCCCCAAGTATTGGCTACGCCCACATTGGGCTGACCGCCCATCAGCCAAGCCAGATCCTCATCGGTCAGCTGAGCGATAAACTCATCCAGCGTGATCTTGCCATCTGCCACATCGGCCAGCTGGTGCCCCACCGGCCCCAGACGGAAGGGGCGGGTCTCCTGTGCACGAATGGGCGGGAAGCCTTCCCACAGTTCGGTGGTCATGGGAGCAAGAGCGGTATAGAAGGGATCGTTGGCTTCGCCGGCAGGCATCTCTTCGAAGGAGCCATCCGCTAGCATACGCCGCTTGAGGGCAACAGGCGCCATGCGCTGGGTAAGCTGGCTGACCACCCGGTTCTCGCTGAGGGTAAAGCAGGTATCCGTCTTGAGGGTATCGCGCACACTGGTGCCGATGTGGAAGGTGTAATCGCCAGCTTCCAGCACCCATGCGGATTTCTGCACCTTGCCCAGATCGTCATAGGAAGCCATATCCTGTGCGGCAAAGCGCACATATACCCACTGCTGCGCACCGGGTGCCAGCAATGCAGTCTTCTGGTAACCGACCAGCTCGCGGGCAGGCTTGCCCAGCTTGCCCTGAGGAGCGCTGTAGTACACCTGCACAACTTCTTTACCAGAAACATTGCCGGTGTTGCGCACCAGCACGGAGGCGGTGATCTCGTCGCCGTCGATGGTCACAGCTGCATCGCTGATGGCAAACGTGGTATAGGAAAGACCGTAGCCGAAGGGATACACTACCTTCTCAGCAGCGCCGGGAATGGTTTCGAAATAGCGGTAGCCTACATAGATATCCTCGGTGTAGTCCACATAGGTATCCGATACAAAGAACTCATCTGCGCAGGGATAATCGCACAGGTCGCGGGCAAAGGTGTCGGTCAGCTTACCGGAGGGGTTGCCCATGCCCATCAGCAATTCGGCAGTGGCCAAACCGCCTTCCATGCCACCCTGCCATGCCATCAAAACGGAATCGATGGCTTTGTTTTCCTTCAGCCATGCGGTTTCCACCATGCCGCCCACATTCAGCACCACGACCACTTTATCAAAGGCAGTGCAGACTTTTTCCATCATGGCGCGCTCTGCATGGGAGAAATAGAAGTCGCCGTCCTCAAAGATCTCCTTGGAGAACTGCACAGAGCGTTCGTCCACGCCCTCATGCTTTTCGATCTTGTCAAAATCGGCCAAGCGATCCCAGCCCTCGCCGGAAAAGCGGCTGATGGACACGATAGCTACATCCGCAAAGGCTGCGGCCTTCTTGAGCAGCTCGTCGTTTACTTCGGGCTCAGAAGTCATGCCAGGCACACGCCCTGCATCGTACTGAGCCTTCACTTGCTCACGGTAAAACTCTACCGTGTCGGGGAAAATGGTCATGGGGTCCACGATCTGGCACAAGCCTTCGTACAGGTTGCGCACGTAGGGAACCGTTACATCGCCGCTGCCGCCGCCGCCCTTTACATAGTCGATGGTGCCTTTGCCAAAGAGCGCGATGCGAGTGCCCTCAGCAATGGGCAGCAGCCCCTTCTCGTTTTTGAGCAGTACCATACCTTCCTTGGCGGCATTCTTAGACAGGGTGATGTGTTCGGGGCTGGCCGTTGCACGGCGGCCATCCTTACCCAAGGGCAAAGCAGGCTGATGATTCGCACGGATCCATTGTTTCATCGTATTCTTCCTCCGTATTTCATAGTGGAAAACTCGCTGATCGATTTTTCCATTCATAATTTGCCTGCATCATACCATGACTGGAGACGAATGTCCATTGTTTTCGGAGTTTTCGTTAGTATTTTCGTGCCAAAAAATAATGTTGTGCGCCATTCATTTGTGCTATTTCTTGCTTAAAAGCAGGAATTGCCTTTCCCCATCAAGAACTATGTAAACAACAACATTGCAACACAAGCCATGCACCACCATACCCCAAAATATGGTCTAGGCTTGTTCTTTTGCACAAAGGAGGATATCGACCGATGCTATACGATCTTACACTGCCCATTACGGAAGAGATGCAGCAAAACATGCCCAAAAACCAGCACAACGAGCTTGCAGGGCACATCGGCACCCATTTTGATGTGATGGACAAGGTATTTCCCTTGTCATACTCCAAATGCCCGGCGATCGTGTTTGATGTGCATCACATTGCCGACCGGGATATCGAAGCGGCCGATGTGGATCTGAGCAAAGTTACCGCAGGGATGTTTGTGGCTTTTTACACAGGGCACCAGCAGCGCATCCCCTTTGGCAGCGAGGCGTATCACAGCACCCATCCTCAGCTTTCCCAAGAGTTGATCACGCTGCTTTTGGACAAGGGCGTTTCCATTATCGGCGTGGATGCAGGAGGCGTGCGCAGAGGCAAAGAGCACACACCTGCGGATCAGCGCTGCGCAGACCGGGGCGTATTCGTCGTGGAAAACCTCTGCGGGCTGGAAAGCGTAGCAGGCAAAGAGCCGTTGACCATCTACACCTTCCCCATGAGCCTCCTTGGCACCAGTGGGCTGCCCTGCCGGGTTCTTGCGGAGGGTTAACACAAAAGTCGGGCGTGTGCCCGGCTTTTGTTCGTCAAAAAACCCGCCTGAGGCGGTTTTTTTGACGAGTTTTGCACCCTTCGCCTACTCGCCTTCGGCTCGCCGGGCGGCGAAGGGCGATAGGAATCCCTTGCTTCGCAAGGGTTCCGAAACCACCGCGCATGTCGCTGGTTTCGGATCACAGTCGGGGGGTTACACCCCTCCGACACCACCCGAGGTTTTTCGACGAGTTTTGCACCCTTCGCCTACTCGCCTTCGGCTCGCCGGGCGGCGAAGGGCGATAGGAATCCCTTGCTTCGCAAAGGTTCCGAAACCACCGGAAGGGTGAGTAAAACGAACCGAGGCGTGAGGACAGCCTGAAAGGCTCCGCAGCGCCGAAGCCCAAAGCCGATGTAATCGGATTTGGCCCGCAATACATGTCGCTGGTTTCGGATCACAGTCGGAGGGTTGCGACCCTCCAACACCTCCCAAGGTTTATCGACAGTCTGAGACATGCCTTTTGTGGGCTTGTCTCCTTTTTGTTATGTAAAAACGCACCACGATCTCGATCATCGCAGTGCGTTTGCTGTAAAGGATGTCGGCGGCAGCTGTTACAAACAGGAAAAACAGCCCAAAGGATAGAATAATAACCTTATAGAAAGGAGGCCACGCCCATGACCTTGATCGAACGCATCACCGAAGAAGCTGGTACCTTACACCCCGAAATGCAGCAGCAGGTTCTGGATTTTGTAGTCTCTCTAAAGCAAAAGGAGCAAAAAGCGCTGGAAGCCGATATGGATGCTATTATTGCTGAAAACCTACCAGCATGGGAGGAACTTGCAAAATGATCTGGCTGCCTTCCATTGAAAACATATTGCTTTTACACCAAAAGATGGCGAAAGCCAGTGGGGGTTCCGAAGGCATTCGGGAGCTAGGCTTGATCGAAAGCGCGATAGCCCGTGCAGCCGCATCGTTCGCTGGTGTGGAGGCGCATCCGGGCGTTGTTGAAAAAGCTGCTGCCATCGGCTGCGGACTAACACAAAACCACGGGTTTATCGACGGCAACAAACGCATTGGCATGGCCGCCCTGCTGCTGATCCTTCGCCGGAACGGTTTGCAGATCGCCTATACACAGGATGAATTGATCGCGCTGGGGCTGGCTGTTGCGCAGGGAAAGATGGATGTGCCGGAGATGGTGGAGTGGGTGTTGGGGCATCAGGGGTAAGACGGTCGATGGGGTTGTTGGGTTGATTTGTTAGGTCGTTTGGATATCCGGTATGCAAAGAACATCTGCTGTAGCGGACAGCGTACCCCAAAAGTTACTCTTTGCTACGTATTTTTGCTTAAAGAATGACTTAGTTTTTCCCGCCCATGGTAATATCGTGAGCGGGTTTTGGGTAGCCAATAAAGTAGCCAACAGAAATAAAAAAACAGCAAATAATTCGAAAATCAGGCAAAGAAAAAAACCGTTGATTTGCAACGGTTTCATGGTCGAGGTGACAGGATTTGAACCTGCGACCTTTTGGTCCCGAACGCTGGAATCAATCGTTCAAAAACGTAGTATTTGTCCGGGTTTCTGATGTGATTGGGTGGTGTATAGACCTTGAAAAAGGTGGTATCACACCTATCAAATTGTATTGCAATTCGCAATACATTCGCATATAATAAAACCAAGAAAGGAGTGAACCCCATGGCAAAGAGTTCCAATGTTATGGCTCGCGTCGAGCCGGAGATCAAGGAGCAGGCAGAAGG
>JAZSRK010000089.1:0-38284 GCA_045538465.1 Candidatus Limiplasma sp. | reverse complement strand
CGACATGGCTACGATCCGACTTCACCCCCACACCGGAGCCCACGCCTGTGCCCACCGCCACCATGCTGCCCCAGCTGGCAGCTACCGCAGCGGATGCAGCCAGCCCCACCGATGGTGATGCGGTTCTCAACGTAACGGTCTATAATAATGGCAAGACCACCGAGTCCTTTACCCGTACCAACAACATCAACATGTATGCACCTTACACTTCTACTGAAGGCGCAGCCAGCGACTATGCTGTATGGAAGCAGGCAGGCGTGCTTACCTTCCGCAGCGGCCCCATGCGCCAGAATGCTGCTTATGGCACCGTTGAGGTGACCACCGGTAAGCTTACCGAAGTGTGGAAGCAGGAAGTTGGCAGCATGAAGATCAACGACGGTGCTGTTTACGGCGTTATCGCTCCCGGTCAGCCCGTTATCGTCAAGTGGCCTATCAACCTGCGTACCTTTATGGGCATCAGCGATGAGATGCGCGAGGTAAAGGCCCTGAAGGAAGTGATCGTAGCCGGCCAGGATGGTAAGATCTACTTCTATAACCTGCTCAGCGGCGAAATGACCCGTGATCCCTTCGATCTGGGCGCTCCCAGCGCTGGCGGCCTGTCTGTGGCTACCAACGGCACGCCTATTCTGGCAGTGGGTCAGAGCCACAGCAATCTGTACAAGGGCAAGGTAGACAGCGGCGTTCACGTGGTCAACCTGCTCAACAACAAGCGTATCCGCCTCATCGAAACCGATGGTAAGGATCGTACCAGCAACTACTCCGGCGTGCTGGGCGCTCCCTTGTTCGACAGCACCACCGGTACCATGATCTTCGGTACGCAGGGCGGTCTTCTGTATACCGCAGAGTTCGGCCCCCAGACCGAGACTTACGATTATTTGTCCGGCAAGGTAACGCTGGGCACGGATGTGCAGAAGTACAAGACCACCGTGAAGGGTCAGGAAAAGAAGGGCAACATCGACGGCAGCGTAGCCATGTACGGCAATTATGTGTACTATGGCGATGAGTTTGGTGTGCTGCAGTGCGTGGATGTAAACACTCTTACCCCCGTATGGTCCTTCAAGACGGGCGACAACATCGATGCTACCCCCGCATTGGATCTGGAGAACGGCACCGATCTGGCTCTGTACACTGGTACCACCGTATACAACCTGCGCCGTGATGGCAGCTGCATCCTGCGCAAGATCGACGGTTTGACCGGCGAAGAGCTTTGGAGCTACACCGTGCCGGAGTGCACCTACCATACCGACTAT
Source organism: Candidatus Limiplasma sp. (assembly GCA_045538465.1). Lineage (GTDB taxonomy): Bacteria > Bacillota > Clostridia > Christensenellales > Aristaeellaceae > Limiplasma. The sequence goes on along the minus strand of JAZSRK010000089.1, from coordinate 37,034 downwards.
GAGCTGGGTCTGGAAGCCAGCCCCGTGGTCGGTCAGGAAAGCATCGGCGATCTGGTCATCTTTACCGTAGCTTGCGGTAAGAATGGTTCCGTGGTGCTTGCTCTTAACAAAGATAATGGCACCGTGGCCTGGCAGACCGCTCTGCCCACCACCGCCCTTTCCAGCCCCGTAGCCGTGTACAACGAGGCCGGCGATGCATGGTTGGTACAGGCTGAGCTGGATGGCAAGATCAACTTGATGGATGCCAAGACCGGCGAAGTGCTCTCCACTGTAACGGTGGATGGCGAATTGGAAGCTTCTCCCGCTGTGTACGGCGATATGCTGGTCATCGGCGCTACTGGCCGCGGCAAGGGCGCTGTGTACTGCTTCCGTATTGAGTAACGAAAGAGGCGTAATGGTATGAAGATCTATCTGGATGCCATGGGCGGCGATAACGCCCCTCGCGCAACGGTGGAAGGCGCACTGGAAGCGCTGACTTTGAACCCCGCCTTAGAGGTGGAATTGGCTGGCCCCATAGAGCAGGTAAAGCCGGTGGTGGATGAGGTGTTTGCCTCTTCCGCCGCCGCCCTGAGCCGCCTTACCCTGACCGATTGTCAGGAGGTCATTACCAATTGCGAATCTCCCGTGATGGCTGTTCGCAAAAAGAAGAACAGCGCCATTGTGGATGGTATGCTCAAACTGCGGGATGGTCTGGTGGATGCCTTTGTATCCGCTGGCAGCACCGGTGCAGTTTTGGCAGGCGGTATGTTCCGCTTGGGTCGTATTCAGGGCATCGAGCGTCCTGCACTGGCTCCCCTGCTGCCCAACGGCAAGGATTACTTCCTGCTCATCGACTGCGGTGCTAACGTGGATTGCCGCCCCGAATACCTGCACCAGTTTGCCTTGATGGGCAAGGCATACATGCAGGGGATGCGCGGTGTGGAGAACCCCCGCATTGGTCTGGTGAACAACGGTGCAGAAGCCGAAAAGGGCTGCAGCCTTACCAAGGAGACCTATCCGCTGCTTGAGGCAGACAAAAACCTGAACTTTGTTGGCAACGTAGAAGCCCGGGAGATCACCAACGACGCTGCCGATGTTATTGTCTGCGACGGCTTTGTAGGCAATGTGATCCTCAAGTTTATGGAGGGCGTTGCCGGTACGCTGATGGGCATCATCAAGAAAGAGATCTTTGCCGATACCCGCGGCAAATTGGGCGGCCTTTTGGCAAAACCCGCCTTCAAGCGCGTTAAGAAGACCATGGACTACAGCGAAGTAGGCGGCGCGCCTTTGCTGGGCGTGCGCGGCTGCGTTGTAAAAGCCCACGGTTCCTGCAATGCCCATGCTGTGGCTTGTGCCCTTAAGCAGGCTGTGCTGATGTACGAAAGCGACGTTGTAGGCAAAATTCAGCAAGGTTTGGTCTGTGCGGAGACGGAAACCGTCGCCGAGTAGATAATTTGATCCGCTCTTATAGCAACACAAAGGAAAGGATGAAACAACATGTTTGAAAAAGTGCGCGACATGATCGCCGAGCAGCTGCAGATGGATGCATCCGCCATCACCTCTGAAAGCCGTCTGGTAGAAGATCTGAAGGCCGACAGCGCCAACGTGATGGTCATGATCCTGGAACTGGAATCCAACTTCGGCATCGAAGTGGAGGACGAAGTGATCGTTCAGCTCAAGACGGTCGGCGATGTGGTCAACTACATCGAGAGCAAGCAGTAAGCTGCCCTTTGGCGAGGGGTGTGGGAAGCAAGGCTTCTCCGCCCCTCGCTGTGTTCATACATGCGGAAAGGAAGACAGGCAATGCAAGCTTTGCAGCAGGCTTTGGGCTACACCTTTCAGGATGAAGCCCATTTGCGCAGGGCGTTGACGCATCCCTCCACCAAGCAGCCGGATAACCAGCGGCTGGAGTTCCTTGGGGACGCGATCTTGGAGTTTTGCGTCAGCGACATGCTTTACCACAAATACACAGATTTTCAAGAAGGGCCGTTGACCGCCCGCCGTGCAGCGCTGGTGTGCGAACGCACCCTCAGTGTTCTGGCGCAATCGCTGGATCTGGGCCGCTGCCTTGTGATGGGCAATGGCGAGATCCTTACCGGCGGTCGGGAAAAGCCCAGTATTCTTGCCGATGCGGTAGAGGCTGTGCTGGCAGCCATCTATGTGGATGGGGGCTACGAAGCGGTTCGTAAGGTGATCTTCCGTTTGTTTCAAGACGAGGACAAACTGGTCGCCCCCAGAGTGAAGGATGATAAGAGCAGCTTGCAGGAATATACGCAAGCGCACGATATGGGGCTGCCCACTTACCGGATCATTGAAGCGACAGGCCCCGACCACGACAGGCATTTTGTTGCAGAGGTCGTTATCAAGGGGCAGCAGATGGCTACCGGTCAGGGAGCCAGCAAGAAAAGCGCCGAGCAAATGGCGGCACGGGCAGCGCTTAAGCGTTGCCAATCCGAAGAATAAGGAGGGTGCGAATGCGCCTTACCAAATTGGAGATCTACGGCTTCAAGTCTTTCGCCAGAAGGACGGAGATCGTTTTTCCGCAGAATGTAACAGGCATTGTGGGCCCCAATGGTTCCGGCAAGAGCAACATCAGCGATGCTGTGCGCTGGGTATTGGGCGAACAGAGCGCCAAGACCTTGCGCGGCAACAGCATGCAGGATGTTATCTTCAACGGTACGGAAAAACGCAAGGCCATGAACTATTGCGAGGTAACGCTGGTTTTTGATAACAGCGACCACCAGTTGCCGGTGGAGTATCAGGAAGTGAGCATTACCCGCCGGGTATACCGCAGCGGCGACAGCGAGTACCAGATGAACGGTTCCGCTTGCCGCTTGAAGGACATTGTTGAACTGTTCCGGGATACGGGCGTTGGTAAAGAAGGCTATTCCATTATCGGTCAGGGACGCATTGACGAGATCCTCAGTCAGCGGGGAGAGGATCGCCGCATCGTATTTGAAGAAGCAGCAGGTATCAACCGCTTCCGTACACGCAAAGAGGAAGCGGAGCACCGCTTGAAGCATGCGGATGAAAACTTGGTGCGTGTGCTGGATGTGCTGGACGAGCTGGAGACCCACTTAGTACCGCTGAAAAAGCAAGCGGATATCGCCAGAGAATATCTTTCGCTGAGCGAAAGCCTGAAGGAACTGGATATCCGGCTGTTTGTGTACCGTTACGATAAGTTGCATCAACGGGAGAACGAAGCGGAACAGGCGCTTTTGAAAGTAAAGGATGCGCTGAACGAGGCAGAAAAGCAGCTGGAAGCCGCCACTCAGCGCCGCAGCAGGGGCGAAGAACGCCGGGATGAATTGGATCGTTTGCTTAGCGATGCCCACGAAGCGCTTTTGAGGGCTAATGATGGTCTGCATTCGGTAAAAGAAGAATCCGCCGGGGTGGAAAACCAGCTGCTTCACGGCGATGAGACCATGAAGCGGTTGGAAAAAGAGGAAGGTGCGCTCAACAATCGCCTGCGTTTGATCGAGGCCACGGTCAGCCAGAACGATGGCGGTCTTGCAGAAGCGCAACAGCTTTTGCAGCTGGCACAAACCGCCCTATCTGAAGCAGAACAGCGGCATATCGATACCACCGATGCGGCGCAGGCTTTGGAAGCGGAACTGGATGCTCACCGCACTCGTATGATGGAGCGTTCCAATCGGCTGCAGAATGTGCGCACTTCGCAGGCACGCAACACGGCTATGCATCAGCAGATGACAGCTCGTCGGGACGACCTTCTCCGCCAGAAGGAGGAGGAGGCCCTTCGGGATGAGGAACTGATGCAGGCTGTAAAAGCAGCAAGAGAAGCATTGGATGGCGAAACAGCCCGTTTGGATGAGTTGAAGGCTGCCGCTTTGGCGCTGGAGGAAGTACCCAAGCGGATGCTTGAGCGGATCCTCAACAAACAAAAGGAAATGCAAGAGGATGCACAGAATGCACGAGCAGCAGAAATGCGCCTGCGCACCCTTAAAGAATTGCAGGATGGCTATGAGGGCTATCAGTATTCGGTCAAAAATGCGTTGACCTATGCCCGCAAGCAAAAGATGGACGGTGTGGTGGATGTAGTAGCCATGCTCGTGCATGTGCCCAAGGAATACGAGATCGCCATGGATATGGCTTTGGGCGGCGGTATGCAGAATATCGTTACCGAAACCGAAGCCGATGCAAAGGCACTGATCAAATACTTGCGCCAGAACCGGATGGGTCGGGCCACCTTCCTGCCCATTACCACGGTGAAAGGGCGCACCTTGAACCAGCAGGAGCGCAAGGTGCTCTCCATGGATGGCTGCCTTGGCGTGGCCAGCGAGCTTTGCCAATACGATGAGAAATACCGCGGTATCGTAGAAAGTTTGCTGGGGCGTACCGTTGTGGCACGGGATCTGGATCGCGGTATTGCCATTATGCGGGCAGGCGGTCACAGTTTCCGGCTGGTCACGCTCAGCGGTGATGTAATGCACTCCGGCGGCAGTATGACCGGCGGCAGCATACAGCAAAAAGCGCAGAACCTGTTGGGTCGTGAGCGGGAAATGAAGGAACTGGTTGAGCAGATCGCCAGCATCAACGAGAAAGTAACGCTTTCTGGCAACGAGATCGCCGCATGGGAGGCGCAGCGCTCGGAGGCTAAGAAAAAAGGCGAAGCAGCCCAGTACGATGTGCATCAGCAAGAAATCGTTGTTGTGCGCGATACCGAACGCCTCAAAACCGCATCCGACCAGCAGGCTTCGCACTTGACCCGCCGCCATGCGCTGGAGGAGGCCATTGCCCAGCTGGAGGAAAGCCTTGGCGAAATTGAGGCAGAGTTGGAGCGCATCCGCCAGTTGGAGCAGCAGGACAACATCAGCGAAGAAGAGCTGAATGCGATGACTGTGGAATTGTCCGGCAGATTGAATACGGCTCGCCGCCATAGGGAAAGCGCACAGGAAGCGTTGACCGATGCCAAACTGACCTTGCAGAATGCCCAGCACGATTGCGACCGCATCCAGCGGGATCGCAACCGTTTGGAAAAAGACGGCGTAGAGTGCCGCAAGGAACTGTTCGAATTGCAGAACCGCCGTACGCAGACCCAGCAGGAGATGAGCCGGGCACAGGCTGCCAAGGAAAAATTGCTGTATCGCTTGACCGAGGCCGAAGACGGCGTGGAGAAAGCACGCCGCCACGTAGAGCAGTCGGAAGTGCTGCGTGATGAGTGCCAGCAGGAACTCAAGGAGCTGCAGAGCGAAATAGAAGCGGCGCAGGTAACAGCTGCCAAAGAGACCGAGCGTATGCACCGGCAGGAAATGGCGCTGGCCCGCATGAAGAACGATGTTTCCATGATCTGCGACCGCTTGTGGGATACCTACGAGCTCAGCTATGCAGGCGCAATGGAACAGCTGATGGCTTATCCGCAGCCTGCAAAGCCGTTTAAGGAAAGCGAAGCTGAGGGCGATGCGCAGGGCATCCGGGACAAAATTCGTGCGATGGGGCCGGTAAATGTAAGCGCCATCGAGGAATATGCGCAGATGAACCAGCGCTATACACAGCTCAACGATCAGAAACGCGATCTGGAAAAAGCCCAGCGGGATCTGAAGGAGCTGATCGCGCAGCTCTTGGGGCAGATGGAAACGGTGTTTGTTGAACAGTTCAGCCTGCTGCAAAGCTATTTTTCCGAAACGTTCGTGCGCCTTTTTGGCGGCGGCAGAGGCGAGATCAGCTTGGCAGACCCGGAACATCCTTTGGATTGCGGCATCGAGATCATCGTGCAGCCCCCGGGCAAGAAACGCCAGATCCTGAGCCTGTTCTCCGGCGGCGAGCGTGCGCTTACAGCCATTGCCATCCTCTTTGCCATGCTGAAGCTCAAGCCCACGCCGTTCTGTATTCTGGATGAGATCGAGGCTGCACTGGATGATGCGAATATCAGTTATTTTGCGGATTATTTAAAGGAGTTTAGCCGCGATACCCAGTTTGTGGTGGTTACCCACCGTAAAGGTACCATGGAACGCTGCGATACCCTCTTTGGCGTAGCGATGGAGGAGCGCGGCGTTAGCAGTATGGTCAGCGTCAATCTGACCGATTATGAATAAGGGAGGTAATCGTATGTCTGAAAAGAAGAATCTGTTTTCCCGCCTGAAGGATGGACTTTTCAAAAGCCGCCAGCAGATGGCGCAGGTGATGGATGATGCGGTCAGAGAGGATCGCCCCATTGATGAGGACTTGTACGATGAGTTTTTGGATGCCCTCATTTTGAGCGATATGGGCGCTGCTTGCGCACAGGAGGCGATCGAAGCCCTGCGCAAGGTGGTTGCAGCAAAGAAGCTGAAAAATGGTCTTGAGGCGAAGAATGAACTGAAAAACATTCTGGTCTCTATGCTGGATGTGCACAAGGAACCCCTGCGCTGGCCCATGGTCACGCTGGTGGTAGGCGTGAATGGTGTGGGCAAGACTACGACCATCGGCAAATTGGCGCTGCGTTTTCAAGGCTTGGGGCGCACCATTATTCTTTGTGCAGCAGATACCTTCCGTGCAGCCGCTGCCGAGCAGCTGACTGTATGGGCAGAACGGGCCCGCTGCCCCATTGTAAAGCATAAGGAAGGCGCCGACCCCGCCGGTGTGGTGTACGATGGTGTACAGGCTGCCAAAGCGCAAAAGGCGGATCTGCTGATCGTGGATACTGCTGGCCGCCTGCATAACAAGAAAAACTTGATGGAAGAAATGGAAAAAATGCGCCGGGTCATCGACCGGGAGTATCCCGATGCGGCCATGCGCTGCCTTTTGGTGGTGGATGCCACCACCGGTCAGAATGGTTTGCAGCAGGCCAAAGCTTTCCGAGAAGCAGCTGGCATCAACGGTATCGTGCTCACCAAGTTGGATGGCACAGCCAAGGGCGGCATTGCTTTTGGCATTGTTAGGGAACTGCAGGTGCCTGTGATGTATGTTGGCGTCGGCGAGGGAATAGAAGACTTGCAGAGCTTCGATGCCAAGGAATTTGTTGATGCGCTGTTTGAATAAGCAGCGCAGGAGGATACGGAAATGATGCTTGGTTCTTTCTATTATAAAGCGAAAGCCAAGGAGGCTTTGCGCGGCAATTGGCAAACCGCCATGCTGATCGCGTTTTTCTCCGGCATTTTGTCTACGCTTTTACAGGTGCTGCAGATGGTGCTTCTGCCCAGCCAAGCAGGTGCTTTGAACGCTGCTCTCTCGCTGGAGGCGCTGCTGGCCGAGTACAAAGCCTATGCAGAACAGGTAATGGCTGCACCGCAGCAGACGTGGACCGTTCTGCTAATGGTAGCGCTGGCAGCGCTGTTGTTTTCGCCTGCGCTGGCGCTGGGTTGCGACCATTATTTCGTCCGCTTGCATCACGACGAAGATCTGGGCTTTGCCGGGCTTTTTAGCCGGTTTCGGCTCATTGGCAAGGCTTTGTGGCTGTATGTGCGCATCTTTGTGCAGGTTTTTCTATGGTCGCTGCTTTTGTTTATCCCCGGCATCATCGCTGCTTTCCGTTATAGCATGGCTCCCTACATCCTTGCAGAAAATCAGGATATTACGGCTGGGGAAGCACTGGAGCGCAGCAAGGCGGTAATGGCAGATAAAAAGATGAACCTTTTTGGTCTGCTGATCAGCTTTCTCGGTTGGACGATGCTGGCGATGCTGCTGCAGACTTATCTGTGCGAGGCTAATTTTGTACTGGGCACAGTGGTCGGGCTGGCGTTTCAAGTGTGGATAGCCGCTTACCAGAACGCAGCAGTGGCCAAGTTCTATTGCGTCAACAGCGAAAAAGGCGGCCTTCGCAAAGCGTATGATGATATGTTCGGTCGCTTTGCGGAAATGGGCATGGATCAGGAGACCTTGGACCAGATGAAAGCCCAGACCGAAGAAAACATGCAAAAGAGGCAAGAAGCGCCTGCGGACGATGAACTGCAGGATGCCGCACAAGCTGGCTCTGAAACGCCGGAAAATGACGAGGATATACTGGACTGAGGAGGGAAAACCATGCCATCCTTAAAGGGGTACAGTGCAGAACTTGATTATAGCTATACGCCGGGCATTTTTCCCTCGCTGGAATTGATGCGGGTAAAGCCGGAGAAAGCCCTGAGGCTTTTGCTCAGCGAGCGTGCCCAGGGCGAAGGCGTGGAAAAACTGCGCCAAGTCTGCCGGGAAAACGGTGTGCGGGAGGAGATCGCCGACAAGGCGCTTCGGCGCATCAGCGGCAAAGACAATTGCTTTGCTGCGGTCGTATTTGAAAAATGGCAGGCAGAATTGCAAGCGGATAGCCCCCATGTGGTGCTGCATCATCCCATGGATGAGGGCAATCTGGGAACCATCCAGCGCACATTGCTGGGGCTTGGCGTAAAGGATATTGCGATCATTCGCCCTGCTGCAGATCCCTTTGAGCCGCATGTGGTGCGGGCCACCATGGGTGCGCTGTTCAGCCTTCGGGTAAAGCAGTACGACAGCTTTGAAGACTATCGGCAGGAGTACCCGAACCATGCCTTGTATCCGTTCATGCTCGATGGCTCCGTTATGCTGGAACAAGCGACCCAGCAGGTGCAAAGGCCTTATGCTTTGGTGTTTGGCAATGAGGGCAGCGGTCTGCCTGCAAGCTTTGCCCAAATGGGGCAAGCGGTGCGCATTCCTCATAGCAACGAGATCGATTCCCTCAACCTGTCCATTGCAGTGGGAATTGGTGCCTATGCCTTTGTGCATGCCGACAAATAATGCGGAGGGAAAAAGATGATCGCGGAATATGAAAGCATTCAGGCGCAGTTGCGCCAGTGTATAGAATATTTAGCCAAGGAAGCAGGGCTTAAGCCCGGCGCAGTGTTGGTGCTGGGCTGCTCCACCAGCGAAGTAGCTGGCGGCTTGATCGGCAAAAACAGCGTGCCGGAGCTGGGCGATGCCATTGCCCAAACCATGATCGATACCTGCAAAGCGCTGGGGCTGCGCCCGGTGTTTCAGTGCTGCGAACACCTGAACCGTGCTCTGGTAATGGAACAGGAAACGCTGGATCATCTGCGTTTGCGTCAGGTGAATGTGATGCCTGTGCCCAAGGCGGGCGGCAGTGCAGGCGCAGCCGCATGGCAGCGCTTTGAACAGCCCGCTGTGGCCGAGGCCATACAGGCCGATGCAGCCATCGATCTTGGCGATACTTTGGTGGGTATGCACATTCGTCCTGTAGCGGTGCCCCTGCGTATGAACGGTAAAGCCCCCGTGGTAGGTCAGGCGCATGTGACCATGGCTTACAGCCGCTTGCCCTATATCGGCGGCAGCCGGGCACAGTATCCGGGCTAAAACAAAGAAACAGCAAAAGGGGCTGTCTCAAAACAAGAAGATATTACCAATTCATCGTAAAAGACTGTCAAAAAAGGCATGGAATGCTGCCGGATGAGCAACATTCCATGCCTTTACTTTTCTCAAAATTGTATTTTGAGACAGCTTTTTTTGCTTACTTACTTTTGCATGGTTATGGAATAACCGGTTTGAAGGTGGATACGATCTCCTGCACCACAGTCAGGAGGGAGGCATCCATCTCGCCGCTTTCGTTATGGTAGGTGGAAAATTGGATCGCCCAACCGTTTACGATGGTCTCAGCGGTAATGTAGGCGCCGTCGGCATCCTCTTTGGAATAGATATAGAAGGGGATATTTTGCTCGCTTACTGTGATGGTATCCAGCAACTGGATGTGATAGTCAGAAAAAAGATCCAAGGTGGCGTCTACATATTGAGCATAGGTCGCCTCGCTTGCGGTATAGAGGGTTACGCCTTCAAACTCGGGCATGTACTCCATCTCCACATCCACCACTACATCTTTTTCGGGCAGGTAGAGCATGTAGAGCCACTGGTAGTCCGATGTGTTTTCGTTCAGATAGGTAAAGTCGTCCAGTAAATAGAGGTTTTCGTCGTAGGTGATGGTAAAGAGATTGTTTACAGTGGTGTATTCCACCGCCAGGGCAGACAGGCACACAGTGCAGGCCAGCATGCATACCAGCAGAAAAACCAGCTTTTTGTTCAGCAGCATAACAGATCCCTCCCTTGGTTGATCGATGTTATTATAGCACAGATAGGGCTCAAGCGCCTATGGATAAATTGTAAATAAGCAAAGAGACTTGCATCCGGGGCAGTTGGTGGTATACTGAAAGAGTCCCGTTGTGCCGCTATGGGCATGCGGGCAGGAAGGAACGAACCTATTTGGATAGACCAATGTTGCAAATGCTCCAAAAGGCTTCTGGTAGACTGTCGCTGCATATGCCAGGCAGTCAAGGCAAAAGCCCGTTTGGCAGCATGGATCCTTATCTGCTGGATACCACTGAGTTGACCGTGACGGACGATCTGTACAGGCCAACAGGTGCCATTGCACAGGCGCAGGCGTTAGCAGCGAAAAGCGCCGGTGCGGCGCATACTTTGCTGCTTGCAGGCGGCAGCACTGCCGGTATGCATGCTATGCTGCTTTATGCAGCACAGCGCGGCGAAAAAGTGCTGCTGCCCCGCAATGTGCATATCAGTGCATTGCATCTGTGTGCGGTAGCAGGCATCGAGCCGGTATTTGTGCCGGTGAGTTATACGAAAACGGGTCGCCCGTATGCTACCAAGGAAGCCTATGAGCAAACCATGCATAGGCACCCGGAGGCTAAGGCTGTATTGGTGGTCAATCCCGATTTTTACGGTACGCTGGCACCGGTGGAGGCAGTGGCTGAGCTTGCGCATCAAAGGGGCATGCTGCTTTTGTGCGATGAAGCCCATGGTGCCGCCCTGAACTGGGTGCATCCGGAACTGAGCGCCTTGCGCCGGGGTGCCGATCTGGTGGTGCAATCAGCGCACAAAACACTGCCAGCCCTAACAGCCGGTGCATGGCTGCACGGTGCCAACAGCATCGATGGCGCATTGCTGTTAAAGCGGCTACGAATGGTGCAAACCAGCAGCCCTTCTTTTGTAACGATGCTATCGCTGGATGATGCAAGGGCATGGATGGATGAATACGGAGCATCGGCAGGCGCGGCGCTGGAGACAGCACTGGCAGATTTTCGCAAGGAAGCTGCTCTGCTGGGTTACACTGACGGACGAGCCGCCCTGCCGCCGCACGTGCCGACCGATCCGCTGCGGCTGGTGCTGGATGCGCCTCAGGGCGGCTTTCGGCTGGCACAGCAATTGGAGGAGAAAGGCATCGATGTGGAATTGAGCGATGCAGCGGGGATCGGCTGCATCCTGTCGCTGATGGATGGCCCTCAGCGGCTTGTCAGGCTGCTGGCTGCGCTGAAAGAGATCACCGCGGAGCTGGCCGACACACCTGATGCCCATCAGCCAAACACGATGGTCATCCCCTCCCCGCCTCCCATTCCCCAAAGAAAAATGCCCTTGCATGAAGCAGCCTTTGCTGCAACCGAAGCGATCGACATTTCACGCTCTGCCGGGCGTATCAGCGCAGGGCAGGTCGGTTTGTACCCTCCCGGGGTGGCAGTGCTTTCCGCTGGGGAGGAAGTGACCCCCGAGATCATCTGCTGGCTTGAGGCGATGCCCGCGGAGCAACGATTCGGGCTTGATGAACACGGAAGACTCACCTGTGTGAGAGAAGGAGTATGACGAATGAATCAATTTCCCTACGATGCAGTCGTTTTCGATCTGGATGGCACCCTGTGTGATGCCGAGGAAGGCATTGTCAGCTCGGTGGAAAGCGCCATGGAGGAGATGGGTCTGCCCATTCCTGAGGAGGCCGATCTGCGGCAGGTGGTCGGGCCGCCGCTGCTGGACTCCTTCCGCAACCTGCTGCATGTGCCCGAGGAGCGTCTTGATGAGGCTGTGGCCATTTACAAGCGCCGCTTTGCCGAAGAGGGCATGTATCGCTATCAGGTGTACCCCCATATTCGCAGCATTCTGCAAATGCTGCGGGAAGGCGGCGTGCATGTAGGTCTTGCCACCAGCAAGGATCGCTTTATCGCACGCCGGGTGATGGATTACTTTGGCTTGAGCCACTATTTTAATGCCATCATCGGCGAAAACGACCACAACGCCAAGCTGGGCAAGCCGGAATTGATCCGTCTGGCACTGCCGGAGAAATACCGCTGTGCTGCCATGGTAGGCGACCGCTGCTTTGATGTGAACGGCGCCAAGGGCGCAGGCATCGAAAGCGTGGGCGTCAGCTACGGCTGCGGCTCCGAAGAAGAATTGCAGGATGCCGGTGCAGACCATATCGTGCCGGATACCGAGTCTCTTCGGGCGCTTCTGTGCCCCGGCGCAGAGATCCCCCGCGGCTTCTTCCTTAGTTTGGAGGGGTTGGATGGCAGCGGCAAGACCACGCAGATGGATCGGCTGGAAAAGAAACTGTATCAGCTGGGTTTCTCCATTGTGCGCACAAGAGAACCCGGCGGCTGCCAGATCAGCGAGGATATCCGCAACATTATTCTGGATACGGAGAATATGGAGATGAGCCCCACCACGGAAGCCCTTTTGTATGCGGCTTCCCGCGCACAGCATGTGCACCAGCGCATCCGTCCTGCGGTGGAGGAGGGGCGTGTGGTGCTGTGCGATCGCTTTGTGGATAGCTCTGTGGCGTATCAGGGCGGTGGGCGTCAATTGGGCGTGGAGACCATCCAACAGATCAACGCCCCTGCAGTGGATGATATGATGCCCGATGCCACCATCTATCTGGCGATCGACCACAAAACCGCCATTCGCCGCCGCCTCAACGCCTCTGTACCGGATCGGTTGGAAATGGAAAATCTGGAGTTTTTCGAGCGCACCCAGAAGGCTTACGAGCGCCTCATCAAGGAAAACCGTAAGCGCTTTATCAGCGTGGATGCCGAGCGGGATATCGACAGCATTGCCGCCGATGTGCTCAAGGCCGTGCTCACACGCTTGGAGCCGGATGCGGATTGGGAGGCATAAGCATGGAACGCATTGTAGTCGGTCTTTCCGGTGGCGTGGATAGCTCCGTGGCGGCTTTGCTGCTCAAGCAGCAGGGCTACGATGTGGTGGGCGTATTCATGAACAACTGGGAGGAACAGAATCAGGAAGGGGCTTGCACCGCTGTGGATGACTGGCGGGATGTGCAGGCCGTGTGCGATGTGATCGGCATTCCCTACTATGGGGTCAATTTTGCCAAGGAATACGAGGAAAGGGTCTTCTCCTATTTCTTGGATGAATACCGCAAGGGGCGTACCCCTAACCCGGATGTGCTGTGCAACCGGGAGATCAAGTTCAAGTCCTTTTTGCACTATGCCCAGCAGCTGGGCGCAGCGCATATGGCCACGGGTCATTTTGTGCGCAAGGAGGTGCGGGATGGTCATACCGTGCTGCTCAAAGGCGACGATCCCAATAAGGATCAGAGCTATTTTCTCTACATGCTCAAGGAGCATCAGCTGGAAAAAGCGCTGTTTCCTGTGGGGCACTTGACCAAACAGGAAGTACGCCGCATTGCGGAGGAAAATCACCTGCCCGTATTCAAGAAGAAGGATTCCACCGGTGTGTGCTTTATTGGCGAGCGCAATTTCCGCCAGTTTTTGCAGAACTACCTGCCCACTCAGCCCGGTGATATGCGCACCGAGGATGGGGAAAAGGTGGGCGAGCATATCGGCTTGATGTACTACACTCTTGGCCAGCGCCGGGGCCTTGGCATCGGCGGCCGGGGCGATGGGCGCAGCTGGTTTGTGGTGGAGAAGGATCTGAAGCGCAACGTGCTGGTGGTATCTCAGGGCGAGGATAGCCCCCGCTTGTATGCCAACCGCATCCGCGCCAGCCAGCCCACTTGGATCGCCGATGAACCGCCCATGGGGGAGGGGGAGAGCATTCGACTCACCGCCCGCTTCCGCTATCGGCAGGCAGACCAAGCGGTCACCGTTACCAGGCAGGGCGATGAGCTGCTCATTGCCTCTGATGAGCTGCAAAGAGCCATTACCCCCGGGCAAAGCGTGGTATTCTACAAGGATGATGTATGCCTTGGCGGCGCCATTGAAGAAGAAGCTTGGATGGGTTGATTGTATTTTTTCTGTACCGCCCGATAGGGTAGCTGTTGGAAATGTAAGTAAGCAAATCGAAATGTCAGTTTTAGGAAAGAAATGTCCTAAAACTGACATTTTTTTGGCGTTGACGAAGAAAAAAAGGTTTGGTAAGCTTGTTATGTAAGAAATATTCGTAACCGCCCGCCAGGGTGGGTAAAACAGAAGAGGAAATCCATATGGCAAATGAACTGAACGTTCGCATGGAAGGGCATTCCGCAGCCCTTCCTGTGGATTTGAAGCACGAAAACCGCAAAAAAGTACTCAGTGCATTTCGTTATGGCGAAGAATGCACTGTGGCAGATATCTCCAATCAGACAGGCATCAGCCGTCTGACGGTGATGCGCGCCATACAGTTCTTCGTATCCCGTAAAATATTGCGCTCAACAGGGCTGGGCGAAAGCAGCAACATGGGCGGCAAAAAGCCCGAACGGTTCGCCTTTGCAGATGGCAGGCTCACCCTATGCATCGCCCTGTGGCCGTACAGCACCCGCCTGAGTTTGTACACCATTACCGGCATGCCGGTAGGCGAGATGGATTTTGCCAGCGACCTGCGCAGAACGCTCAAGGAAGTATTTGCCGATCTGCAGTCGAATATCTCCGTTTTCTTGGAGAAAAACAATACCACCAAAGCCAAATTGTACGGCGTTATGCTGTCCACTGCCGGTACGGTGGATACCGAAAGCGGCATTCTGCGCTTCAGCGTACACTCCCCTGAGTGGGGCGACCAGATCCCCATCCGGGATTATCTGCAGGAGATCATGGGCGAAACGCCGGTGGTGCTGGTAGAAAATGCAGGCAAAACCGCTGGTCGCGCCGTATTGCACCAAGGCGATATGTACCAGACCGGGCGCGTGCTTACTGTTTTTAGCGCTTGGGGCTTGTCTGCCTGTTTGATCGAAGATGGGCGCATCCTCAGCGGCCCGCTGTCGCTGGTGGGGGAGATCGGCCATATGTCCATCGACTGCTGCGATGATGAGCTTTGCGGCTGCGGCCGCCATGGCTGTTTGGAACGGCTGGTCAGCCAGGAACGCCTCGTGCGCATGCTGGCACAAGACCCTGCGCCTGCGGGCACGCCTTTGGCTGAACTTGGCGATCAGATCACCTTTAGGCAATTGTTTGAGGCAGCGCAAAGCGGCGACGAAACCGCCTGCTTGCTCACCGACCATCTGGCCCGGTGCTACGGTGATGCACTGCATAATGTAGCAGTGGTCTACAACCCGGATCAGGTCATCTTTCAAGGGGCCATCGGGCACGCATGCGACTATTTCGACCAGCAGCTCAAAGCGCACATGAGCGGTTTCCGCTATTTCCCGGAGGGCAAAGCCTTTGGCATCCATTACGACGAAACGGATCTGCTGTCCCTCAATGCCATTGGCGGCTGGTATATGCTCAACGAGCACTACTTCCACGACCCCTTGCTGTACCAAGATCTGTAATACGATAAGAAACATCGCCGACTCTGCTTGTGCAGGGTCGGTTTTTCGTTGCAAATACAGCGTTCGTAGCACGATGGATACAGCTGTACAGAACAAAGAAGAAACAAAGAAACAGGTTGACATTGAGCGTTTGCAGTCGTATCATTTCAACACGGCGAGGTATTTTCGCCGAGTTTGGTACAAGGAGGATATTCCCATGAAGAAAATGACCAAGTTTGTATCTATCGTGCTGGCTATGATGCTGGTACTTTCCATGGGCAGCGTTGCTGCTGCTGAGGGCGCTCTGAAGATCGGTTTCATTGGCCCCCTGACCGGCGCTGCTGCTGTATACGGCACTTCTGCTATGCGGGGTGGCCAGATCGCTGTTGACGAGATCAACGCTCTGGGCGGTCTGCAGATCGAGTTCATCACTCAGGATGACGAGCATGACCCCGAAAAGTCTGTTAACGCCTACAACGTGCTGATGGACGAAGGCGTGCAGGCCATCGTTGGCACCGTTACCTCCAGCCCCTGCATCGCAGTTGCTGACTATGCCTTTGACGAGCGCGTATTCATGCTGACTCCCTCCGCTTCCTCTACCGCTGTTACCGAAGGCCGTGACAACGTGTATCAGGTTTGCTTCTCCGACCCCGCTCAGGGCGCTGCTTCTGCCCAGTACATCGGTCAGAACGCTCTGGCTACCAAGGTCGCTGTTATCTACAACAACGGCGATGCTTACTCCACCGGCATCTATCAGACCTTCATGGCCGAAGCTGCCAACCAGCCCTTCGAGGTCGTTTCCGAAACCACCTTCACCGATGAGACCACCGACTTCTCCGTGCAGGTAACTGAAGCTAAGAACGCCGGCGCTGAACTCATCTTCCTGCCCATCTACTACACTCCCGCTTCCATGATCCTCAAGCAGGCTGACAGCATGGAATATGACTGCAAGTTCTTCGGCGTGGACGGCATGGACGGCATCCTCACCATGGAAGGCTTCGACACCACTCTGGCAGAGGGCGTCATGCTGCTGACTCCCTTCTCTGCTGACGCTCCCGACGAGCGCACCCAGAAGTTTGTTGCCGCTTATGAGGAAGCTTATGGCGAAACGCCCACCCAGTTCTCTGCCGACACCTACGATTGCATCTACATCATGTACGAAGCAATGCAGGCTGCTGGCCTCACCGCCGATAGCACCTACGAGGAAGTTTGCGCAGCTCTGATCGCCTACATGCCCACCTACAGCTACAACGGCATCACCGGTAGCCCCATGACCTGGAACGAAAAGGGCGAGGTCTCCAAGACCCCCATGGCCGTTACCATTCAGAATGGCGTGTACGTTGGTAACTTCGAATAATCCCTTCGTTACATTGTAAATCGGGAGAGCGCCGGCTTCGGCGGGCGCTCTCCCATTTTCCATTGTTTTTGTTGATTAAGTTTTTGTTTTTTGCTATTATAAGGTTTGACTTTATGTAGAAGTGGGGTTGATCTGCGTGTCCTTCCTCTCCAATCTGATCAATGGTATCAGTCTTGGAAGCGTGTACGCCATTATCGCACTTGGCTATACCATGGTGTATGGTATCGCTAAGATGTTGAACTTCGCCCATGGCGATGTTATCATGATCGGTGCGTATATTTCTTTTTGCGTCACCCATTATTTGGGTTTGCCAGCTTGGGTATCCATCTTGGCATCCATGCTGGTGTGCACCTTGCTGGGCATGACCATTGAACGGCTTGCCTACAAGCCGCTGCGCAGTGCGCCTTCTTTGGCTGTGTTGATCACCGCCATCGGTATGAGCTACTTTTTGCAGAATCTGGCACAGCTGATCTGGGGTGCCAATCCCAAGAGCTTTACCTCGGTCGTGGCCTTTGAGCCCCTGCGCCTGTTTGATGGACGGCTGATCATCACCGACGAAGCCATTGTGACCGTGCTCGCCTGTATTGTGATCATGATCTGCTTGACGCTGTTTACCGAGCGCACCAAGATGGGCAAGGCCATGCGTGCTGTTAGCGAGGATAAGGGCGCTGCCCAGCTGATGGGCATCAATGTAAACATGACCATTTCCGTCACGTTTGCCATTGGTTCTGCGTTGGCTGCTATTGCTGGCGTTCTGCTGTGCTCCACCTATCCCACGCTGATGCCCACCACCGGCTCCATGCCCGGTATCAAGGCCTTTACCGCTGCTGTGTTTGGCGGCATCGGCTCTATTCCCGGCGCTATGCTGGGCGGCATTTTGCTGGGTATCATCGAGATCTTTGGCAAGTCCTATATCTCCACCGAGTTGGGCGATGCCATTGTGTTCGCTATTTTGATCATTCTTCTGCTGGTGAAGCCCACGGGCCTCTTGGGCAAGAAGATCAATGAAAAAGTGTAAGGGGGGTGGCATGAATGAAAAAGAAGCTGAACAAAACTTTTATCAACAATGCCATCACCTACGCTATGGTGGTCATTGCCTTTTTGATCATGAACACCCTGCTGGAAAACGGCATGCTGTCCCGCTCCCTGAAGGGTCAGCTGATCCCGATTTGCGTGTGGATCGTCATGGCCGTCTCCCTGAACCTGACGGTTGGTATTTCCGGCGAGTTGAGTCTTGGACATGCTGGCTTTATGAGCGTCGGTGCCTTTGTGGGCGCTGTGATCGCCGCTGTGCTGAAGGCACCTGTTGAAAACGAGACCCTGCGCCTGATCATCGCTATGCTGGGCGGCGCTGTGGGCGCTGCCATTACGGGCGTTGTGGTTGGCGTGCCAGTGCTTCGTCTTCGTGGCGACTATCTGGCCATTGTTACCCTAGCCTTTGGTGAAATTATCCGCAATGTGATCAACTGCCTGTACATCTCACTGGATGAGGGCAAGCTGTTCTTCGGTTTCAGCAATCCTGACCTGCCGGGCAAGCTGATCGTCAACGGCCCGCAGGGCGCTCAGGGCATTACCAAGATTGCTACATTCCCCATGGGCTTTGTGCTCATTATCGTTACACTGATCGTGGTGCTGAACATGACCAACAGCCGCGCAGGCCGTGCCATGATGGCTTTGCGTGACAACCGTATTGCAGCCGAGAGCGTTGGCATCAGCGCTACCAAGTACAAGCTGATGGCTTTCGTTACCTCCGCTGCACTGGCTGGTATGGCTGGCGCCCTGTACGCCATGAACTACTCCACCGTCACCGCTGCCAAGTTCAAGTTTGATACTTCCATTTTGGTGCTGGTGTTCGTGGTGTTGGGCGGCATTGGTAACATCCGCGGTTCCATTATCGCCGCCACGGTGCTGACCATCCTGCCCGAAATGCTGCGTGAGTTTAGCGATTACCGTATGCTCATTTACGCTATCGTGCTCATCGTGGTCATGCTGGCCACCAACAGCCCGGCTTTCAAGCAGTGGTTCGAGATCATCCGGGAAAAGATCGTAGGCATGTTTAAGAAGAATGCAAAGGGGGATATGGCAAATGAGTGAGAAGAAACAGACCACCATGGTGCCCTATCCCAGCCATGCCATCGTGCCGGAGCGGGATGTAAACAAAAAGCCTGTTTTGGAAGCTCGTCATCTGGGCGTGGAATTCGGCGGCTTGAAGGCTGTGGATGATTTCAACCTGATCATCGGCCCTACAGAGATCGCCGGTCTCATCGGCCCCAATGGCGCTGGTAAGACCACCATCTTCAACCTGATCACCAAGGTGTATCAGCCCACCATGGGCACCATCCTGCTGGATGGCAAGGATACAGCGGGCATGAATACCATTCAGGTAAACAAGCATGGTATTGCCCGTACCTTCCAGAACATTCGCCTGTTTGATAAGCTGACCGTAGAGGACAATGTAAAGATCGGCCTGCACAACCAGATGAAGTATTCTGCCGCTGCCGGTGTGCTGCGTCTGCCCGGCTATTGGAAGCAGGAGAAAAAGATGCACCAGAAGGCACTGGAGCTTTTGAGCATCTTTGATATGCAGGATCTGGCAGACCACGAAGCAGGCAGCCTGCCCTACGGCGCCCAGCGCCGGCTGGAGATCGTGCGTGCATTGGCTACCAACCCCAAGCTGCTGCTGCTTGACGAGCCTGCCGCCGGCATGAACCCCGCCGAGACCGCTGAGCTGATGGAGAACATCGTCAAGATCCGCGATACCTTCCAGATCGCCATCATGCTCATCGAGCATGATATGAAGTTGGTCATGGGTATCTGCGAGGGCATCGCCGTGTTGAACTACGGCCGCATCATTGCCAAGGGCACCCCCACGGAGATCCAGAATAATCCCACCGTTGTGGAAGCCTATCTGGGCAAGAAGAAGGAGGGCTAAGGGATGAGCAATCTGCTGAAGGTTGATAACCTGCACGTGTACTACGGCAGCATTCATGCCATCAAAGGCGTTTCCTTCGAAGTAAACGAAGGCGAGATCGTTACCCTCATCGGTGCCAATGGTGCTGGCAAGAGCACCACGCTCAACACCGTTGCTGGTCTGCTCAAGCCCCGCAGCGGCAGCATTCTGCTGCATGACCAGAACGTCGCCGGGGTGTCTGCCGACAAGATCGTTTCCAAGGGCATGGCTCTGTGCCCCGAAGGCCGCCGTGTGTTTTTGCAGATGACCGTTAAGGAAAATCTGGAGATGGGCGGCTTTACCCGCCCTGCCAGCGAGATCGCCGATTCGATCGAGGATGTGTACCAGCGCTTTCCCCGCCTGAAGGAGCGCTACAAGCAGGTAGCAGGTACCCTCTCCGGCGGCGAACAGCAGATGCTGGCCATGGGTCGTGCCCTCATGAGCAAGCCCAAGCTGCTCATGCTGGATGAGCCCTCCATGGGTCTGGCTCCCATTCTGGTGGAACAGATCTTCGACATTATCAAGGAACTGCACGAAGCAGGCACTACCATTTTGCTGGTAGAGCAGAATGCGCAGATGGCCCTGAGCGTGGCCGACCGTGCCTATGTGCTGGAAACTGGCAGCATCGTCAAGGAAGGCCCTGCCCAGTTGCTTTTGAATGATGATGCCGTAAAGAACGCCTATTTGGGCGACTGATCCCGGGGAAAGCCCGCAGGGCTTTGACGGCTGTCCGGGGCTGCTGCAGTGTTGCCGGCCCCGGATGGTCGCGTCCCCATGGGAAGCTATCTGCGGGTAGACGATATAGCAAAAGGAGAGAGTTTTGTCCTCTCTCCTTTTGCTTTTGCGAGATCGGCAAGCTGTCTCTCTATCGCTTGTTCATACCGGCGGTAATGGCTCCTGCTATACCGCCGCCTGCAATACCCATGGCAATGTCGCTCAGATAAGCAGTCCAGGGCAATTGCTGACCGGATAGCACCGCATACAGCACCACCCCCAGCGCCATGTACAAAAGCCCGACTCCAGCTCCGTACAATAGCCCGTTCTCGCTGGTGCGGTGCATGGTCACCCACACACCGGCAAAGATGCTGCCCAATTTGATGATCTGGTTGATAATGCGGATGGCTTGATCGCTTGGTTTCAACCATTGCATCAGCAAGGCGAAAAGCAGTACGCACGCAAGGGTGACCCCGATGGCAACAAGAAGCCCTCGCAAAAGCCGTGCCCATGGAGATCTGCGGTTGCGTGCGCTGCGCCTGCGCAGCGGTTTGTGCGCAGCTGGTGTTGTATAGCTGGACATAGTAAAAACCCTCCCTTGTAAGCTTTGTAAAGCATATGCACACAAAGGAGGGTTTATGTTGCTAAGGTAAATTAGTTGAGCATTTCGCCGTCGTTTTCGATGGCAACGTCTTCAACCTGACGGATGGCCCAGCGGGCGAACATCAACTTGACGTTGTCGCGGCCAACAGACAATTCCAAGGTGTCATCCTTGATGTTGGTGATGGTGCCGTAAATGCCGCCGATGGTGGATACACGATCGCCCACCTTCAGGGCCTTGAGCATATCCTGAACCTTCTTTTCCTTCTTGCGCTGGGGACGGATGAGCATGAAGTAGAAGATAACGAAAATCAGGATCATGGGCAGCAGGGAGATCAGCGTACCGAGCAAACCAGCGCCAGCAGGTATTTCGGCAGCGGCATCGCCAGCAACAGCGGCAGCATCAACAGGAGCCTGTTCAAGAGCCATCAGAGACAGAAACTTCATAGTAGAGAAACCCCTTTCCAAGTAGTAGGTTATTTGGATTATAGCAAATCGCTGCAGAAAGTACAAGCGATTTGAAAAAAAGCATTGCTCCAAAATGGTTGCAAAAAATGCAAACAAACGTAAAAAGTAAGGAAAAGACTGTACTTTCCGACACTTTTCATGTACAATAAGTGTGATAAAATGATGCAGTTATGCGCAGAGTTCTCTGCGGCAACGGATAGATATTCTGTTTGCTTCAACACCCATTTTCAGGAACAGGAGGCAAAACATGATTCGTAGAAGAATTTGCTTGGTCTTGACCGTACTTTTGCTGCTGGCGTTCGCACAGGCTGCGTTTGCAGCCCCGGTGCAGCCGCAGACCGGTGCCCTTACCTTGGAGGAGATGGAAAACTGGCTGAAGGCGCTGGAGGATCAAACTGCAGCCCAGCAGCCCATGAATGCCCCTGTTGGCGAGGAAAGCCTCACCCCCGATGGCTATGCCTATCTGTACGATACGTTTACCCTGTATTACAACAGCACCGGCAGCGATGCACAGCTAATGCAGGCGATTTTGACCGACCCGGGCACCACCGACCCCCGCGGCATTGCCGTAGGGGATGATCAGTCGGTGCTGCTGGCGGCATACGGCTGGCAAAACCCCGACCTGATGGGCGACGGCACAGTGGCAGCGCTCTATTTGCAAAACGAGCTGCCTGCTGATGCACGCTGGGCTTGGGCCATCTGCTCCGGGCAGGAGGTGCTCAGCCTGCAATGCACCGTTCACAGCGCTTTGGGCGACGGAATGTACACCGATATGGGCATCCGCTATCAGCTAAACGGCGGCAAGGTGGAGTCCATTTCCCTCTATGGGCTAGATTGCCAAGGCATTGCCGCATCGGATATGCTGGCCAATCTGGACGAGGTCTCCCGGCTGATGGCGCAGCTCAGCGGCGACGACCATACCGCCTCCGGCCGCTGGAATGCCAACGGGGCACAGCCCTTTGGCGTGGCAGATTTGTCCTTTGCCGGGCTTGATTTTCTTACCCTGAAAGAAGCCGATGTGGCAGCTCTCTACGGCGATGCGGCTTCCACCGATGTGCTGCCGGAGATGGACGGCTTTCTGTACCTGACCACTCAGCGGGATGGGTTGCAGGTGGCTTATCTGGAAAGCGCAGACGGTTCTGTGGTAAAGGCAGAGTCCATCGCCATTACCACCCCCATGCTGGAAGGCCCCCGTGGGCTTCGCGTGGGCATGACACTGGAAGAAGCGCTGGCGCTCTTTTGCTGCGATGGCAGCGGTCGGGTAATGGGCAGCGCCAACCTGCTCTATGGCGACGGTCTGGCTAGCCCCTATGGGTTGGAACAGCCCGACGGCATGGGCGGCACCGAGGTGCGCTACCTCTGCGAGGCCGAAAGCCCCAACGGACTGTTGACTGTTACGCTGTATCTTACCTTTCAGCAAGATCTGCTTACCGAAATTTATCTCTACGCCTGGTGAGGCATAACAAAGGAGGACTGCACATGCGCATTGACTTGACCTGCCCCGTGGAGCTCTGGCAATATGCAATGCCTACGGAATCGGCCGCGGAATGCACCTTTGTCATGAATAATCTAAGCAGCAAAGTAGTGGCTTCCATTATGGTCACCCTGAACTGCTATGGAAAGCAGGACCAGCTGCTCTTCCGCCAGTCCGAGCGTGTACAGGGGCTCAAGGCAGGCGTGGGCGAGCGGTTCAGCATCGTTATTCTGCCCACCCAATGGGAAGGCGTGGAAGGAATGGATCTGGTGGTGGAAAAGGTCTGGTTTGACGGCGCCACCATCTGGCGCAGAGGAAATGCGCCGCTCACCCAGTATACCCCCAACACCCTCAACAATGGACGTGCATTGGATCATTTGCGCTTTGTTGCGGGGCGGGATGCCGTGGGCTATCCTCAGGTGCAGGAGGAAGCTTGGCTGTGCGTGTGCGGCCGCGCCAATGCGCTGGAAAGCGCCCGCTGCTGCCGCTGCGAGCGGGGTAGGGAAACGGTATTTGCCAGCTATCATAAAGAAAATGTTGAGGCTGTTATTGCTGTACGCGAGCGCAAATTGGATGATGAAGGACGCAAAGCCAGAGAGGATAACAGCCGCCTGAACGAAGAAGAGAATAAGCGCCGCAGCGCCGTTAAGCGCAAGCGCCGCACTCGTTGGCGCCTCGTTGGCGGCATTGCAGCAGCGCTGGCAGTGATCGGTGCTGGCGTTTTCTGGGGTCTGCCCACCATGCAGTACCAAAACGCCAAGCAGTTGATGGAGTCCGGTCAGTACGAGAAGGCCAGCGAGGCATTTGCAGCCATGGGCACCTTCCGCGGTGCCGACCAGCAGTCGCTGCAATGCCGCTATCAGCAAGCGGCAGCCTTGCAGGAAGCAGGCGATCTGGAAAGTTTGCAAAAAGCACAGGAGATCTTTGCATCTCTTGGCGATTATGAGGATAGCCAAGCCCGTAGCCAAGAAACGCTGTATGCCATTGGCGAAGGCTATTATGCGCAAGGCCAGTACGATCAGGCAGCCGATCGGTTCCAGTCCCTTGGCGATTATGAAGATAGCGCCGCTAAGCTGGACCAGTGCATGTATGCACAGGCTGATGCCCTGTACCAGAACGGTCAGTATTCTTTGGCACAGTCGCTGTTTGCTACCATTGCCGATTACAGCGATGCTGCCGACCGGGTGCGCGGCTGCCAGTATGCCATGGCGCAGGAGAGCGAGATGAACGGCGATTATGCACAGGCCGCTCAGTTGTACCTGCAAGCCGGCGAATATGAGGATGCGGCCCAGCGTTATCTGCAATGCCAGTACCAGACCGCCGCGGCCGAAGCGGAAGCGGGCAATATGGAGCGGGCAGGTTCGCTGTTCCTTGCTTGCGGCGACTATGAGGATGCTGCCCAGCGCGGCAAGGAATGCATCTATCAGTATGCTTGCCAGCAGCGGGATGACGGCGCTTACGAGCTGGCAGCCAGTGCCTTCCGTCGCATTCCCGATTATCAGGATGCTCAGGAGCAGATCACCTATTGCGTGTACCATCAGGCAGACAGCGCGCAGACGCAGGGCGATTACGCCAGCGCTGTTATGCTCTTTACCACCGTTGGCGATTATGAGGATGCGCCCCAGCGCATTCAGGAATGCAGCTATTTGTTGGCGCTGGATTTTATCGCCAAGGGCGATTATCATGCGGCTGAAGAACTGCTCCTTCCCATGGAGGGCAACGAGGAGTACAGCGCTCAGCTGACCAATGTGCGCTTCAAGCTGGCGGAGAAAGCCTTTGAGCTGGGCGATTATGAGACGGCACTGAAATACTACACCTTGCTGGATGATGAGCTGTACGCAGAGCGCATGAAGGAATGCGCGTATATGCAGGGTCAGCAGCAGATGGAAGCTGCGCTGTACGAAAACGCCATCGTCAGCTTTACGGCAGCAGGAGATTTTCAGGGTGCAGCTGAAGCCCTTGAGGATGCTGCTATCAAATTGGCAGAGCTTTGCGAGACCACCCGCGATTTCGATGCGGCCCGTGTGCTGGTAGCCCGGGATGATCTGCCGCAGGCTGCTCGCGATAAGGCGCTGCAAGTGCTGATGGCTGAAGGCAAGCGCTTGGAAGATGCGGGTCTCTACGAGGAAGCTGCTTCGTGGTACAAGAGTCTGGAAGGGATGGGCGATACATCAGAACGCTACCAGTCCTGCAGTTACCGGGCTGCTCTCAGCCTGATGCAGAATGGTGAATACCTGAAAGCTGCACAGGGCTTTGAGGCATTGGGCGAATATGAGGATGCTGCCTTGCAGGCACAAACTTGCTACGATTCCCTCTACAGCGGTATTCTCGCTCAGGCGAAGACCCTTTGGGAAAACAAGGATTATATCGGCGTTATCGCATTGCTGCAGCCTGTGGTAGCTGCCCCCTTGCCGGAGAGCTATCAGGAGATGCAGGATATGTACCTGAAGGCCTGTCTGGAGCAGGCAGACGCTCTTTATGCTGCCGATGATCGCTATGGCGCGCTGCCCTTCTACATGGAGGCAGCCCAATTGCCGGCCGCTGAAAAGAAGCTTGGCTACCGTTCCTACCTGATCCTCGGTCTTTGGGAGTCCAACACGGGCAAACAGGCTGAGTTCCGGCCTGATGGCACCTGCAACCTGATGGGCAAGGAGCTGTATTTCAAGGTGGATAATTTCTCTTTGCTTACTGGCGAAAGCCCCGATGCGCTCACCCGTACCCACCGCATCAACAGCATGACGGCCAAGGGGATGAGCATTGAGGATCTGACCGGAAGAAGCGAGGTCAACTTCAAGCTGGAGAAGATCGGCGAAGCCACCATCCCGCCTATGGATCTGACAAAGCCGGAAGCAACGGAGGCGCCGGAAGCTTCGCCAGAACCCGAAGCACCTGTGGTGGAGGAAACCGATGAACCGTGATGTTGCCAAGCCGGAAAAGTGGGATGTCGGCGTGCTGCACGGCTTTCGTGCTATCATGGTGCTGCTGGTGGCCAATTTCCATATCTGGCAGCAGGGCTGGCTTTGGCAGACCTTCCGCATCGGCCCCATCACGCTTGAATTGGATTTTGTTACCCGTTCCAGCTATATCTTTGTAGATGGAATGATCCTGCTCAGTGCGTTTTTGTTGTTTCTCCCTTATGCGCGTTCCATGGAGGAACCATATCCGCTGCCCAAGGTCGGCGATTTTTACCTGATGCGTTTTGCACGCATCGTGCCGTCGTATGTGGTATCGGTGCTGCTGATGCTGTTTCTGGTGGCAATACCCCAGCAGCTATACCCAAACAGCAAGACCCTGCATTTGGATCTGTGGACGCACCTTACTTTTACCCATACCTTCTTTAAGCAGCCATACCAATATTCCCAGCTGAATGGCGTGTTGTGGACAGTAGCCATCGAAATGCAGATGTATCTGCTTTTTCCGCTGGTGGGGCGTATGGCCAAAAAACAGCCTGCGTGGACATTGATCGCCCTGACTGCTGTGGGCTGGCTATATCGGGCGGTGGTCTACTACCGTGTAGAGGATACCGCCATGCTTATCAATCAGCTGCCGGCCTTCTTGGATGTATACGCCATCGGTATGCTGGGGGCCATGGTCTACTGTAAACTGCGCAAAGTGCTGGGCGACCCGGAAGGGAAACAGTCGGCCGTTATTCGGCTGGCTGGGGTGATGCTCTTTGCGGCGGGACTCCTTTTTGTGGGCTGCCTGCTCAAGCTGCAATCCACCGAAGGCATCAAAGGCATTACAGAACTGCGGCTGGGGCAGCTTAGGCATAGGTTGCCGCTGGCCTTGAGCCTGATGGTCTGCATGCTGGGCGCTATGTTTATGCCCGGCGCATTGCGTTGGTTTTTCAGCAACCGGCTGATGCGGTTTTTGGCGGTCATCTCGTATAACTTCTATATCTGGCATCAGGTTTTGTCGGTGCAGTTTGCTAAGCATTGGTTCCCGGAGGCTTTTCCGCAGGTGGCAGAACGGGGGCTCCAATGGGCATTTACGGTGCTGTGCTTCAGTGTATCCATCCTTATTGCTATGGCATTTACCTATGGGCTGGAACAGCCTTGCGCACGCCTGATCCGCAATGGGGCAGACAGACTGAAGTCGAAACGCTCTTAACCGACCAAACGAATGGATCGATCCTACCTGTCGCGACGCCGCCAGCAGCTCTGTCGGCGTCTCTGTTTATTTTGTGGTGCAAAGAGAGGGAGAAAGAATATGGCAAAGCAAAGCGAACAAAAATATAGCATGCGCCCGATCTGCATAGCGGATCGGGAACGCTATCTGGCAATGGCAGAAGCTTTCTATCATTCGCCTGCTGTGCTTCACAGCATACCCAAAAAGTATCTGGAGCGCACCTTCGAAGAAATGCTTTCAGGCAGCCCCTATGTGGACGGCTATCTTTTGCTGGCGGCCAATGGGGCCTGTGCCGGGTATGTGCTGCTCAGCAAGACGTTTTCGCAGGAAGCGGGCGGGCTTACCGTCTGGATAGAAGAATTGTATGTGGAACCCATATATCAGGGGCAGGGGATCGGCACGATGGTGTTTGAGCAGTTAGAAAAGCTGTACCCCGCCTGTTGCCGTTTCCGTTTGGAGGTGGAACCGGATAATCTGGGTGCTGTTCGCTTGTACAAGCGAATGGGCTTTGAGGAGCTGGGCTACAGTCAGCTTGTTAAGGAGATGGGGGAATAGCATGGAACGCTGCGATTTGTACGATGCCAACGCACGCCCCACAGGGCAGACCATCCTTCG
This sequence comes from Candidatus Limiplasma sp., assembly GCA_045538465.1. Lineage (GTDB taxonomy): Bacteria > Bacillota > Clostridia > Christensenellales > Aristaeellaceae > Limiplasma. Next base: position 9,376 of record JAZSRK010000089.1, on the reverse strand, counting down.
GGGGGAGCCTGTGCCCAAAGGGTATTATCGCTTGATCGCAGGGGTGCTGTGCATGCATCGGGATGGTACGGTATTACTGGTTCAGCGGCATTATGATAAACCGACGCACCCCGGTCTGTTTGAAGCCAGCGCCAGCGGCAGCGTACTGGCTGGGGAAACCGCAGCGGCTGCCGCCAAACGGGAACTGTTTGAAGAAACGGGCATCGTTTGCGAGCAACTGTCGCCCCTTTATGAGGAACGCAGCGAAACATGCATCTATCAAGGTTTTTTGGCACAGGTAGATCACCCAAAGCAGAGCGTTCGCTTGCAAGAGGGGGAGACCATTGCTTTTCGGTGGGCGACCAAAGAGGAACTATCGCAGCTCTTGCGTATGCAGCCGTCGCCAGTCATTCTGCATCGCTCCATTATTCGTTACTTGCAATTGTAAGCTGCCGGAGTGGGCTGGTAGTTGAAAAAGTAATTTCGTTAAAAACATTCATCTGCCTTGCATTCTGTTGTGAGATGAGTTATACTATGATTAAATGAGGTTAAATGATGGTTAACCAAACAGTGGCATGCTACCTAACCGGTAAATTGGTTGGGAACGCACTGTTGCCGGATATGCCATCGGTTTATCAGCGGCTTCATTGCTTGCAAATGACCAAAGGAACGAAAATGAGTTAATTGCTGGCTCGAGCATCTGTTTGAAAGCAACAGGAAAGAGGTAGTGCAATATGACCAAGTATCAGATCAAGGCTCCCGCTGTTCCCAATGTACCGTGGCAGGATAAGCCCGAAGGCAAAATTTTGGGCGGCCCTCTCTGGCGCTACAGTGAAAACCCCATCATCGACCGCAACCCCATTCCCGGCGTTGCCCGTATTTTCAACAGCGCTGTTATGCCCTACGGCGACGAGTTTATCGGTGTTTTCCGCGGCGAGCAGACCAATGGCATTCCCTACATCTATCTTGGCCGCAGCAAAGATGCCATCCATTGGGAGTTTGACCAAGAGAAGATCCCCTTTGTGGATGAAAACGGCGAACCCTTCATGCCGGTTTACGCTTACGACCCCCGCCTTGTAAAGGTGGAGGATACTTACTATATCATTTGGTGCCAAGATTTCTATGGCGCTGCCATCGGCATGGCAAAAACGCAGGACTTCAAGTCTTTCGTGCGTGTAGAAAATCCCTTTTTGCCCTTTAACCGCAATGCCGTGCTGTTTCCCCGAAAGATCAACGGCAATTTTGTCATGATGTCCCGCCCTTCCGACAGCGGTCATACTCCTTTTGGCGATATCTTCCTGAGCGAAAGCCCCGATTTGGTATATTGGGGCAAGCATCGCCATGTGATGAGCCGCGGCAGCGAGTGGTGGGAAAGCTTGAAGATCGGCGGCGGCGCAGCCCCCATTGAGACCAGCGAAGGCTGGCTGCTGCTGTACCATGGCGTAAGCGGTACCTGCAATGGCTATGTGTACTCCATTGGCGGCGCTATTTTGGATATCGATGAGCCCTCCCGTGTAAAGTACCGCTGCGAAAACTTCCTGCTCACGCCTGAGGAGTGGTACGAGGAGCGCGGCTTTGTGCCCAATGTGACCTTCCCTTGCGCCACCATTCACGATGCAGAGACCGGCCGCATTGCCGTATATTACGGCGCTGCCGACAGTTATGTTGGGCTGGCCTTCGGCCATGTGGATGAAATTATCGACTACATCAAAGACCACAGCCGCGTTACTGAGACCGATACCGAGATCGGTCGCCGGTAAGCGGGATCCTTCAAAACAAAACGGAACTACGCCCTCCCCGGTTGCAGGCGCAGCTGGGGACGGGTACTATTTTGAGACGGGACGGATGCAACATGGCAAAAGCAACAGTAAAGATGGCGGATATCGCTCAGGCGTTGGGCGTCAGCACGGTTGCTGTTTCCAAAGCATTGGCCGGGCAGAAAGGCGTCAGCGAGGAGCTTCGGGAGCGGATCAAGAAAACCGCCGAGGAAATGGGCTATCGCTCTCCCAAGGTGCTCAGACAGGTGAAGTACAAAAGTGGTTTCAATATCGGTGTGCTCATCTGTGAACGTTACGTTGGCACCAGCGAGGCCTTCTATTGGAAACTGTATCAGGAATTAACGGCGCAGGCCATGAAGCGGGACTGCTTTTTGCTGCTGGAGCTGCTTTCCGAAGACGATATGAACCGGTTGCAGATGCCAAAGCTGGTAACGGAAAACAAGGCGGATGGTCTCATCATTATGGGCAAGCCTGCCAACCATTTTGCCAGCGTGCTGCGCAACAGCTGGAACCGTCCTGTATTGTATCTGGATTTTTACGAGGATGATCTGCGATCCGATGCAGTTATCTCCAACGGCTTTTTTGGTACCTATGCGCTTACCAACTACCTTTACGAATGCGGGCACCGCAAGATCGGCTACATTGGCACCCTTGGTGCGACCGATAGCATCACCGATCGGTATTTGGGCTTTTGCAAGAGCTTGATGGAACACCAGCTGCCGATCAACCCCGAATGGGTGCTGGATGACCGCGAGCCGGTACATGGGGCAGATATTCCCGTGGCTTTTCCGCAGGAAGGCCCCACGGCTTATGTGGTCAACTGCGATTACCAAGCGGCACGGGCCGTACGGCAGCTGCAGGAAAAAGGGCTTCGCGTACCGGAGGATGTATCCATTGTCGGCTTCGACGATTATATCTACCCAGGCTTGTGCGATAAGGGCATTACCACCTACAGCGCTAATGTGCAAGAAATGTGCGCCGTTGCTATGCGCATGATGATCGCTCGCCTTTCCGGCGAAAAAGGCCGCACCGGCTTGCAAGTGACCGATGGCAGCTTGGTCGTTCGCGAAACGGTTTTGGATCTGAATAAGTAAAAAACTACGTTGCAGCAAAAAAACCGCTTGCGCCTATGCAGGCGGTTTTTCTGGTTTACATCTTTTCCAAAAAGGTCATCCCTTTTTTGCATGATCTGTGTTACACTAAACTCAAAGTATATTTGTTACAAAACTTTCTTAGCTTTCGAGCCATATGGTAGGAAAGGAGCGCCCGCTATGCATTCGTTGGTTCAGCTTCCCTTTGTGCCGGATAATCACGATAGCCGCATACGCTATTACGAACTGATGCTGAAACGGGAGCGCTTGGATGATCTGCCCCGCTACGCTTTGCCAGAAGGTTATCATTTTGTCATGTACCGTCATGGCGACCGGGATAACTGGATCGCTATTGAACATTCAGCCAAGGAACTGCTGGGGCAGAGCCACGGGCTGGATGTGTGGGCACGGTATTTCGGCTGGAACGAGGCAGAACTGCCGGAGCGCATGGTCTTTATCGAAAACGAAGCGGGCGAAAAGGTCGCCACAGCCACTGCATATTTTGACATCTTTGGTCGCGATCAATCTGGGGCGGGCTGGCTGCATTGGGTCGCCGTGCGTCGGGAAGATCAGGGCAAAGGGCTGGCACGCCCGTTGATCGCATATACGCTTCGCCTGTTGCGCTCTTTGGGGCATTCTCAGGCGGTCATTCCTACCCAGACCAGCACTTGGGTGGCTTGCAAGCTGTATTTGGATTTTGGCTTTAAACCCATTGCAGAAAACGTCCAGCGCAACCGGGATGGTTGGCGAATCATCCGTTCGCTGACCGATCACCCTGCCTTGCAGGCGTTTGAACCTGCTACAGTAGAAGAGATCCTTTCTCAAGAGCAGGGGTAGATAGGTATACCTTGATAGAGGAAAATAAGAAATTGATCTATAAAGGAGACACTTCCATGACCAACAAAGAAAAACTGGAAAAACTTTTTGAAATTCTCTCCGAGGTGGAGGCATATGGGCGTGCCGTGGGCAAGTTGAATTTTGATATGGAGTGTTGCGCCCCCGAGGAAGGCTTGGAGCAGGCGGGCGAGGATATGGCCATCTTGGGCAAGCATATCCATGAGCTGACCCATTCCGATACTTATCAGCAGCTGGTGTGCCAGCTCAAGGAGGACAGCGATGGTTTGACCGAGCTGGATCAGAAGCTGGTGGAGCGCCTCTACGAGCACTATGAGAAGAGCAAGAATCTGTCTGCCGAGTTTTCCTATGAGATGGACATGGCCTTTAACAAGGCTTACGGTGCATGGCTCAAGGCAAAGAAAAGCAACGATTTTTCCGCTTTTGCCGGTAGCCTTGGCGATGTGATCGGCTACACCCGCAAAGCCATCGACCTGCGGGATCGTAAGTACGACAGCTATTATCACGCCTGTCTGGACGATAACGAAAAGGGCGCCTCTGAAGCGCAGTTGGATGCCTTTTTTGCTGCACTGAAGGAGCGCATCGTGCCCCTGCTTCGCCGTATTCAGGAAAACGGCAAGCCCCTGCGGGAAGATTTCCTCACCCGTCCCTGCCCTGTTCCTCAGCAGGAGGCTTTCTCCCGCTATCTGTTGGATATGCAGGGATTGCGCAAGTCTGCCTTGGTGCTGATGACCACCGAGCATCCCTTCACCACCAACTTTGGCCCAAAGGATGTGCGCGTCACCACCCATTATTTTGAGGAAAACTTCATCTCCAATATCTTTTCTACTCTGCACGAGGGCGGTCATGCGCTGTTTATGCAGTATGAGCCGGAAGAATTTCATAAGAATCATGTGGATAACGGTATGTCCAACGCCATGCACGAGACCATTTCCCGCTTCTATGAAAACATCATTGGCCGCAGCGAGGCCTTCATTCATGCAGTGTACCCCAAGCTGAAGGAGCTCAGCGGCGACACCTTTGCCGATGTAAGCGAGCGGGAGCTGTACGAGGCGGTGAATATCGCCCGTCCCAGCCTCATTCGCATCGAGTCGGATGAATTGTCCTATTGCCTGCACATCATGGTACGCTACGAGTTGGAAAAGGCCATGATGAATGGGGATATCACCGTGGAGCAGGTACCGGAGATGTGGAACCGAAAGTACAAGGAATATCTCGGCGTGGATGTGCCCACCGACAGCGAAGGCTGCTTGCAGGATGTGCACTGGACCATGAGCATGGGGTACTTCCCCTCCTATGCGCTGGGCAATGCCTACGGTGCACAGATCCTCCGGCGTATGCAGCAGGATATGGACGTGTTTGCCAAGGTGCGGGAAGGCGACCTGAGCGGCGTGCTGGAGTGGCTCAAGGCGCATGTGTTTAGCTGCGCCTCCATCATGACGCCGGATGAGTGGATCCGACACATCACCGGTGAAGGACTGAATGTGCAGTACTATCTGGATTATCTGGAAGAAAAATTCTCTGCCATCTATGGTCTCTGATCGAGAAAAGCATGAGCAGCAGAGCCTGACAGACAGACCCTACAAAAGGAGGACGCACCGTGAAAATGACAGAATTGCCCTTTGTGGAGGGTATGGTGCGCTTGTGCGCAGATGGCTGGCAGCAGGGCTGGCATGAGCGCAATGGCGGTAATGTGACCTATCGGCTTACGGCGGAGGAAGTGGAGCAGGCGCGCCGTTGTCTTACCCGCTTGCCCGGCGATTGGATCCCGTTAGGGATCACGGCAGCCAATCTGGGTGGCGAGTGGTTCATGGCCACGGGCAGTGGCAAGTTTTTCCGCAATGTGCCCCTTTGCCCGGAGGATGCCCTGTGCTTGGTGGAACTGAATGAGGCGGGCGATCAGTATCGCCTGCGTTGGGGACTGGTAAACGGCGGCAAGCCCACCAGTGAACTGGCCCCCCACATGATCAACCACAGCGTGCGCAAGGAAGCCACCGGCGGCGCTTGCCGGGTGATGTACCACGCCCATCCGGCGCATATCGTAGCCCTTACCTTTTTAGAAGAGCTGACGGACAAGGCCATCTCACGCGCCTTGTGGCAAAGCGAGACCGAAGCGCCTATGGTATTCCCCGGCGGCGTGGGCGTGGTGGGCTGCATGGTACCCGGCAGCATCGATCTGGCATGGGCCAGCAGCAAGAAAATGAAGGACTACGATTCCGTGGTCTGGGCGCATCATGGTCTGTTTGCCTCCGGCCCCGATTTTGACACCGCTTTTGGCCTGATGCATACCGTGGAAAAGGCAGCGCAGGTGCGGGTGCTGGTACTGAACGCCGGCGGCCCCAAGCAAGTGATCACGGATGATGAGATCCGGGCGATCGCAGAGGGCTGCGGTGTGCAGATCCGGGAGGAATTCCTCAGCTGAAGGATCCGTTGCAAAAGTGAACAGAGAAACACCCCCGTCCGCAGCTTTTATGCTGAAGACGGGGGTGTATGTATGAATATCATCTGAGCTTACGGTAGCTGAATACCGCTATACTGCATCAGCGCATCCACGATCTCAGGGAAGGGAAACTCCAGCTTTTGACGGTTCAGCAGGCAGAACAATTCGCCGTTGCCGGTCGCAGCGTTGTTATCCCACCAGAAGCAGGGGATGCCGCGGGCGGTGGCGTTGGCTACATAGTACGCCGTAAAGTCTACACGATCCTGCAAGTTGTTCTTGCTCAGCGCGCCAAACTCGCCGATGATCACCGGAATGCCCTTGCTGACGTAGCGGGTGTATAGCTGATTCATGAAGCGGGTAATGTCGTTCATCTCCGGCTGGGTCTCGGCATCAAAGTTCTTTACGCCGGGCATTTGCAGAGCAAAGGGATAGGGCGTGTAAGCATGCACAGAAACGATCAGCCGCTGTTCTACGGTGTCGGTAGGCAGCTGGAAAACGGAGAGTTTGCAGCCATCCACGGAGGCAGCGTAGCCGGGCACCATCAGGAAACGGTCGGCGTTGTTGCCGCCAATGGCACGCACCGTGTCTACAAAGGCTTGGTTGAGCCGGTTGAGACAATCGGCTGCATCCTTGCACAGGGGATTGGATTCGTTGAAATTCCATTCCACAGAGGTGCCTACCAGACGGGGCTCGTTGATGCTTTCGAAGATGAGCTTGTTGTCGTAATCCTTAAAGCGTTCGCCCACCTGCTGCCAGATGGTGGTCATGTAGCGGTAGGACTGGTCGAAGTGTTCGCTGTCGGGGTAGAGGTAGTCCAGATGAGTGTCGTGGTGCATGTTCAGAATAACGAACATATCACGGCTGATGGCGTAATCTACCACTTCCTGCACGCGATCCAGCCATTGGGTGCTGATGGTGAAGTTTTCGTCCACGTGGTTGTGCCAGGATACAGGAATGCGGATGGCGTTAAAACCGGCATCCTTGATGGCCTGGATCATCTCCGGGGTGGTGTAGCAGCCGCACCAGTATTTCTCGATGGTCATTTCGTCGCCTACGTTGCCATCCCGATGGGCATCGAAGGTGTTGCCCAAGTTCCAGCCCACTTTGATCTGGCTGACGAACTGCATGGCTTCGTTATTGGGCAGTTCTACTTTAAGTACATTCTCTATAGCGGGTACCACAATGGGCGCTTCCTCTGCCAAGGAAAGGGTCGGCAGTGCCAAGAGAAGCAAAGCGAGCATCAGGGCGATGGTTCTGCGCATAGCAGGTTTCCTCCTAACAAGTTGAGTTGAGTGCAAGGTTTTGGCGCAGACGGCTGCATGAGGAATGCATAATCGGCAGCTGTTTTGCGTCATTTTTTTCTGCATTATACTGTAGGAAACAGCCGCTGTCAACCGCATAAACAAAGTGGATACGCCCAAAGCGCTGCATGTTTCGGACAAGGCATTTTATGCATGTATGTATCTCCTTATGCATTTGTGATGCATAAAGCCCATGTTTGCATAACTGTACAACCACATCTTGCATGGAACAAAACAGGAACAAAGTTCGGGAAAAATAAGCGAAAAAACTTTTCAAAAGCCATTGACAAGGTTGATGTATGGTTGTATAATTATGCGCGTTCCAATGATTACTAACGAATTTTCGGGAGGCGCCTCATGAACAAGGATCAGATCAAGAAAGTTGTACTCGCTTACTCCGGCGGTCTGGATACGTCCATCATCATTCCGTGGCTCAAGGAGAATTACAATAACTGCGAAGTTATCGCCGTTTCCGGCAACGTGGGTCAGGCCGACGAATTGGAAGGCCTGGAAGAGAAAGCCCTCAAGACCGGCGCTTCCAAGCTGTATGTGCTGGATTTGACCGACGAATACGTGGATGATTTCATCATTCCCACCATGAAGGCCGGCGCTATCTACGAAGAGTACCTGCTGGGCACCAGCCACGCCCGTCCCTGCATTGCCAAGGGTCTGGTAGAGATCGCCCTCAAGGAAGGCGCAGATGCCATCGTGCACGGCTGCACCGGTAAGGGTAACGATCAGGTGCGTTTCGAGCTGGCCATCAAGCACTTTGCCCCCAACATGCCCATCATCGCTCCTTGGCGCGAGTGGGATATCAAGTCCCGCGAAGAAGAGATCGACTACGCCGAGGCTCACAACATTCCCCTCAAGATCAACCGTGAGACCAACTATTCCAAGGATAAGAACCTGTGGCACCTGTCCCACGAAGGTCTGGATCTGGAAGACACCGGCAACGAGCCCCAGTACGAGAAGCCCGGCTTCCTCGAGATGGGCGTCAGCCCCATTCAGGCTCCCGACCAGCCCACCTACATCACCCTCGATTTTGAGCAGGGTATCCCCGTTGCCCTGAACGATGAGAAGATGTCCGCCAAGGAGATCATCCTCAAGCTCAACGAGATCGGCGGCGCTAACGGCATCGGCCTTTTGGATATCGTGGAGAACCGCCTCGTGGGCATGAAGTGCCGCGGCGTGTACGAAACTCCCGGCGGAAGCATCCTCTACAAGGCTCACTCCGTGCTGGAGAGCATCTGCCTTGACAAGCTGACCTTGCACGAGAAGCAGAAGCTGGCTATCACCTTTGCCGATCTGGTTTACAACGGCCAGTGGTTCACCCCCCTGCGCGAGGCTCTCAGCGCCTTCGTGGATAAGACTCAGGAGCGGGTCACCGGCAAGGTGCGCCTCAAGCTGTACAAGGGCAACATGATCAACGCTGGCGTGTGGAGCCCCTACTCCCTCTACAGCGAAGAGATCGCCACCTTCGGCGAGAGCGACTACAACCAGAAAGACGCCGAGGGCTTCATCAACCTCTTCGGTCTGCCCATCAAGGTCCAAGCCATCGTAGACGGCAAGTGACTTCGTCACATTTCTTCGAGGTAGCGGCGCTTATAGCCACTTGGCTTGCGAGAGGGACTTCGTCCCTTTCCTCCGAGGAAGTAGCAGTATAGCCACCTTGGCTTGCGAAAGGGACTTCGCCCCTTTCCTTCGAGCCTGTAGCGTTTAGTGCCTGTTGGCTCACGAGAGGGACTTGGCAAAACATTGCCCCTTTAACCAATAGCCCCTCTTTCCAAAACATACCCATAAATCCCATCCGAGGAGTGCAGAGGGATCATCCCGCTGCCGGGGTTTGGGGCAGAGCCCCAACGTCCCCTTCGTCCCCCCATTACTCGTCCGCAGTGGTCCCGATAACGGCCTTGATGCGGCGTACGCCAGCGG
>JAZSRK010000152.1:0-5494 GCA_045538465.1 Candidatus Limiplasma sp. | reverse complement strand
GGGGGGCTGTTTGTAGGTTTCTCAGCCACCTGGGCTCCTTCACAAAGCGAGGGAGCTGTCGCCGTTAGGCGACTGAGGGTGCTAAAAGCAACGGTAAATTGCACAGATACTTTTGGCATCCCTGTTACGGGTATTATTGCTTAGGTAAATGCAAGTTAGGTACGGAAAAGCAGCTGGGTCATCCCTCGCTACTTCAAGCACCCTCAGTCAGCTTCGCTGACAGCTCCCTCCCTTAAGAGGGAAGGAGCCTTTTCTGTGGACATTCAACTAGCACACCATGACCATAAAATACACCCCCGCACAGCTCATCACGCTGCGCAGGGGTGCATCTATTGCGATTCGCTTATTTCTTCTCTTCGCTCTTAGCCTCTTCGTGATACTCCTGCTCGGTGTTCACATTCCAGATGTTCGTCTTATCCACCTTGTCGGCCAGAATGTTATCCACCGCCTCAAAGGAGGTTGCCATGGAGTGGTCCATGTTGTTGTAGCGGTGCTGACCGTTGCGGCCTACGCAGTAGAGGTTTTCGAAGCCGCTCAGGTAGGCGACCAGCTTATCCATCTCGTCGTAGGTATCAAAGTAGGCGGGGTAGGCCTTCTGGATGCGCTCCCGGTGGCTGTCCTTTACGCAGGAAGCATCCCGGATGACGCCCATGGAGACCAGCTCTTTGATGGCCATGGCGGTGCAGTCCTCTTCGGACATATTCCAGAAATCGTCGCCTTCGTTGCAGAAGTATTCCAGACCCACCCAGACGGTGTTCTCGGGGTCGGCCACCAAGTAGGGGCTCCAGTTGTTGAAGATCTGGATGCGGCCCAGCTTCACGCCGGTATCCTGCACGTAGATCCAGCAATCGGGCACGATGTTGCCAAGGGTCTTCAGCTTGGTCTCGTTCTTCAATTCCAGCTTGTCTACCAGCAGACCCACGGTAACGAAATCGCGGTAGGGCAGGCCTTCGGCCACCCGGGCGATGTCGGCGGGCACGTCGTTCATACCGGCTACCAGATCCTTCACAGGCATGGAGGAGAACACGATGTCGGCGCTCTCGGTGTGCTCACCATTGGCATCCCGGAAGGTGACGGAGGTCACCTTGTCACCCTCGGTGGCAACGCCCAGCACTTCGCTTTCCATCACCAGCTTGCCGCCCAGCTTCTGCACCTCGTCAGCCACGGTTTCCCACAGCTGACCGGGGCCGTACTTGGGGTAGCGGAACTCCTCGATCAGGGAGGTCTGCACCTGCTTAGCCCGCTGCTCCTTGGTAAGGAACACCTTGCCCAGCATATCCTTCAAAATGCCGAAGATGCTCAGCTCCTTGGTGCGCTGCTTGCCCCAGCTGGCGTCGATCTCGCTGGGATGGCGGCCCCACAGCTTCTCGGTGTAGCCCTCAAAGAACATGCTGTACAGCTTTCTGCCAAAGGAGTTGATGTAGTAGTTCTCCAAGTTGTCGTTGGGCTTTTTCATCAGCGTGGCCTTCAGGAAGCTGAAACCCACCTTCATCGTGGTGCCGAAACCCATGGTCTTGAGGGTCTCCCACTTGAGGCTGATGGGATAATCGAAGAAATGCTTCTGGTAGTAGATACGGCTGACGCGGTTGCGGATCAGCATGACCCGGTCTTCGCTCTCCGGATCGGGACCGCCCTCGGTGAGGGATACTTCACGGCTGAGGGTCTTGTCATCAAAGGAGGGGGCACCCTGCAGGGGCATCATATCCGCCCACCACTGCATCACCCGCTGATCCTTGGAGAAAAACCGGTGGCCGCCGATGTCCATGCGGTTGCCGCCGTGGCGCACGGTCTGGGAAATGCCGCCGATGCGGTCGGTCTTTTCCAGAATGGTCACGTCAAATTCGCCACGCTTCAAAAGCTCGTAGGCAGCGGTAAGACCAGCGGGGCCTGCGCCGATGATCAGTACTTTTTTCATAGGGGGGTTCCTCCTTTGTGCCGGGTGAGAAAAATATGTATACACGTACTTTCATAGTATAGCATTTTGCCGGTTGGTGGTCAATACAAGGGCTTGCAAGCGTTGCTTATCCAATGTAGCGCTACGATAGCTACGATAGTGTTGTAGCGTTACAGCCGCCGCCGCCAAGACCAACGGGATATTGTGTTCTTCTGTCGTTTCATGGTATAATAAATGCTACTATGGATTCTTTCTATCCATGTATATGCTTGATCAAAGGGGGATCATCCCATGAAGCACAACCGTGTACTGGCTTTCGTTCTTTCTCTGCTGCTTTTGTGGCTGCCTGCGGCGCAGGCTACCGATCACATCGCCAATTTCCATCAGCCGGAGGGCGTGGAAATGTACGCTCTTGAGGATGCGAAGAACATGTCTGTTCCCAGCGGCTTGCAGGAGATGTACGATCTGTTTGCGCAGGGCAACCGCGCCGCGACGGTGTATGTGTTCCGTATGCCCAATGGACGTGCGCTGTTGAGCGTCAGCTGCATGGAAATGGATCAGCCGGGCGAGACCCAGCAGCTCTACGAACAGCGGCAGGAATTGGCTACCCAGCTGTTTGCCAGCATGGGGGATCAGCTGACCGGCGAGCCTGTTTTTGCGCTGGAGAAGATGTACGGCCAAGAGGCGCTGGTGAGCACCATGACGCTGAACACCCAGTCCGGCACGCTGGAGGCTAAGGTGACGTTCTTTTACCGCGGTGAGGATCTGATGGAGGTATGGACGATGCATCCCGTTGCATCCCGCTACCTGTTCGACGACGATGCCGCCGCCCAGCTGGAAGAAGACCTTGGCTACCTGAAGGACTTTGAGGATTCTCTGGACTTTACCGTGCCCGATGAGGATACGCCTGAGCCGAAAGATGATAACGGTCTTTCCTCCGTTCTGGATTACATCAACAGTCAGGATATCCAATCGATCTCCGACGACGACCAGCCTGCCCAATCCATCTCCAGCGGCGACCAGACCGCCCACATGACCGTTACAGCGGATGACGGCTCCTTCCGCATGGATGTACCGGTGGATACCGTGGTAGTGCACGCCGGTTCCGACGAGAGCATCATTGCCCGTGCCCGCACGCTGTTTGCGGATGTTAAGGGCGGCGTGGAATGCTTCGACATCTGGTTTGAGGAAGTTACGGAGTCGGACGGCTGGCTGCTCATCTCCCGCCAAGCGGGCGTTGTGGCGCAGGTATATGTGAACGATGCCGGTAACTTTGCCGGTATGGATGCCGAAACCATGCTGCAACTGGAAGGCCCCGTTCTGGACATGATGAAGGAAAGCTACGAGCATGCTGAATTGGCAGATGAAAGCAGCATCGAAACGCTGGATGGCATGGAGCATGTGTGGTTCACCTACGACATCCGTACGGGTGACATGGATCTGCTGAGCTTTGTACTGGCGGCAGTAGAAGACCAGACCCTATACGAGATCGATGTGTACATTCTCGTTGATGAGGATGTGGACGTGGACGAGACCTCCGAGATCGTCATCATGATGCTGGAAAGCTTGGATTACCAGCCTTCTATGGATATTTGATGCCCATTCGGGCCGTGAGAGGAGACACCCATGAAAAAGATCAGTGTGATTGTGCCTTGCTATAACGAGGAGGAAGCACTGCCGATTTTTTACGATACCTTTCTGAAAGAAACGGCGGATATGCCCGTGGAATGGGAGTTCGTCTTTGTAGATGACGGCTCCAAGGATGGTACGTTAAGCGGCTTCCGTACCCTTCGTGAAAAGGATGAGCGGGTGCATTACATCAGCTTTTCCCGCAATTTTGGCAAGGAAAGCGCCATGTTTGCCGGCCTGGAAGCAGCCACCGGCGACTATGTAGCCATTATGGATGTGGACCTGCAGGATCCTCCCGCCTTGCTGCCCCAAATGCTGGAAGGGCTCGAGAAGGAAGGTTTCGACTGTGTGGCCACCCGCCGGGTCACCCGCAAAGGCGAGCCCAAGATCCGCAGCTGGTTTGCCCGTGCCTTCTACCGGCTCATGGGCAAGATCTCCCGTACCGAGATCGTAGACGGCGCACGGGATTTTCGTCTTATGACCCGCCAGATGGTGGATGCCATCCTTTCCATGCAGGAATACAGCCGTTTTTCCAAAGGCATCTTCGCATGGGTGGGTTTTCAAACCAAGTGGCTGGAGTATGAAAACATCGAGCGCAGCGCCGGTGAGACCAAGTGGAATTTCTGGAAATTGCTCATTTATTCCATTGACGGCATCATTGGTTTTTCCACCATGCCGCTGGCCATTGCATCTATTGCGGGCGTCATCTTCTGCATTATCGCCTTTATGCTGCTGCTGTTCTTCTTTGTAAAGGCCCTCGTCTGGGGCGATCCTGTAGCGGGTTTCCCGGCGACCATCTGCATCATTCTGCTGCTGGGCGGCATTCAATTGTTCTGCATGGGCATTTTGGGACAATACCTGAGCAAGACCTATCTGGAGACCAAGCGCCGTCCCATTTATATTGCAAAAGAGCGCAAGTAAAAAGGGGAAGGCTTCCCCTGAGACCCCTGCCTGCCGGTCGGCGTGAACCGGCGGCGGGGGTTTTTGTGTTGGCCTTCTTTTCGAAGGCTCCCTTTCGCAAAAGGGAGCTGGGAAGCCATCCTACCTTGGCTCTCCCTCTGGGAGAGCTGGCAGGCGTAGCCTGACTGAGAGGGGTTGGCTTTCGCCAAGCATTTGCTGCTGGCAGCAGCTATGCTGTGTGGTTATCTCGCAGTGCCGCTGCGAGGGTATCCAACCCAAGGCTCCTTCGCGAAGCGTGGGCGCGACGCGTTAAGAAAATGTGCCAGTGGCACATTTTTAGCCAAAGCGGGGAGCAGGCTTTGCCTGCGACCGGCCCGTAGGGTGTCAGCGAAGCTGACTGAGGGTGCCACCCCTTCGCTTTCGCCAAGCAGTTACTGCTGACAGCAGCTGTGCTGTATAGTTATCTCGCAGTACCGCTGCGAGGGCAGCCAGCCAAAGGCTCCTTCGCGAAGCGAGGGAGCTGTCAGCGAAGCTGACTGAGGGTGCCACCCCTTCGCTTTCGCCAAGCATTTGCTGCTGGCGGCAGCGGCGCTGTGTGGTTATCTCGCACTGCCGCTGCGAGGAACTGGGTGGGGGTTACGCACCCCCACTCCCTGCGGTTACTCTTTTTAAAAAGAGTAACCAGAAAACAGCGACACGTTCGCTTTGGTCAAATCCCTTTGATCGCCCTTTTTTGCGGCGGCGGGCAAAACTAACAAGTGCATATCGTAAATTGGCTGTGGTAACCGTCACTTGGCGCAGCTACGTTTGCCCTTTTCCCCGCCGCAAAAAAGAGCAGGGGATTTGACGTCGCTCTCTACCGTCGCGGTGCGGGCCGGCTGGTGGCTGCCAACGTGCATCGCCTTGCAACCCGAACAAGTGGTGGTGCAGGTTGGCCGTCGTCCCACCCTTGGCTCTCCCTTTGGTAGAACTGTCAAGCGTGGCTGTCCCACCCTTGGCTCTCCCTCTGGGAGAGCTGTCAGGCGCAGCCTGACTGAGAGGGTTCACGCTGAAGGGTTTCCTCGCGGCAGA
>JAZSRK010000033.1:0-19948 GCA_045538465.1 Candidatus Limiplasma sp. | reverse complement strand
GTCTTGCCAACAGCTGGGACTACGGCCCTCTGGGCGTGGAATTCAAGAACAATGTCAAGAAGGCATGGTGGCAGAAGTTCGTTCAGGAAAGCAAGTACAACGTTGGTCTGGACGCCGCCATCCTCATGAACCGCGAAGTGTGGGTCGCCTCCGGCCATGTGGGCGGCTTCAACGATCCGCTCATGGACTGCAAGGCCTGCAAGGCCCGCTTCCGCGCCGACAAGCTGATTGAGGATTTCACCCAGGGCGCTGAAACCGGCGACGGTTGGACCAACCGCGAACTGGAAGCCTACATCAACGAGCACGACATCGTTTGCCCCACCTGCGGCAAGAAGGATTTCACCGGCATTCGTCAGTTCAACCTGATGTTCAAGACCCATGCAGGCGTTACTGAGAATTCCACCAACGAGATTTACCTGCGCCCCGAAACCGCTCAGGGTATCTTCGTCAACTTCCAGAACGTGATGCGCGCCACCCGCAAGAAGCTCCCCGCTGGTATCGCCCAGATCGGTAAGAGCTTCCGCAACGAGATCACCCCCGGCAACTTCATCTTCCGTGTGCGCGAGTTTGAGCAGATGGAGCTGGAGTTCTTCTGCAAGCCCGGCGAGGATCTGGAATGGTTCAACTACTGGCGTGCCTTCTGCCGCGATTGGCTGCTGAGCCTTGGCATCAAGGAAGAGAGCCTGCGTCTCCGCGACCACGAGCTTGAGAAGTTGGTTTTTTACTCCAAGGCTACCACGGACTTCGAGTTCCTCTTCCCCTTCGGCTGGGGCGAACTGTGGGGCATTGCCGACCGTACCGACTACGACCTGACCCAGCACCAGAACCACTCTGGCAAGGGCATGGAGTATATGGATCCCACCACCAATGAGAAGTTCGTGCCCTACTGCATCGAGCCCTCTCTGGGCGTAGATCGTATGGTGCTGGCCTTCCTGTGCAACGCTTACGAAGAAGAAGAGCTGGAAGGCGGCGACGTGCGTACCGTGCTGCACCTGCACCCCGCTCTGGCTCCCTACAAGTGCGCCGTGCTGCCCCTGCAGAAGAACAAGCTGGGCGGTCTGGCCACCGAGATCTACGAAAAACTGTCCAAGCACTTTATGGTAGAATACGACGAGACCGGCTCCATCGGCAAGCGCTATCGCCGTCAGGATGAGATCGGCACGCCCTTCTGCATCTGCGTAGACTTCGACACCGAAGAGAGCCAGTCCGTCACCGTACGCGACCGTGACACCATGACGCAGGAGCGTGTAAAGATCGAGGATCTGCCCGCTTACATCCAGAGCAAGATGGTGTTCTAAATTTTCTATCAAGGGGCTGTCTCAAAACAAGAAGATATTACCAATTCATCGCAAAAGACTGTTAAAAAAGGCATGGAATGCTGCCGGATGAGCAACATTCCATGCCTTTACTTTTCTCAAAATTGTATTTTGAGACAACCCCTTTTACGTTGTATCCAGCCCTGCGGCTGTGCTATAATAGACCGAAACCTTTGCATGCAAGGAGCGAAACACATGGATACCAAAGCAAAAAGCGCATCAAACCTTTTGAATAAGCGCCTCATTCTGGCAGCGCTGATCCCAGCGGTATTGTTAGCGTTGCTGTGCACAATATGCGCACCTCTGCGTTCAGAGGGCACCTTTGCCGCGCTCCGCTGGACGGATGCGCTTTGGTTTGTGCTGTGGACAGTGGTTTTCTTCGCAGCCCTTTGCGTGCTTTTTGCGCTGATGCAGCATCAGGCAGATCGGGTGCCCAAGAAAGAAGGGCTCTTTGGGCGCATTACAGGCAACTGGCTGGTGGTCTTTCTCTTTTTGCTCATCTGCTGGATACCAGTCTGGCTGGCGTTCTGGCCCGGGCATTTCCCCGCCGACTCCATTACCCAGTTCTACTCCTACTATAACGAGGAACATTCTGCCCATCACCCGCTGTTGCACACGCTGCTACTGGGCTTTTGCATGATGCTGGGCATCGATGCCAGCCCCGATAGCTATGCCACCAATGGTTTGGCGCTGTACTGCGCCATCCAGCTGGTGGTAGTAGCAGGCTGCGTAGCCTATGCCATCCATTGGCTGAAGCGGCACAGCGTGCCGGTCTGGGCAAGAATTTTGGTCACGTTGCTGTTTGGTCTATCCCCGTTCTATGCGCCGTGGGTCTTCTATTCGCAAAAGGATGTTATCTTCGGTGTGCTGGTGATGGTCTTTTGCTTGCAGCTGGCAGACTTGTGGCAGCAAAAGCTGACTTTTTTCCGTGGGCTCGGTTTTGTACTGAACGCCGTTTTGATGATGCTGTTCCGCAACAACGGCATCTATGCGCTGGTGCTGCTGCTCCCCTTTGCGCTGTGCTGTCTGAAAGGCAAACGCCTGCCTGTAATGGTGCTCTTGCTTGTTTCCATGGTACTGTATGTGGCTGCTAACACCGGCTTGATCTATGCGCTGGATGCCGAAGAAGGCAGTAAAGTAGAGATCCTTTCCGCACCGCTGCAGCAAATGGCCCGTACCCTGCAGAACGACCCAGATGCGCTTTCGCTGGATACCGAGGAAGTGCTATCCACCCTGTATGGGGATGTAAACCTGCCGGAATGCTACGATGCGCGCATCTCCGACCCGGTCAAATGGCCTGTAGACTACGACCTGCTGGATGAAAACATTCCTGCCCTGCTCTCCCTTTGGGCCCGAATGCTGCCCGGGCATCTGGATACTTACGCCGAAGCCTTCCTCATCCAAAACCTGCCCTACTTACTGCCGGGCTCTGAAATGTATACCAGTTTCGATTTCAACGTAGAGCAGCCGGAATGGTTCCCCATCGAGCAAACTTCCTACCTGCCCAAACTACGTGCGCTCTACGAGACCTACGACCAAACTATGACCTTTGCTGGCATTCCCGGCACGAACTACTTGGCCGACCCTGCCGTGCAGGTCTGGCTGTGCATGATCGGTTTCGCCTTTGCAGCCTACCGCAAGGAGCGGGGCAAAATGACTGCTTTTGCCTTCCTGCTGGCCATTTGGCTCACCTGTTTGCTTGGCCCTGTGGCCATTATGCGCTATCTGTTAGGGCTGTATTACGCTGCGCCAGTACTGCTGGCCAGTCTGCTGGTGCCCTGCGCACAGCCAACTCCCCTGCCTGACAGTGAAAACGCCTGACCCGACCATACACCGACCCCCGCTTCCTTAAACAGGAGGCGGGGGTCGTATCTGCTTACGCGTATTGCCTATGTTGTTATGGTGTTACTGGGCTACGCTGTCCAAAATCGCCAGTTCCACGGTCAGATCGATGTACTCGCCATCGGGAATATCCTCAAAGCTTTCCATGTCGTTGAGCCCTTCCACACGGTAGATCTTCATAGCGACCATATCGCCTGCCTGCTTATTTTGCAGGATGTTGATCATTTCCGTGGTGGACTTTACGATGGTGCCATCCACTTCTACAACGATATCGCCGGGTACCAGACCGGCCTTCTCGGCAGGAGAACCGCTTTCCACCTCAAGAATGTAAGCACCGTTAGGCAATTCGCCATTTGCCACAGCAGACAGGCTGGTATTCAGGTTGGCAACGGTAACGCCGATGCGGGGTTTTTCGGCGGTGGTCAGACTGCCGGAATTGCTGCTGTTGTTAGCCTGCGAAGCGCTGGTGTTGCCGCTTAGCACATCGTTGATGAGGGGCTTGGCTACATTGATGGGGATCGCCATACCGATACCCTCTACAGAGGTAGCAGACATATAGCTGCCGGTATACTTCATGGAAGGTACACCGATCAGTTCGCCAGCTACATTGAACATGCCGCCGCCGCTATTGCCAGCGTTGATGGCAGCATCGGTCTGGATCATCAAATTAACGCTATCGGTACGGCGGCCATACACGTCGGTGGTGGAATTGGTGATCTCACGATTCAGACCAGAAATGATGCCTACCGTGGTGGTGCCGGTAAAGCTGAGGGGATTGCCGATGCAGATCGCCCAATCGCCAACGTTCAGCACATCGCTGTCGCCCAGCACAACGGGCTCGATGGGCAGTTTTTCCACCTTCAAAACCGCCAGATCCAGCGCCTCATCGGAACCAGCCAGCACGGCCTCGTAGGTCTCCTCGCCGGAGACGACCTCCAGACGAACGGCATCCTCTACCACATGGTAGTTGGTAAGCACATAACCTGGTGCCACCACAACACCGCTGCCGCTGCCGGTGAGCATTTCTTCAGGCTCTTGCTGTTGAGGGCCATTGCCGTAGCCATAACCATAGCCAAAGCCAAAACCAAAGGGAAAGCCAAAATCGCCAAAGCCGTTGTAGCCATAGCTCATGGTGTAGTTATTAACGCCAACTACGCTGCCATGCACCTTTTGCACCGCTTCGGTAAAGGGGCTGGTCACCACCGTGGCGTTCTGGGACAGTTGGACGCTTTCTGCGCCGGCTGTGCTTTGCTTCTGAAGCAGGGAGGTGCTCAGGCTGATGGCCAGCGCAAGGGTCAAAACGATGGAAAGGGTACGAAAGAAATTCTTTTTGTTCATCATGTAGTGATCCCTCCTTACTACGATATCATCATAACACATACTTTTGTCCAATTGATGAACAGATGATGAATACACTTTGCATATTTGGCAAACAAATATTTACAACCATACGACCTATGTTTTTTTCACATGATCGATGCAAGCACGACTGGATGTATGCAGATGACATCGACATGCTTTTACCAGCACAAACCGACCTGCATCACTACTATTCTGCTTGCTCTTGCTGCTGCGTATTCCGGTTAAAGCTGCCATTCAGCGAAGCCGGTATTGGCGACTGTGGCATTTGTCAACATCAGTCGATCGCTTGCCTGAAGCATGGTCATCGTTAACAAACAAAACAAAATTCCCATCAGGTTTACGCAAAAAAACGTTGACAAACGAATGCATTATCATGTATAATAATTTTCGTTGCCGGAAAGGTGACATGCGATCGTGGCGGAATTGGCATACGCGCACGTTTGAGGGGCGTGTTCTTAACCGAGTACGGGTTCAAGTCCCGTCGATCGCACCAGCTACCAAAAGAGCCGCACAGCAGTGCGGTTCTTTTGTATTCTGCCTTTTTTTCAGGAGGTCTTGCATGAATCTTCAAGCCTTACAGCAGGTGCTATCTACCGCACTGCCCCATCTGGCCTGCCCTCGTTGCGGCAGTGCTTTTGCCTTGGTAGGCACCAGCTTGAAATGCGCTGCCAACCACTGCTACGACCTATGCGCCAAGGGCTATGTAAACCTTGCACCTCAGCACGACCAAACCAAAGAAAAGTACGATGCGGCACTGTTCCAAAGCCGAGCCCGTATACTGGCAGGTGGCTTTTACCAGCCAGTACTGGATGCAGTAAGCCGCATGATCGCTCGCAAGCACGGGGATGCTGCCTTTACACTGGTGGATGCAGGTTGCGGTGAAGGTTTCTATACCCGACAGTTAGCACAGCGTTTTCCTGCTGCCACCATGATCGGTCTCGACCTGAGCCGGGACGGCATTCGTGCTGCAGCCCGCCAAGTCGGCAAAGCACTTTGGTTGGTAGCTGATCTGAAGCAGCTGCCGCTGGCCGACCACCAGACCGACGTGGTGCTGGATGTATTTACGCCTGCCAATTACGAAGAATTCCATCGGGTTCTGAAACCTGACGGTGAGCTGATCAAGGTGATCCCTGATGCGGATTATCTTGCAGAGATCCGAACAGCCTTTCAGCTGTACCTGCGCCAAGAGGGCTATAGCAACCAGCAAGTGCTGGATCATCTTGCCAAACATGCAGACATACTGGAACAAGCGGAGATCCGTCAGACCTTTTCCCTTACCCAAGAAGACTCCCGCTGTTTCCTGAGCATGACCCCCATGGGCTTCTCCGTGCCTGAAGAAGTGCTGGTAAACACCACCCTTAGCGAGATCACCTTACATTTGCAGGTACTGCGCTGCAAAGTACACACGATACATACAAAACGAGCCGTCACCTTTGAATGAAGTGACGGCTCGTTGTTTTACTTAGGCTTCTTCCTCGTCGAAAACGCCTTTGGTAGCTTCCAATGCCTGACGATGCTGATCCAGCATCTCCAAGAAGCTGCGGCGGTAGGTGCCGGCAGCAGCCTTCAGGTCGGTCAGGCTCTTGCGGATGGTCTCCCGCTCTTCCTGTGCCTCGTCCAAGATCTGAGAAGCTTTTTCCTCGGCCTCTTTGATGATGCCGGAGGCCTTTTCTTCGGCTTCCTTCACGGTATCATCAGCTACCAGACCAGCGCGGCGGAACATACTCTCCAGCGTAGCACCCAAATTGGCTTCAGCCTGCTGGGGTTGCACAGGTGCTTCCTGAACAGGAGCAGCCACAGCTTCGGCCTGTGCCTGCTGCAGAGCCTCCTCAGTGCGGTTCAGCTTGCCTTCCAGATCGGCAATGTAGTTCTGCATATTGGTCATTTCATCGCAGATCTCGTCCAGAAACTGGTCCACATCATCGCGATCATACCCGCCGCCCTTCAGCGCAAACTCTTTATCCAGGATATCGTCAATCGTCAAAGCCATGTTCATTCTCCTTTCAGTTTCCCGTAGGTTATTTACGTTCACCATAGCGAACCATATTGAGGGGATAGCGGCCCTTGCGGGTCGGCTGTCCAATCTCGCTTAAAACAAGTCGCCCCAGCCCGCGCACGGAGATGGCATCTCCCTCGCCTACATGCGCATCTGTTCGGATGCAAGGGGCGTGCCGAAGCTTTACATGCCCGGCGTTGATCAGGGCCGCTGCCTTGGCCCGGGAAATGGAAAAACCGCTTGCCACCACCGCATCCAGCCGCGGAGAAGAAACGGTATCCCGCACAGTGCGCCCTTCCGGGGGCTGCGGAGTGGGCAGTTCATCCAGCAATTCCAGCTGCAAATGAACCCTGCCCGCTGAAGCAAGGGTATCGGCAATGTGGCTGCACATAACAGCATCGGCGAACAGATAGGCTCGGTCTTCTTCCACCACGATATCGCCCACCAAACCTCTGCGAATGCCCAAGCCCATCACGCTGCCTAACAGATCCCGATGGGTGGGAGCCGTTTGGTGAGGCCATGTGAGCTGCAACGCTTGCATAGGCCACTGCGGCTGCACGAGATCATCCGGCAAAAAGCATGCCATCTGGCGCTCGGCATCATCGTAACCGCCGAACAAGCTTACCTGTACGCCAGCCTTTTTGGCTGCTATCATCGCCAGCTGCGCCTGTGGAGGCGTAAGAAATTCCGAATAAGTTGCAGCATCCATCCGCTCTGCCCGCTGTGCCAATTCTGTCAAGCGCCGCTGGAGCAGCGCCTCATCATCTTCGTACGGCATGGTTACTGAGCATTATAGCGCTGGGCATTGATAGCCCGATGCATGCTGGTGTGGCTGCCCGCCATGGCGGTGCCAAAGCTGACCGACATACCCTGTGCGCCCTGAGACTGGAAGCGCTGGGTAGGCGAACCGGAAGAGAACCCGCCGCTGCGTACAGCTTCCTCATGTTTTTCTTCGGGTGCAGGCTGCTGCTGCATCTGCTGGCGCTGCTGAGTATTCTCCTGACCGTAGCTCTGACGGGCAAAGCTGCGGATCTCGGGGGCTGCCGCCAACTTCTGGGTGGCGTTATCCATCATCACCCGCACAGAGGGCGAGGAGATCAGGTATACGCCCCGGGGAGAGATCTTATTGAGCGCACAGCCCAAAGCATAGGCAGCGCCGCTGAGCATGTCCACACAGCGCTGACGTTCGCTGGGTTCCACGATCATTTCCATGTTCAGGAACACGGAAGCGTTGGTACGGATATAGTCGATCACCTTACGGCATTCATTGCGGCTGGTAAGCTGCACGATGTATTCCACATGGGCATAAACCATGCCATCGGGCGTTGTCTGCATACCGGGGAAGGTGACCACATTACCGCCGGGCTGCTGAGGATTCGGCTGTTCCTGCTGGTAGGGAGCCTGCTGATAATTCTGCTGCTGATAAGCGCCGGTCTGCTGCATCTGCTCCTGCTGATAGGGAGTCTGCTGGTAATTCTGCTGCTGATAGGCACCAGTCTGCTGCAACTGTTCCTGCTGGTAGGCCGACTGCTGGTAATTCTGCTGCTGATAAGCGCCAGTCTGCTGCATTTGCTGCTGATAGGCAGCGGCCTGCTGCATCTGCTCTTGCTGATACTGAGCCTGCATTTGTGCCTGCTGCGCTTCGGCTTCCTGCTGCGCCTGCCGCTGTGCCTGATAGGCCTCAGCTTCCTGCTCGGCGCGGCTGCGGTAGGGCTTGCGGCCGCCGTACTTTACATCCCCATCGTTAAAGGGATCGATGATCTGGCGGTCACCCATCTCGGCATCGTAGCCATAGGCAGAATCACCCTGCATGCCCTGCGGCTCTCCGCCCCGGACAAACTGGTCGCCCTTATCGGTCAGCCATTTGCTGACCTTGCGAAACATACTCAATCCTCGAACCTCCCAAAATCGTTCACTGCGCAAAAGGCTGATACAGCGCTGTGCCGATTCGTACCATTGTTGCGCCCTCCCGGGCTGCGATGGCGTAATCGCCGGACATTCCCATGGATAGTTCCTGCATATCAACGCCGTCTACCGCTTCCTGACGAAGCTGTTCAAACAGGCGGCGCATACCGCGGAACAAAGCAGTTAATTCTTCCTGCGTAGCCATGGCAGGCATGATGCTCATCAAGCCCTTGATGCGGATGTTGGAAAAATCGCGCATCTGGCGAAGGAAGGGCAGAACCTCCTCAGGCGGCATACCGCCTTTTTGTTCCTCGCCGGAAATGTTGACCTGTATAAGCGAAGGGATCACCCGATCGCATTCTGCTGCCCGACGCTGCACCTCCTGCGCAAGTGCAAGCCTATCCAGCGTATGCAACATATATACAGAATTTATTATATACTTCACTTTGTTGGTTTGCAACCTTCCGATCCAATGAAGGCGAAAATCCGGCTCGATCTGCGACAATTTGGGCACAGCCACCTGCGCGCGGTTTTCTCCGATATCAAGGATATTCAAGGGTTTGAGAAGGTTGACAACTTCGGGGGCGACCGTCTTGGTAACGGCCACGAGCCGAGCCGGTTGAGAATTTTCGTAACGATTTTTGTTCAACTCATCCAAGATACGCTGTACATTGGCAGCCAGCGTATCTGCGCTCACCTGAAGCCCAGAAAGCAACTGCGGAGCCGTTTCCATCCTTCTCCCCCTCTCTTGCTTGGCTGATATGGATCACTGGAACAGCTGCACGCTCATCCCTTCGGAAAGAACGCCAGACTGTATGGGCTGAATAAAAGCTTTGCCGTCCTGCTGATCCAGCACGTTGACGGGCACAAAGCTGGGTACGCCGTTCTGGTCGATCACCACGCCCTTGGAGCCGTTCTGTGTATACAGGGCGGCCACGGGCACGGTCATGCATTCCACTGCTTCGCTAAGGGTCGCTTCGCAGGTACGCATATACAAAACGTTGGTCACATCATCCACCACAGCAAGACGCACCAGCAATTCGCCGCCGGAGCGGGCGTAGGATAGCACCTTGGCCTGCACCTTGGTATTGGTGAACTGTTCCAGCGTAAGCTCGTACACTTCATCCTTGGTGGGGTTCCAGTTCTTGTCGTTGATCAGCAGCAAAACAGCGTAGTTATCCTTCTTTACCAAACGGTACAGGTCGATACGTCCGCGCTGTGCTGCGCTGGTTTCCGGTTTTTCGCCGTTGATCATGGCACGCACCTGAGAAGGCGTGTAGGTTTCGAACAATTCCGGCGACAGAGCATGCTCAAAACCATCTGTATAGAAGCTGACGATGCTTTCCTGCGCAGCCAGCTTGGGCTTTATCCAGCTTTCAATACGCTGCTGCTGGGTGTTTTCATCGTCGTATAGGCGGCTAAGACGGGTGTCGCTGGCGTATTTGCTGCGGAAATAGTTTTGCCGCTGTGTAATGGCGGTTGCCAGTATGGTCTCCTGATTGATCAGGTTACCGCGGGCTCCCTGCACCAGACTGCGCACCTCAAGCCCGCGCTCGATCACTTCCGACCCCAGCATTTCCATGCGCTGGTCGTAAGCCGTTTCGGCGGCCAGCAAGGTTTGCTGGTAGTCGTTGATCTGGTCGCGATAATCCTGCAAGGCATTCATTTCGCTGGTGGAATAACCAGTGGAGTAAACGTAGCACAGAGGGTCGCTTCGGTAAACGAGGCTGCCTTCCTCTGCTTCGTACTCGATACTTTGCACGCCTTCCTCATCGTAGGCGGTCTCGTTGCGCACGATCAGCGCATCACCGCGGAAGGTATTGCCAAGGGTGCCCATTTCGATCTGCGCATACGAGGGGGTGCTTTCTCCCTGACGAAAGAAGAAGAAATACGCACCAGCACCTACCAGCGCCAGCAACAGTAAGCCAACGATCAGCCCTTTACCGAAGCCGCCTTTGCCGCCATTCTGACGGGGCTGCTTGGGCGGCTTGGGCGGCTTTTCCCGCTTGGGTCTGCGCATCGGCTGGGTGGGAAAGGCCTGCTGCTGCGTCTGCTGCCATTGCCAAGCCTCGTACTGCATCTGCTGCATCATTTCCGGAGTCATGGCCTGCTGTGCGCCGGGAGGCGGCCACTGCTGCGGTGCGACCGGCTGCTGCATCATTGGAGGTTGCATCACAGGGGGCTGCATCATCGGAGGCTGTACCGGCTGCTGCGGCATCGTGGGTTGGGGCATGGGCGGCTGCATGCCATAGGGCGGCTGCTGATAGCCCATCGGGGGCTGTTGCTGACCCATAGGCGGCTGCATACCTGCGTTGCCAGGCATACCATAAGGAGGCATGCCGTTCTGCTGCTGCCATTGCGCTTCGGGGTTCATGCCCTGAAAAGGATTCTGCTGCAAGGTACTGCCTCCTTTCTGTTTCGTGATCGTTTCAGGCTCAGGCGAGCACGCCGTTGTTTTCGGCTGCAAGCACCTGTAAGCGAGCCAAGATGCGTCTTTCCAGACGGCTTACATGCATCTGGGAGATGCCTAGTTGTTTTGCAGTCTCTCTCTGCCCAAGCTGCTGCCAGTAGCGTAGGGTGACCAACTCCCGCTCCTGCGGGTTCAAGTGTTCCAGAAGCCATTGGGTCATCTGGCTGCGTTCCATTTCTTCAAACCGAACATCGGCTCGCCCTAAAAAGGCTTCCAATGTGCTGTCGCCTTCTTCGCCAACGGCATGATCCAGCGAAACAGCGCTTTGCCGCTGGGCGGCATCCAAAAGGGTGAGCAGCTCATCGGGGCTTATGCCCATATAATCTGCCAGCTCGTAAGCAGACGGCGTGGCATGATACTGCTGCTCATAGCGTTCCTGCGCTTTGGTCATCTGATACAGCTGCTGCCGGATATCCCGGGGCATGCGCATACCATCGCCCCGATCGCGCAAGTGGTTGCGCAATGCGCCAGTCAAAGTAGGCACAGCAAAGCTTGTAAAGCGGAAACCTTGCGCCGGATCAAAACGTTCCAATGCGTTGAGCAGCGCCATGGCTGCCACCTGTTCCAGATCTTCCCGGTCTATGCCGCGGCCCACAAACTTGGCTGCCATCGCACGGCATAGGGGCAGGTAAAGCTCCGTCAGCTCATCGCGGATGGCCAGATCTCTCGTGGCGTAATAGGTCTCGTGCAGCCGCATGATACGGTCTTCACTCATTGCCGCCATCTCCGCTTGCGGGCATGGAACATACGATCTTTACAATGCCCATCTCGTCCTCAATAAGCTCCACTTCAGGCATCAAGGTAGACAGTACGCCGTAAGCGATATCGTGATCTACCGGGAAGCTTTCTTCGGCAGTGGTACCAACGGCAGTAAAAGTAAGCGAAAGCCGCTGGTCTTCCAACGCTGCATCCACCTGAAGCATCTGCGGCACTTGGGCGCGCCCGATGAGACAATCGCAGCATTCGTTGGTCACCATGCGCAAGTCGCCGATCAGACCCACATCCAAGCCGCAAAGCATGCCAATACCGCTCACCGCCAAACGGGCTGTGAGCACATCTTCTTTGGTTGCCGGAATGACCAGATGCATCTCGTGCTTCTTCATTTCCTCAGCCTCCGGATCTCCCCAGTACAGGGGAGTATAATTGTAACACATCTGTAATCAAATTGGCAAGTATTTGATGGACTTTTCTTGTAAATACTGGTTTTGAACTTTATTTCTTTGTTTCGTTCGGTAACATT
Organism: Candidatus Limiplasma sp.; assembly: GCA_045538465.1. GTDB lineage: Bacteria > Bacillota > Clostridia > Christensenellales > Aristaeellaceae > Limiplasma. Next base: position 7,817 of record JAZSRK010000033.1, on the reverse strand, counting down.
TCTGCATTTGCCTGCCAAAACAGCGCCAGAATGGACGGCAGGGAGATGGCCATAGCGAATTGGAAGAACCGTGCATCGTTGCCGCAAAGCAAGAGCATAGTCGCCAAATGGTAAATAAGAGTGGGAAAAGCCAGCGAAAGCACTGCTGACCCCTTGCGGTAGAGAACCAGCAGCACCGTCAGCAAAAGCAGTAGCAGCTGCACGCCGATATTCTGGGTAAGCCACTGAAGGGGTAAAAGCTGCATTGGGGCATCCAGCAAGGCACAAAGCCATGTGCCCGCTTTGTTAAACAGGGGATGCCCTACGCTTTCTTCCGGCAATGTGCCAGAATTGGATACTTCTACAACGCCCATGTTCTGCCCCGTCACATCCCACACCAAACCGGTGGTATGATTAACCGCCTCAAAAGCGATACGGGGCGCTGCCGATGCTGTACGGGCAGCCATGCCCAGCAATTCCAGCGGATCACGGTCGGCGATCAGCTCTCTGGGATAGGTAAACTTGATAGCATTGTAATCGTTCAAGCGATAAACATTGCGCCACGCTTCTTCATCTGCCAAAGACAGCAGGAAGGCTTTGGCCTGCTCATCCAACGCATCGGGGGCAAGCTGCATGGTATTGCCCAGCACGATCATGGGCAGCCCCACCGCCTCCTCGGCGGTGTTGTTGGGGTACACCACATCCAAAGCGCCATACAGCGGACCGCGCACCAGCACCATGCATGCAGCCATGACTGCCAGCGACAAGGCGCTCATTTTGCGAACACCAGCATAGCTGCACAGCACGATCAACGCCAGCGGCAATGTAAACAAAATGGCATTATGGCGCACCAGCGTGGTAAAGGCCAACACCAAACCGAAACACACGGCATTGACGGGCTTGCGCAGCCATGCGCCACCGCTTTGCAGCATACGGATGCTCTGGGCGCACAGCACGACTGCGCCAATGCACATAGCATTATCCTTCCATACATACATGAGGGTATTGCGCACCAAAGGCGTAAGCAGCACCAGCGTATGTACACACAACGCCAGCCAGGCCGGTACACCGCAGCGGTGCAATGTGCCCGTCAGATAAGCAAGGGCGGCAGCAAAGCAAACGCATTGCACCAATACCACAAAGGGGTACCGGTCTACCACCAATGTGCACAGGCGAATGAGCAACGTATGAAACACGGGATGCCAATTGTTATACTCACCGCTATGGGCTTGCCACCACTGGTTGGCAGCATCGTAGCTGACACCGCCAGGATACGCCTTCAAAAAGGCGCTGCCCAGCACCACGAAAGCGATCCCCATGGAAAGCAGCCAAAGGTGCAGCGGCTTTGCACGGCGGGCGGGGGTCGGGCAGATCCGGCAGGAAAGTTTTTTGCACACAAAAAGCAGCAGGCCATAAAGACCCGCTGCGATCAGCCCAAACCAAAGCAGGGAGCACAGCGTATCCGCCGTGCTCACAAACAAACTGCTTTTGGAAAGATAGGCAACATAAGCCAGATACAATGCCAGACAAACCGCACAGAAATGGAACCAAAACCGGTGCGCCACGCTGCACCCGGAAAGGTGGTTATCCTGCTTATTGATCTGCGGCATGTTCATACTCCTTTACCAATGGGGGACGGCTCACGCCTTAACAAACTCATCGTAAATAGCACGAATCGTCCGCTGGAAATCGCTCTCATCCACGCCGACCAGAATGCTCAGCTCGCTGCTGCCCTGATCGATCATGCGAACGTTGACGCCTTCACGGCTGAGGGCGGTAAACAGCTTGGCAGCCGTACCGGGGTTCTGCACCATGCCGCGGCCAACGGTGGCGATAATGGCCATATCATCCTGAATGGTGAGCGAATCGGGAGCAGTAAGATCCATAATGCGCTTTACCACTTTGGCTTTCACAGGCTCCAGTTCAGCAGCAGAGACCACTACGCACATGGTATCGATACCAGTGGGCATATGCTCAAAGGACAGACCGTTTTCTTCGATGGCCTGCAGCACACGGCGACCAAAACCCACTTCGCTGTTCATCATGGCTTTTTCCACAGACAGAACGCTAAAACCCGTACGACCGGCAATACCGGTAATAACGTAGGGATTTTCCTCCTCCACGCCCCCATGGGTGATCATGGTGCCGCGGGCATCGGGGTCGTTGGTGTTGCGGATGTTGGTGGGGATACCGGCACGGTGTACCGGGAACACGCTATCCTCATGCAACACGCCAGCGCCCATGTAGGAAAGCTCGCGCAGCTCGCTGTAGGTGATGTTGCGGATGGACATTGCTTCCGGCACGATGCGGGGGTCGGTCATCAAGAAACCGCTCACATCCGTCCAGTTTTCGTACAGCTCGGCATAGGCGGCACGAGCTACGATCGCACCGGTAATGTCGCTGCCGCCGCGGGAGAAGGTTTTTACTTCGCCGCCGGCAATGCTGCCGTAAAAGCCGGGAATGACCGCGCGCTCCACATGCTTGAGGGTGGAGGACATAACGGTATGCGTCAATTCGCTGTCGAAGGTGCCATCCTCGGAGAAGAACACCAGATCCTTGGGGTCGAGGAAAGCATAGCCAAGATAATCGGCCAGCAGCAAACCGTTGAGATATTCGCCGCGGCTGGCGACGAAATCCTCGGTAACGCCATGTTCAATTTCCTTCTCCAAAGCATCCAGATGCTGGGCAATATTGATGCTCAGCTGCAACTCCTGCGCAATTTCCATATAGCGCTCGCGGATCTGCTGGAATATGGGGTGGAAGTCCTCGCCATTTTTGCTGGCGCGATAGGTGCGGTAAAGCAGGTCGGTCACCTTTTCGTCCTTGTCAAACCTGCGGCCAGGGGCACTGGGGATGACGTAGCAACGACGCTCATCCTTTTCAATAATTGAACGTACCTTGCGGAACTGTCCCGCATCCGAAAGCGAACTGCCGCCAAACTTTGTAACGATCTTACCCATTCGTCGTTTCCCTCCAGACGGTTCAGGGGGTCTTTGTACCCCTCACAAAATCACATTTTATCTCATATACCACGGTAAAGTCAATCCCTGTGCCGACAAAGGGTGACAAATACAGAAAAAAACCGCCCTGCAACTGGCAGGGCAGCTTGCTTCGTTTTGATGGAAATGTCCCGTCGGCGGGCACCCCGCCACCCTGCACAGTGCGGGATAATACAGGATATGCCCAACGCTCAGCGGTGTGTTAAGGCAACTGAAGAGCTTGCCAATCTTGCCGAAGGATGCTCATCATGCCCAAGTCGCTGAAAGTGCCGTTATTAAAGTAGGCATGGCGTTTGATGCCTTCCAATACAAAACCGGCTTTTTCGTAGCAACGGATGGCTGGTTTGTTTTCCATATGTACCTCCAGTTCGATCCGCTCAAGCCCGAGGGTCTGAAATGCAAAGCGGGTAAGCAGGCCGAGTGCTTCGGTGCCAAGACCCCGCCCCCGGTCTTCGTCCCGTGCGATCACCATACCGATCTCGCCTAACCGAAGCCGCCAATCCACCCGGAACAGATCCAGCTGACCAATATAGCTGCCGTCGGCTGCATTGGCAATAACAAAGTTATAACCATTGTGGCTGCTCTGCATCATGCGGCTGAGAAATTCCTGTGTATCCACAGTGGTCTGAGGTGCCCAAAAACGGGTGGCCAAGTAGCGGGTAACGTTTTCGTCGTTCACCCATTGGCGCATGGGCTCAAAATCCTCCGACCGATATTCCCGGAGCATTACCTGTTGGCCGATCAGTCTGGGCATGGTTACTCCTCCTCTTCGTCCTCCACCAACTCCAAACCATCCAACAGCATGGCTTCGTTGGCTTCGTCCTCTTCCTCCATAATGGCCATGCACTTTTCGAACACGGCGTTCAACTCGTCTTCATCCTCGATGGTGGCGTAGACATCCTCGCCACTTTCATCATCACGGATGATCTTGAGGATGATGGCTTCGCCCTGCTGGCAATCGTCCATATCCTCAGTGGCCTCCAGCAGTACATAATAGCTGCCTTCGTATTCCACGGTCATCAGGTGTTCAAAGTTTACATCGTTGCCGTTTTCATCCTGAAGCTGAACCATGTTGTTGTTTTCTTCCATTGTAATACCCTCACATTTCCTCATCATGACCGGTCACTGCGCCGGAGGAGATCCATTGTTCCAAAATAACCGCAGCTGCCAGCTTGTCCACATAGTTTTTACGATCCTCCCGGCGTACATTGCCGCCAATGAGGACCCGTTCTGCCGTAACGGTGGTCATCCGTTCGTCCTGATAAAACACACGCAGCCCCGCATCCGAAAGCACTTGCCCAAAAGCCATTGCTTTCTGCGCCTGCGAGCCGCGGCTGCCATCCATATTCAACGGAAGCCCCAGCAGCACCAAATCGGTATCGTACCGCTGACAGAGCTGCTGAACGTAGCGGCTGTCAGGGCCATAACCCACCCGCTTATATACTTCCAGCGGCTGCGCAATGATGCGGCTTTCATCGCTGATGGCCACGCCGATGCGCACATCCCCTACATCCAGGGCAATCACTCGCTTGTTTGCCATCAGCCGTCCAAACCTTTCAGGTAGCCGCGCACAAGTTCTTCCATCAATTCGTCCCGTTCAATGCGGCAAATCATGCTGCGAGCCTGCATATAGCTGGTAACATAGGTAGGATCGCCGGAAATAAGGTAGCCCACAAGCTGGGTCACGGGGTCATAACCCTTGGCCTGCAAAGCACCGTATACATGCTTAAGGATCGCATGAGCATCGTTGGCTGCTTCCATAACAGGAGAAAACTTGGCCGTTCCGCCCGTTTCGAGCATAAAAACGCCTCCTTCATAACAGGGTGTACAAATTCATTATACACGTTTCCAAACGTTTTGGAAAGCATTTCGAGCGAAATGCAGAATATTTTACCTTTCTTTCATACCCTTCTCATGATGGTCTCATCTTGGTCGTTGATAAGCGTTCTTGTCTGGAACAGCTATCATGCCCTGCGGCTCAGTACCGCCACACGGAACACAGCACGCAGGCACAACGCCAAAGGCACAGCCAGCAGCATACCAACGGCTCCACCCGCAGCGCTGCCAGCTACCATAATAGCCAGCACAGCGACCGGATGCAGCTTTGTGGCATCGCTCATCATTTTCGGCGCCAACCAGCCGCCTTCCAACTGCTGCACCAGCAGCACCACCGCCAGCGCCCACAGCATACGCCCCGTACCAGCCTGCAGGCTGAACAAAAGCACGATCGCGCCGCCGATCAACGGGCCCATATAGGGGATCAGCTCCAAAATGCCCATCAGCACACCGAGCAAAAGCCACGCATCGATGCCGCACAAAAGCAGACCTACTGCCGTTAAGCCGCCCACTGCCAGCGACACCATCAATTGCCCGCGCAGATAACCGAACGTCTCCTTGCGCATCTCCAGCAAAAGATGCTGGCACATGTTCCGTTTATCCGGCGGCAGCAACGAGAGCGACCAACCGCTTATAATGCTGCGGTCCCGTAAATAATAGAAGGCAAACACCGGCGACAGCAGCCATCGGCTCAAGTTACCTGCAGCCTGCTGCGCCCATGTAAGAACAGCCGGTGTTGCCTTGACCAAAAACACTTCGCCCTGTACGGCCAATTGCTGGCGCAAGCCGTGTGCCACCGGCAGACCGTTGCTGGCAAGCCAGCTTTCTCCCTTATGCACAATGCTGCTCATGCGCTCGGAGATCGCTGGTAACAAGCCCAAAAGCTGCTGCCCTTGCCTGCCCAAAGCAGGAAGCAATATCACCAGCACCAACAGCACACAAGCACCTAATGCAACCAAACTGACAGCAGCTGCCAGCCCCGGCGGCAGTTTCTTTTCCAATAGCAGCACCAACGGAAAAGCTGCCAATGCCAAAGGTACGCCGCATAATAGCTGTGCCAAAACCTGCCACCACAACCGCCACGTAAGCAGCACCAGCAACGCCGCCCCTAATGCAAACAGCCGCCTTTTTGAATGCCGCATTTCATCCCTCCGGTTTTGGCAAAACACCGGCGGGATGCAGCCCATTGCCTACATCCCGCCCATGGCGCTTTTACCAGTTCTTTGCCAGTCGCATAAGCTTATCCATGCTCTTTTGTGCCTGACGCTTCATCTTTTGGTTGCCCGGCATCAGCATTGCACCTGCACCAGCTGCAAACCCCAAGGCGCCTACCATCATGGTTTTCATTACGTTCATACCCATTCCTCCTTCATCTTACGCTGGTATATCGCCGTAGCAAAAGGGTTTTTGCACAGCACATTTCCCTTTTGCAGGCAGCCTTAGCATACCCTGCGCACCGACTTTTGCTGCCCAGTAATGCATGGCAGCAAAACCAACCGCCGCCACTGCGGCCGCTGGCATTTTTAAGCAGGGGTCTTTTCTGTTATGCCATACAAATAGCCTGTTTGCTATTCTGCGCACCGGCAAGGGTTGCCAAAATACCGCCAGTACCATCCAGAAGCGGCAAAAAGCAACATTTTTCTCAGCACGAAGACCTAGGGATCATTCGTCAAATGGTTGCATGACCGAAACACGACGGTCATAGGAAAACAAAGGAGGTATCCCCCTTATGTCTAAAACCCGTCAGTACAAAAGATGCCTCCAGGCTCTTACCGTAACCGCCGCTCTGGCCCTGCCCATGGTCTCTCTGGCAGATGAATACATGATGGTGCACGGCGGCAGCCTGAATCTGCGCAAAGAACCTTCTCTGGAAGCCTCTGTGCTGGGGCAGTACCCCTCTGGCACTTGGATGACTGTGCACGAGGAATCCGGCCAGTGGAGCAAGGTGACCGTGAATGGCAAGCAGGGCTATGTGATGAGCAAGTACCTGACCAACGGTACCGCCTCCGGCACCCTGTATGTGCGCACCAACACCGGTGCAGGCCTTAACCTGCGGGATGAGCCCTCCATGAGCGGCAACATTCTGACCAGCTTTAAGACCGGTACTGCCGTAAAGGTGCTCAGCCGCGGCACGGAATGGAGCAAGGTGCAAATTGGCGAGCACACCGGCTACATGGCCAATCGCTACCTGACTGGTTCGCTGGGCAGCTCTTCTACCCAGACGAAGCAGGGCATCGTAAAGAATCCCGGTGCGAACCAAGTGCTTCTGCTGCGTGAAAAAGCCAGCACCGATGCCCGTGTGCTGGGCTACTACCGCAACGGCACGCAGGTGACCATCACCGGCGAAAGCGGTGATTTCTATCAGGTAAAGGTAGCTGGCAAGAGCGGCTACATGATGAAAAAATTCATCTCCCTCTCCGGTCAATCCAGCTCGTCCACCTTCCCCACTGCTCCCTTTGCTGCCAAGCTGATCAACCCCAATGGCAACAGCATCGTCAATTTCCGTAAAGCTGCCGGTCTCAGCGCTCCTATTATCAAGACGCTGCCCGTAGGTACGGAGATCACCGTAAACGAGATCGGCGAAACATGGTGCAAGGTGACCGTAGACGGCACCGATGGCTACATCAGCCGCTATTTCTTTACCGTAGCCCACTAAGCAAATAACAATACTGACAATCGATACAAAAGCTTCTTGTGTTTTCATACTGCAAAAGCATTACAAACAAACCGCCACCGGCACATTTGCTGCTGGTGGCGCTTTGTTCAGACGTATCGCTTGTGTGGACTCATTTTTTAGGGGAATGGCGGTTCGTTGCCACACAAAAAACCCTGCCCGATATAACGGACAGGGTTTTTGTTTGCTTGAATCAGTACTTGCGCTTGCGTGCAGCTTCTGCTTTCTTCTTGCGTTTCACGCTGGGCTTTTCATAATGCTCGCGCTTACGAGCTTCTGCCAAAACACCGGTGCGAGCACATTGACGTTTGAACCGCTTCAGAGCGCTT